>JAAXZE010000201.1 GCA_012720075.1 Clostridia bacterium
AAATTAATAGTTTCAATTAAGTGCCGGATTAAACAGTTGATAATTCTATTCCTCAGCCACCTGCGTTCTTTTTATTCAATCTCGCTAATGCTATTCTTATGATAATTAATCTCAAAGCCTTTTTGCTACATATTTATTAATAACTTTGTCGACAGACTGGCCTGCAAAGCAGCTTTTTATTATGGTTGACAATCGAACATACGTTCGGCTAAAATTATATTAGCCTTCGCCAGAGGTAAAACATTCTTCGATAAAGGAGGTAAAAGCATGACTATCCTCAATTTTGAACAAGAATGGCAAAACATTAACTGTCTGGTTCCTGTTTATGATCATTTGGGAGCAAACAGCACTGAAGTCTGGCTGGAAGGTGGCAATAAACCGTTAATACCCCATAAAACAAAAACAGTTTTAAAAAATTTGGCTAAGGTTTTTGCCGTTGATATAGCCCAACTTAAACGCAAATATGGTGTCTTAATAGGCAAAAAGGTTTCTACTCCCCTGGCCTTTCATCCCCAATTAATACTTATTCCCGTCAAATGCCGGGAACCTTTGGCCAAAGATGAAGGCGCCGTGGGCTATATTGTCCACAATAAAATTAAGGGTGTTTCACCGGGAGAAAACAAAAGATCCGTAATCATTTTTGGGGACGGCTCAATTTTAGAGTGCCTTCAGGGAGTGACCAGTGTTAATTTGGCAATTGCCCAAGCAGAAATAATCGCCAGAGAATGTCGCAAAAATCTGCAAACGGCGGTTCAAGAAAAAGAAGAACTTTATCGGATTATCTCAGCTTTGATGGTCGCTCTGGAAAAAAGGAAAGCAGGATACTGAAAGGACTTCTCGTCACCTGTACCGGTATTATAAGGAATATATTGTAAATAAGAACTTTTGAAAATAATGTAGAAAACCGTTAACAACTGATGATAGAATTAAATGTAGAAAAAGGATGGAAAAGCATTAACCACAGCTTGACTGCATCAGAGTTTTTTCCGGGTGCGGGTCACAATTCACAGAATACAGGAAACAGAAGGAGGACAAAGAGTTGAAGTATTTCAAACCCTACATATTGTTAGCAATAATTTTAGTTATTACCTTTAGTCTTATTGGCTGCAGCGTCAATGCCCCGCAGGAGGAACCTCAAATTTCGGAAGAAACTGAAAAACAGGAGGAAGCAAATCAAGAACCGGAGCCCCAGCCCGAGGAGCCCTCGGTAGACCCTGCCTCGGTCAATGCCAATGAAGCCGGTCAAATTATGATTTTGGAATGGCATGTCATTGGGGAAAAAGAAGACCGTTGGGCCAGAACCTATACCAATTTCCGAAAGGATTTGGAAACCCTCTATGAAAAGGGTTATCGCCTGGTCAGCCTGAGAGACGTTGTTACCAATAATATTAAGGTTGAGGCCGGATATACCCCTGTAGTTTTGACCTTTGATGATGGTACGGCAGGACATTTTCGTTACATTGAGCAGGGTGGCAAAAGAATAATTGACCCTAACTGTGCTGTGGGCATTTTAAAGGCTTTTGCTGAAGAACACCCTGATTTCGGTCTGGAAGCCACATTTTATATCAATTATTACACACCTTTTGGGCAAAAAGACTCCTGGCAGGATAAACTAAGAGAAATAGTTGCCATGGGGATGGATTTAGGCAACCATACGGTAAATCATCATAAACTGAACACCTTATCTAAAGAAAAGGTAGAGGAAGAACTGGGGAAAATGGTAGAAATGGTCCAGGAGGTTGTTTCCGGTTATGAATTGGACACCTTGGCCCTGCCCCACGGCATTAACCCCAAAGATGTTAACTGGGCCGTCAGCGGGGAGTATAACGGCATAAAATATCATAACAAAGCTATTCTATTAGTTGGTTCCGGTCCAATAAAATCGCCGGTGGTTAAAGGCTTTGATCCTACAAAATTACCCCGAATTCAGGTTTTTCAAGAAGAGTTTGACAAGTGGCTCAATTATTTTGATAATAACCCTGATAAAAGATATATAAGTGATGGAGATCCCGATACCATTAGCATTCCTGCCGACCAGCAGGATAAGATCGATGAAAGTTTATTGGGAGACAAAAAACTGTATATTTATAACTAAAATAACAAAAGCCCGGTCTGCAGATTGCTGACGGGCTTGATTTTTATAAAGTGTCATCGTGTCACCGCGTGACGCCGAAAAGTGTCACATGAAAGCCACACTGGCTGATGTATCCGATGAAAGTAAACCTTTGGGGATGCATCTGCTCACAGGCAAAATGCATGATGCATCCGATGAATACCAATTTTAATTGATGCATTCCAAAACCTAATGTAACTAAAACACTAATTTGGCAGAAATGCTATAATAATGATAGTGATTGTTTTATATTTAGAGGGAGGCAGCCAATGAATTGACTGTTGGAGCGTTTGCGTAGGGGTCGGTTTCCATGCCGACCGATAAAACACCGGAAAGGGCGGACACGCAGGTCCGCCCCTACAATATTTTCAAATCGTTCTTATATAATAATAACTCATCATGCAGAATATCCTAAAAGCAGATGCGTCCTAATAATTTAGCTTTAATGTGATGCATCATGCAGTAAAACCGCATAGCAGATGCACTCATTTGTCTTACAAAAAATGTAAAGGAGTATAACAATGAAAAAAATTCTCTTTTTTACGTTTATCATCGCTGCATTTTTGTTAGTGACCTTTTTTGGTTTAGGCCCAGTCTTAATGGCTGACGGTACTTTTGCGGAGAGAATGCTGACATTATTAATTGTCCTCGTATTATACTTTTTATTAGGCTGGCTATGTAAGGTTTTCATTAATTATACTAAAAAGAATTAAATGCAATGTCGGTCTTAATTCCGGTCTATTAGGACGAAAGAGGTATAATATGAAAAAAATGTTGACTATGCTCCTGATAATATTAATATTTTCAGGAGGATTTTATTTTTACCAAAGTAAAGACAGTATTGATAAAAACCAGGGCACTGAAGCAATTGATTCCCCACCGGCCTTAAAAATTGAAAAACTGGTTTTGGAAATTGACCAAGATGGTGATGGGATACTAGATTTAGATGATATTGTGGAAGGAGCAAGAAAAGAAGTAGAAAATCAGCCCCGCTACAAAAGTGCCTATTACAGCGGGGGCTATCCTCCTCAAGATGAAGGGGTTTGTACCGATGTTATTTGGCGTGCTTATAAAAACGCAGGGTATAACCTGAAGGAGTTAATTGATAAAGATATTCGGGAAAATACCGGGGATTACCCTAGGGTAGAAGGCAGACC
>JAAXZE010000202.1 GCA_012720075.1 Clostridia bacterium
AGAAAAAATAAAGAACCCCTTTAGGGGTTGCTTGAAAAAATGTGCGGTTGGCGGACTATTCAGCGAGCCTTTAGGCTCAGCCTAGTAACCGCCCTTATAGGGCGAGAGCAAACCACCCGCTGAGCGGGTGGTCATGATTCTTATTTAACGGGAGGCTGTGAGATGAAAATAAACCAACCATTGGGGCTTATAATACTCTCCGGAGGAAAAAGCAGCAGAATGGGAAAAGATAAAGCTTTTTTAAGGTTGGGAGAAAATGCACTAATTGAATGGGTGATTAAAAAGGGTCAGGAAAGGGGATTAGAGGAAATAATTGTTGTTGCCAATGAAGTGGAAAAATATGAAAAATTGAAAGTGAAAGTAGTTAAAGATTTTTATCCCGGCATGGGCCCCTTGGCGGGTATCCATTCAGGCTTAATCCACTCCCGATATTTCAATAATTTTGTTGTTCCTTGCGATATGCCTTTTGTATCTTTAAATTTAATAAATAAATTACTTGCTGCTCAGAAGAACTGCCAAGTGGTAGTGCCGACCATGGGTGGAAAATGCCAGCCCTTAACGGCTATCTATACCCAGAATTGTATTCCTTTTATTGAAGAACTATTAAAAAACAATATTTGTAAAGTTACTGAACTTTATAAACTGGTAGAAACCTGTTATATTGAAATTCAGGAAGACATGAGCTTTTTTAACGTTAACACTCCCGGGGATTTTTTGCAAGCGGAGGATTTTTTTAAAAGATGCATTGAAGAGGAGAATAACCATATTTCAAGAGATTGAGCTTGCAAAAGCCCGCAAATTACCATTGGATAACACAACGATAATGGACGCCGAGAGTGTTACCCTGAATTAGGCGATTTTTTCCAAATATTTTACCTTCAAAAAAAGGCCTGGATTACTACCCGGCCTTTTTTTGCAGAATGGATTTAACTTAAAAAAAATATAAACGGCATTGTACTCTAAGAAAATCTGAAGATATCTTTTATATGATAAAGAGAATATAGGATATAAATAATAGTGATATTCACAAAATGCCGATTTTTATTAATGGAAAATTTTATTGTTAGACTAAATTATTTAGAAGCGGAATTTTTTGATATTAAGGTTCTGTAAAGGGCGACATAGAAAACATAAATCTTTTTGAGCATCCAGTTCAAAAAATTCTTGCTGACAGTTGGCGCATGCCTTGGCTTGGGCGGAACCCAGGGTACGGTGTTCATTATTTAAAAACTCCCCTATGGTAATACGGCCTTCCCAAGTTAAGCCTTTATAAAAGCAGACTTCACTGCAAATCCGGCAGTGGGTGCAAAGATTGGCTAAAAAAGCGAGTTTTTTAGTGTTTTCTTCTTGAGTTATTTGCAGGGCGCCGGTAGGGCATAATTTACTACAGACTTCACAGAAATTACAAGCATTTAACTTTAGGTTAGAAAAGGGTAAAGTCTCGGAGTAATCCAGTTCTTTTTGTTTTGTTAATCCTTCTTTAAGGTAATGCATTTTTAGAGGTTTTTTCGTGTTTTTTACTTTGTTGGCATTCTCCTGTTTTAAGCCATACTCAATAATTTTTTGGGTAATATCTTTTGAACCGGTAAAAATGGCTTTAAAAAAGGAACGCCGGTTATGGGCCGGTTGCAATTTTTGCCGGTCAAGATAATCTTTTACTTTGTTTCTATCGGTAATAATCAAAAGCCTTTGTAAAACACTTTTATCAAAGATGTTGGAGAAACAATGCAATTGGAATTTATCGGAAAAATCGCAATTCACACATTCTTGGCAAATTTGGGGTTCGTAAAAAATAATAACCCGGGAAAAAGAGGTCAAAAGATATAAAAGCAGTTCGGGATATAATTGCCCTATACAGTTGATTTTTGTAATACCGTTGGGCATGCCTTTTCCAAAGGCTTGGGAATTTTGGGGGCAGGTTAAAATCAGCGTTTCTGTTTGGTTGGGGTCAATATCTAAAAGTTGTTTTTCATCAAGTCTAAAAACATGGTTGGGGCAAGCTCCTATGCAAAGTCCACAGGAAATACACTGCTCAACTTTAGGGCCACTGCCTGTTAAGGTGATGGCTTGAACCGGACAAATCTCCTGACACTTGGCACAGGATGACTTGGGTGTTATGGTTTTACTGCAAAGTTGAGGTTCAACAGTAAGAGGGTTCATGTTCTGTAAAAATTCCGCTATTTTTTCTATATCCATGGTATACCAGCCCCCTAATTTTATTGCTAATATTAGTTTAAAGAATATTCTTTATCTCTGCAACTTTTCCTTTATGATTAATTATTTTTTCTTGTATTGGAATTTTTTTATTTGCAATTTTGAGGGCATCTTGAACTAATTTCAAAAGAAAACCACAACAATTTTTTTCTATTCTTACTATTGTAATTTTTTCCAGATTAGTGGAGTTAATAAGATTAGCCAGCCTTTCTACACATTCACTTTTATCATCCATTTGGGGACAAATCAAGTCGCTGTTTTTCCCTTGAATAAAGTCTTGGTAAAAATTTGAATAAACCACCGATACACATTCGGCAACCAACATAAGTTCATGGGTGTTAGAATTATTGGCTGAAGGTAGGGGGTTAATTCTATAATAGGGCCAACAGCATAAAAAATTTTTTTTGTTTATCATAACATCACCCCTATTTTAAAATATGAAAAATAAAATAGGAGTGTTAAAATAAAAAAGGTAGACACTGGGGTCTACCTTACAGACTGTCGACAAAGTCTTTGTCGGCAGTCTTTTTTTCAAAGAAATCCCAAATCAACCTAATTTTCTAGTAAAATAGAGATATATCAATGATTTGGGGCGATGATATGCTGAAGAAGAAAAACCGTAAAATATTGAATCA
>JAAXZE010000015.1 GCA_012720075.1 Clostridia bacterium
CGTGGAAGAAAAGATGGGGTATGTTACCACCTGCATCGCCTTCTTTTGCAAATATTTTCGTGAGAATTTTAAAATTGTTTACTTATGAAGAAAAACCGTTTTTAAGTTTAGTACTTTAAAACGGTTTTTGTCTACAAGCTGTGACAGCATTAGCTGTCCTTTTTCTTTTTTCCGAAAAAACTGTTTATAAGCAGGATTTAGCAAAAAAAGGTAGTATTTTGTGTCTATAAATCAATAAAATCGGGGTGAAAGGATGTTGGATAATCTCAAGCTGAATAAACAGAGTTTAATTGTCCTCCTGGTATTGGCTTGTGCCTTTTCCTTTTGGGGAGGAACCAAATATGCCCTGGGAAGGCTTTTGCAAACTCCGGCAGAGATAGTCCTTGAGGACCCGGTAAAAATGGAAAAACCCGAGGCTGTGCAAGAAAAGAAAAAAACCATCTTTGTTCATGTTGCCGGGGAAGTAGAAAAACCCGGAATATATGAACTGGAGGAAGGGGCTCGTTTGGAAGAAGCCTTGAAGCTGGCCGTTCCTACGGCAGAGGCCGATATAGATACCTACCTCAATAGGGCCGCTATCTTAAAAGACCAGGATAAGATCTTTGTTTATAAGAAGGGAGCGTTGGAGGTTGATGGCGGTGGTCTAGCCGCAAACCCTAACATTTTCGTGGTAAATTCAACGACAACAATACCGGCGGCCGGTGGAAAAATAAATCTTAATACGGCAACCTTGGAACAATTGGACAGCCTTACGGGAATTGGCCCCAGTAAAGCCCAGGCCATTATTGATTATCGTAACAGCAAGGGAGGATTTAAATCCATTGAAGAACTGATGAATGTAAAAGGAATTGGCCAGGCAACCTTTGATAAGATAAAGGATCAGGTAACAATATAAAAATATAAACATTAAAAGGAGCGGTTCTCAAAAGACCGCTCCTTATTTTTAGGAGTACTGAATAGAGGGTTAAAATCTCTCTATTTAAGTTTGTTCCTAATTGTAGTACAAGTTCAGTATGGGTCTATTATTTTTGTGCGTCCCGCATCGGTTCTACAAAAGTTCACTACCTTTGTAATTATGGATAAAATTATGTATATTAGTAATATAAGTCACAACTTGAGGTGTTTATTATGCAGACTATCCTTATTATCGAAGACGAAGAACCGATTAGGGAATTGATAAAGCTTAACTTATCCCTGGTAGGCTATAAAACCCTGGAAGCGGGAGACGGTAATGAGGGTTTGAAATTAATAAAAAACGAGAAAATTGATTTGGTTCTTTTGGATTTAATGCTGCCCGGCATCGATGGTTTTGAGATCCTGCCGGAATTAATCAAGAAAAAAATCCCCACCATTATTCTCACCGCCAGGGACGGTTTAAAGGATAAGGTAAAAGGGTTGGAAATGGGTGCCGATGATTACATCACCAAGCCCTTTGAGGCTATAGAACTTCTGGCCAGGGTAAAAGCCGTCTTGCGAAGAAGTGGTAAGGATAATTCGGTGATTGTCTTTGACAATATTGAAATTCATTTGGAACAGCATAAGGTTTTCAAAGACGGACAAGAGGTGGAACTAACCTATAAGGAGTTCGAATTATTAAGATTACTGGCGGAAAATATGGGCATGGTTATGTCACGGGAAAAGCTTTTGCAGTTGGTTTGGGATTATGATTATGAAGGTTACACCAGAACAGTGGATATGCATATTCAGCGTCTGCGAAATAAATTGGGGACCGATAAGATTAAAACCATTTATAAGGTCGGTTATCGTTTGGAGGCCTAAAATATGAAATTTGCCTGGAGGATTTTTATTCTTTGCATAGGGGTTTATATCCTTTCCCTTACCGTTACAGGCATTATTGTTACGGAAAATACCTATAATAGCCTTTTAAATAAAGAGATTGAACGAAGCATTGACGAGGCGGATAATCTTTATTCTACCTTAACTCTTTATTTAATTAACAATATGCGGGTTTCCGGCAGGGAAATAGAGTTAAAGGACTACAGCCAGGGCATAGTGGATATGTTTGAAACGGAAAACAGCTATTTGGAAATCTTCGATGAAAATTTAAATCTGTTGGCCTCCAACACTACCCAAGCCTGGTTCTTGCCGAGAAAGGAACTGGAAGCCGCTTTGCAGGGGCAAAAGAATTTTATTTTAAGGCGGGATGATACAGGAGCCCATTACTTATTTATTTCCGATATGCTCCGAATCGATGAGGAAAAGATGGTTTTGTCCTTTATCAAAGATATTTCCCACATTGATGAGCAGAGAAAAGAACAATATCTTTTCTTTTTCCGGGTGGGAATTATCGGTTTGTTTTTCGTGGCGCTCATTGCCTGGTTTATCAGCAAGTTTGTAATTAAACCTATTAAAGAGTTGAGTCTGACGGCCCGCAGCATTGCTTCAGGAAACTATAAGGAGAGGGCCAAGGTTACCGGCAGTGATGAAGTTGGATTATTGGCCGAACAATTTAATATTATGGCTTCGGAAATAGAAAGGCGGATAAGCCAATTGGAAAATGAGAGTGAACGCAAACAAAGGTTTATTGATAATTTAACCCATGAGCTTAGGACACCTTTAACTTCAATTATCGGCTATGCTGAAGTGCTGCAAAAAATAGATTATGATCCGGAAATATTTTATAAAAGTTTAAATTATATTCAAGCGGAAGGCAGCCGGATGTTAAAGCTGGCCAATACTTTAATGGACGTTATTTTATTGAGAGAAAAGGCTTTGCAGTTGGAAAAGCATAATGTTTTACCGATTTTGCAGGAAATAAAAGAGATTATGAAGGTTAAGGCTGAAGAAAAAGGCCTCTCAATCAAGGTTCAGGGAGAAGAGACCAGGCTTTTATTAGATAAAGATCTATTTAAAGGAGCGATTATTAATCTGGTTGACAACTCCATCAATGCCAGTGAACAAGGTACCATTGTTTTAGGCATAGAAAAGGATCAGGATAAAGTTGCGGTATTTGTGCAGGATGAAGGAAAAGGGATGGAAGATTGGGAAAGGAAAAGGGTCAGAGAACCTTTCTATCGCATCGAAAAATCAAGGTCCAGGAAAGAAGGAGGCCTGGGGTTGGGACTGGCTATAACCCACCAGATAGTGGAAGGTCATGGCGCTGAACTGGAAATAGAAAGCCAACCGGGGCAGGGTACTAAGGTAAGTATAGTTTTTAATAAAAGTGACCTTGTGTCGCCGTGACATCAATTTTCAGTTTGAATGTTGGAAGAGTTGGTAAAGCAGATTAAAGGTTACGTCAACTTCGTTGACTAGGTTTCGCTTCGCTAGGTTAAGGTTAATATTAATGTAACATCATGACATCGTGACTTAGTGACATTGAAAAAGGTTCGGTTGAGATTATTAGCTGACTACTGGAACAGGTATTGTAGCGATGAATTTATTCTCCGATACTTAAGATTACCGATTTGAAGAATGTCTTTTTAGCTTAATATTATTCACCTTATTTGGATTTCTGATGGTGTTGGTCTTTAGAAAAACCCATGTTATAAAACACCACCAGCTTAAGAAAGTGAAATAACTAAAAACAGGATAAAACCAGGGTTTATAATCAAAAAGGCCGACATTATGAACCAGTATTCCGTATCCTACACTGGAGCAAGCAACTGTCATCACATAAAGATATAAAAACAGTCGCCTATTGGGTAGAAAATTTAGGAAAAGCATAACAACAAATACCCAGCAGGGCGGCGACAGTAAATTTTGACCAAGGGCATTAAATATTCCGGAATTCTTAAACCAGATAATATGAAAGACATTCTGAAATAAGCCTACAATTATTACATCGCCAAGACCGCCCAAAATAATACCGTAAATAAAATATTCTTTGTAATATTTCCTGGGAATATAAATAAGAGACAAAATAAAAGCCATTAGTAAAAAAGTAGGATAAAACAAAATCTGAACCATATTTATTCACACACCGTTTTTTTATTTGGAATTAGTGTGTGTTAGAAATACTAAAATTATAAATGCAGGTGACATCGTGTCATCGTGACATTGTGACACCGTAGCCTATATAATCGAAATGTAGGGGTCGGTTTCCATGCCGACCCGTAAATAATAGAGGGATAATGATAGGCAGCTAATAAATTTGCTGCTACGGCACGGAAAGGCGGACAAATATGTCCATATCAAATCGGTTTTATAAAATGCATCATGCAGATTATCCATAAAGCAGATGCGTCCAATAATTTAACATTCATGTGATGCATTATGCATTAAAAAAGCATGGTGGATGCATCCCTAGAGTGTGGCTTTCATTAAATTCTAACATTCGACCGAGAGGTCTTTTTTTGTTTACAAATTTTTTACAAGTAGGACGAAGATTGATAAAAACTAATTGTTATTATACTACTGAACTCGGGAAGAGGTTTCTGGATACGAAAAAATTTTTTGGAGGAGGAAAGTGAAATGAAAAAATTATTAAGTTTGGTTTTATGTTTAGCACTGAGCTTGTTCCTGGTAGTTGGCTGCTCATCAAACGATCAACAGGCTACTCCGCCTGAAAACGCTCAGGAAGAACAAGCACAGGAAGAACAAGCTACTGAAGAAAATGCTCCGGCTGAAGATGCCGATGCTGCTGACGAAGCTGCTGATGCCGAAGAGGCAGCAGAAGAAGAAACTGAAGCACCTGCTGAAGAAGCCGAACAAGCTGATGCTGCTGACGAAGCTGAAGAAAACGCTGCAAAATAATTTATATTTGGCCTCCGGATATTTCCGGGGCCTTTTTTAATGGAGAATGGAGAATTGAGAATTACTAGAAAAATATCTTTTCAATCATATTATTACTGTGACAAAGTATCAGGGAAAATTGGTGCGGCAAAATGTTGTGTGTTTGAGCTTAATAATTTCTGTAGAACTGTAGCGCGGTAGAACTGTAGGTTCGGAAAAGTCTATAACTGGAAAGTTGAAACCCAGCAGGGACTTTTCCTAAAAAAATATGTTAATATATAGCTAGTACTTCTATTGACTTAAGTGGAGGTCTCTATGGGAAAAAAGCTTATGACCTTTACCGTGCTATTAATGTTTCTTCTCTTTGGCTGTGGGCAAAAAGAAATCCGTGATGACCAGGTTTATCTGATCCAAACAGAAACTGAGAGTGTTGCTTCAGGGGAAGAATTAAATATAGAAGGTTCCGTTCGTTTCCAGGCTTATGAAGCAATTAGTTTTGAAGGCAGGGTTCTTTTAACCATGTCAATGGACGGTAAGGATTTGTATTTTATGGAGCCGCTGCCCAATGACAACGGACCCTGGGTCATAAAGGGCGAGCCTAGAGAAAAGGTGCGCATTGTGAAGGTTAATCGAGATACTCAGGAAGAAAATATTATTGCTGAAAGCGTTCCTTTTATTTCCATGGTTCAGTGGAACAATACGGGAAAAATTGTTGCCTTTGGCGGCGGCGAAAGGCTGATTATTTATGATACCAATAAAGACAGGCTCCTTATGGAGGATATTTTGGAGGAAGATACCATCAGCTTCTTCTTTTGGTCCCCTAAGGATGAAAATAAATTATATACCGAGAACAACAACTTAAGTAACGGAAGCATTTATTATGTTAATTCTCAGAAAAAGGTAGAAGCTTATGAAACCAAAGAACAAATATATTTTAAAGGAAAATTAGACAATAATTATTATTTTGCCACTAAATGGTTTAATTATGATAACCAGAATAAGAATATGGAAAATGACGGGGTTAGAACAATAATTGTAGATAAAGGGGGAAACCAGGTTAAAATTTTAGGAGAAGGAAGATTTAGAGATTCCTACCAAAAGTCATTGCTGCAAGTGGGTGATAACGGGTTTGGTTTGTATTATACCCCTGATATCAACCAGCCTAATAGAATCCGGACCATAACTAAAGAATATGTTTTCGACGCTAAATTTGTTGATGACGGAAAAATTGCTTATATCATTGAAGATAAAAATGAGGACGGCAATCTCTTTTCTTTACGAATTTTGGATAAAAGCGGTAGAGAGCTCAAAAAATTTCAAGTTTCCGGTTCTAACCTAACATTATTGCCTGATGGAAAGACGGGATATGTGGGTGGGCCCCAGTGGGAAAAAATAGATTTTGCCAAAAATGAACTGGAAAAAGGTTTGTCTCCGGTTCAGAATAAAGACCCTGAGAAAGAAAATATTTATAAATCCATTAGAAATGCCATAGAAGTTTTGCTTAAATTTGAATTAACCGGGGAAGAGGACAGCATCAAAGCTAAACAATATTTTCTGGATACCCACTCTCCCGACCAATGGGCTTATTTTGATATTACCAATCTTTTTAAGGATACTTAC
>JAAXZE010000203.1 GCA_012720075.1 Clostridia bacterium
ATGCCCATATCTATATGCTTCCCAGTCAAATTAATGCCGAAGTAAAAGGGGTAATAGAATTAACGGATAAGATATATAAATTGTTTGGCTTTGATTATCATGTTGAATTATCCACAAAACCGGAAAAAGCCATGGGTTCCGATGAGTTATGGGAAATAGCTACCAATGCTCTGGAAACCGCCCTGAAAGAAAAAGGCATGAGTTATATTATTAATGAAGGGGACGGAGCTTTCTACGGTCCTAAAATTGACTTTCATTTAAAAGATTCCTTGGGAAGAACCTGGCAGTGCGGGACTATCCAGTTGGATTTCCAAATGCCGGAGAAGTTTGAGTTGACCTATATTGGTGAAGACGGTGAAAAACACAGGCCGGTCATGGTTCATAGGACTATCTTCGGCAGTATCGAGAGATTCATCGGTATCCTTACCGAACACTATGCCGGGGCATTTCCCACTTGGCTGGCTCCGGTGCAGGCCATTGTATTACCTATTACCAGTAAGCATGCCGACTACGGTATGCAAGTATATAATGCCTTAAATAAGGCCGGGGTAAGGGTTGAGCTTGATGACCGGAATGAAAAAATCGGTTACAAAATCAGGGAAGCCCAACTGCAAAAAATTCCCTATATGCTGATTGTCGGCGAAAAAGAACAGGAAAGCGGTACCGTTGGGCTCCGCAAACGGGGTGAAGGTGATTTAGGGGCAGTTCCGCTGGCTCAGTTTATCGAAAATATTACGGCAGAAATAAAAGAAAAAAGATAAAGGATTAGAGATAAAAGGTTGAAGTTGGATAGAGGTTAAGGCTAAGGCTAAGGTTAAGGTTGAAGTTAAGATTATAAAAACATTTGACATTGCTGTCAATGGATGCTAAAATAATCTGTGTGAATTTAACATCATTTTAAGAAGAAGCCGTCCGCTTCTCACCTTAAGGCTAGCGCTTTTAAGGTTACAGGATAATTACAAAAAGGGCTGTTTGTCTTTTGCTATTTGAGCGGATGGGTTCTCATCCGCTGTTTATATTTTTTGGAGGTGACAAATTATTAGCAAAGATTTAAGGGTTAACGAGGAGATTAGGGCCAAAGAGGTTAGATTAGTTGATGAAAACGGAGAACAGTTGGGAATTATGCCCCCCAAAGACGCTTTGAATATTGCTTTGGATAGGGGACTGGATCTGGTGGAAGTTGCTCCTAATGCCAATCCTCCTGTCTGCAGGATTATGGATTTTGGCAAGTTTAAATATGAGCAAAGCAAAAAAGAAAGGGAAGCCAGAAAACATCAACGCATCATTAATGTTAAAGAGGTAAAACTCCGCCCTAATATTGAAGAACATGATTTTAATACCAAAATGAAAAATGCCATTAGATTTTTGGAAAATGGTGATAAAGTTAAAGTTACTATTATGTTTAGGGGACGGGAAATTACTCATCCCGAACTGGGTAAAGAGCTTTGCGACCGTATGGCTAATGGCGTGAAATACTTAGCTAAGGTTGAAAAAGAAGCAAAGGTTGAAGGTAAGAATATGGTTATGATTTTGTCGCCAATAAATTCATAGACTTTGCAGAGAGGAGGACTATAATTATGCCAAAAATGAAAACTCACAGAGGTGCAGCAAAGCGTTTTAAAAAGACTGCTACAGGAAAAATAAAAAGGTATCATGCTTTTAAGAGCCATATTTTAGAAAAGAAGAGCGCTAAAAGAAAACGTAACCTGCGTAAATCTGCCATTATGTTTGAAGGCGATGCTAAAAGAGTTCAAAGATTAATTCCCTATAAGTAAACCGTTGAATTAGGAGGTAAATAACATGGCAAGAATTAAACGAGGCGTAACAGCACGCCGTAGACATAAAAAGATTTTAAAACTGGCAAAAGGTTACCGTGGTTCCCGTTCTAAAATCTTTAGAGTTGCTAATCAGGCGGTAATGAAGGCTTTAATGCATGCCTATACTCACCGCAGACTGCGCAAACGGGATTTCCGCAGACTTTGGATTGCAAGGATCAATGCCGCTGCCAGACAAAACGGTATGTCTTATAACCGGTTTATCAATGGTTTGAAAAAAGCCGGTGTAGAGATTAACCGTAAAATGTTGGCCGAATTGGCCGTTAATGATGCCCAAGCTTTCAGCGAATTAGTCAATGTTGCTAAAAACAGTTAAAAAAGCAGGCCCCTAAGGCCTGCTTTATAAATATTATATAGGAGAGTTGGCTGATGGAAATCATTAGCTCCGACCAAAATCCCTGGATCAAAAAACTAAAAGCTTTACAAAAAAGAAAGTACCGGGAAGAATATGGGCAGTTTGTCATTGAGGGCACTCGCTTTTGTAAAGAAGCTATATTACATAACGCTGCCATCGAAGCCATTCTGATCAATGAAGAATTGCCAAAGCTGGATGATGTTAAAGATATTCTGGATAAATATTCCGGTAAAGTATTGTTTTGTTCTCCGGGACTATTGGAAAAGCATTTATCCACTGTCACTCCCCAAGGCATAGCGGCCATTGTTAACATGCCCAATTGGGATATAAAATTAGTAGAAACAGGGAAGACCTTTTTGATTTTAGACGGTATCCAAGACCCCGGAAATTTAGGCACTATCATCAGGACAACGCTGGCTGCCGGCGTTGATGCGGTTTTTTGTTTAAAGGGTACCGTTGATATTTATAACGATAAAACCTTACGGTCCACTATGGGCGCTGTTTTTAAAATGCCGGTGTTTTACATTGAGGACACCCAATGGTTACTGGAAAAACTTCAAGCTAACGGGATAAAATTAATACTTGCCGATATAAAAGGTGAACTTTATCATTTCCAGGTAAAATATCCGGAAAAGATTGCTTTGGTATTGGGCAGTGAAGCTTCAGGCTTGCAGAGAATTACCACCGGCGATTATATCGTCAAAATCCCTTTAAGTCCCGATTCCGAATCCCTTAATGTGGCTATAGCCGGCTCAATAATTCTTTATGAGGTAATCAGACAAAGAATGCTTTGAGTTGTAAAATAGGGCCGAACTATGATATAATGCCGCTAAAGGCATTGGTAGAAAGAGGTAAGGTAAATGCTGTGCCGTGACTCTTTATGGTGCTTATTTGAAGCAACAGGCTCAGTTAAGGTTTACCTGCTTTACCGTAAAATAGCAATACAGTAAGAGCGATGAAGGGGAGCTGTTGTAATTGAATGTTACCCAGGGAGACAAAGCCTTAGACTGCAAGCTTTGTTGTAACGTTCGTTACGTCTTGATACAGGTTTCGCCCCGGAGATGTTAAGCTGAACAATGAAAGCGGATGGGGTTATTAGCTTTCATTTAAGTAGGTTTAACCGGGACTCACCGTTATGAGTTTAAGGGAATCCTTGCAAAAAGGATTAATTTGGGTGGTACCGCGGGAACAACTCTCGTCCCTATTGGGATGAGGGTTTATTTTTTTATATTAGTTCAGTTTAAGGAGGGTTTATTTCTGTGAAAGAACAGCTGGAAAAGATTAAATTAGAAGCTAAATGTTCTTTAGAAAAAGCAACAAGCCTGGAAGAAATTAATGAATTAAAAGTAAGGTTTTTGGGAAAAAAAGGCGAATTGACCCAGGTTTTACGGGGTATGGGCCAACTATCTCCGGAAGAGAGACCGCTTATCGGTCAATTGGCCAATGAAGTAAGAGATGAGCTTAATTCCCTTTTTCAGGAAAGGGTTGCGGCAATTAAAAAGATTGAACAGGAGCAAAAGCTGCAAGCCGAAACCATTGATATCACTTTGCCCGGAAAAACTTTTGCCCGGGGCAGCAATCATCCCCTTACTTTGGTAATAGAAGAAGCCAAACAAATTTTCATAGGATTAGGATTTGAAATAGCTGAAGGTCCCGAAATCGAAACCGATTATTATAATTTTGAGGCTCTCAATTTGCCTAAAGATCATCCGGCCCGGGATATGCAGGATACTTTTTACATATCGCCGGATATAGTTTTAAGAACCCATACTTCGCCGGTGCAGGTCCGAACCATGGAAAGATTGAAACCGGCCGTTCCGGTTAAAATCATTTGCCCGGGGAAAGTTTACCGCAAGGATGATGACGCGACCCACTCACCAATGTTCCATCAAATTGAAGGGCTGGTCATCGATAAAGGTATTAGAATGAGCGATTTAAAAGGTATCTTATTGGCTTTTGTGCAGCAGATGTTCGGTCCCGATCGGAGGATTCGCATCCGGCCCAGTTATTTCCCCTTCACCGAACCCAGTGCCGAGGTGGATGTGTCCTGCGGCATTTGCGGCGGCAGCGGGTGCAAATCCTGTGGCAATACGGGATGGTTGGAAATCCTTGGTTCCGGAATGGTTCATCCCAATGTCTTAAGGTACGGCGGCTATGACCCCACCCAGGTAACCGGTTTTGCTTTCGGTATGGGCGTGGAGAGGATTGCCATGCTGAAATACGGCATCAACGACATGCGTCTCTTCTTTGAAAATGATATTAGATTCTTGCAACAGTTTTAGGAGGTGTTGGGTAAATGAAAGTATCTTATAAATGGCTGAAAGAATACGTTGATATAGATATTACCCCCGAAGAACTGGCGGAAAAACTAACGGCGGCCGGGGTAACGGTGGAAAACATCCAATATTTAAACAAGGGTGTTAAAAATGTGGTGGTGGGCCAGGTCTTAGATGCCCAAAAGCACCCCAATGCGGAGAAACTTTCTTTATGTCAGGTTACTGACGGAGCCTATTAGTATCAGGTGGTCTGTGGTGCTCCCAATGTTAAAGCCGGTCAAAAAGTGCCCTTTGCTTTAATTGGTGCCGAACTCCCCGGAGGCGTAAAAATCAAAAAGGCCAAATTAAGGGGAACCGAGTCCCAGGGTATGATTTGCTCTGCCAGGGAATTGGGAATGGATGAGGACAGCTTAACTCCCGAAGAAAAAGAAGGAATACTGGTTTTAGATAACAACGCGCCCTTAGGTGCTGATGCCGTAGAATATCTAAATCTGGATGATTGCATTTTGGAGTTTGATTTGACTCCCAATAGATCGGACTGTTTAAGTGTTTTAAATATTGCCAGAGAAGTTAGCGCCATTTTGGGGAAAGAGGTTAGACTGCCGGAGATTAGTTTTACCGAAATAGATAAAAGAGCTGAGGATTTGGCGGTAATTGAAATCAAAAATCCCGACCTTTGCCGCAGGTATGTGGCTAAAATTATTGAGGATGTAGAAATAAAGCCTTCACCCCAGTGGCTGCAGCATAGATTAAAATGTGCCGGAATGCGGCCCATTAATAATGTTGTTGATATTACCAATTTTGTCATGCTGGAATATGGACAGCCTCTCCATGCTTTCGATTATAATTATTTGGCTCAGGGTAAAATTATTGTTCGCACTGCGGAACGGGGAGAAAAAATCGTAACCTTGGACGAAAACGAGAGAGCTTTGACCGAAGAAATGCTGTTAATCACCGATCCGGAGAAGGCCGTAGGCATTGCCGGCGTCATGGGTGGGCTAAATTCTGAGATTACCGATGAAACCAAAACTGTGTTAATCGAAGCGGCCTATTTCCATCCCACCAGCATCAGAAGAACTTCAACGGCTCTGGGCTTAAGAACGGAAGCCTCTATCCGCTTTGAAAAAGGCATCAATATCGAAACGGTAGCGGAAGCCGCCAACAGGGCCGCTCAGCTTTTGGAACAACTGGCAGGCGGAAAAGTATTAAGAGGAATTATTGACAATTATCCAAATCCCTTGGCCAGGACAAAGGTTCAGCTGACTTTAGCCAAAGTTAATGAAGTGCTGGGTACGGATATCGAGAATGAAAAAGTTAAGGAAATTTTAAGAAACTTGAATATGACTATCCTGGAAGACGACGGTACGTCTATTACCGTGGAAGTCCCGCCTTATCGACCCGATATATCCATTGCTGAAGACCTTGTTGAAGAAGTAGCCAGGATGTATGGTTACGACAATATTCCCACTACCTTGCCCTTTGGCGCCGGCAGTAAAGGGCAAAAAACTCCTGAACAGAAACTGCGGGACAAGGTTTTAAATCTCATGGCTGCCCGGGGTTTAAACGAGGTAATAAACTTCAGTTTTATCAACTATAACCATTTTGATAAGCTTTTACTGGCCGAGGACGATTGGCGGCGGCGTACGGTGGCCATACTCAACCCCCTTTCGGAAGAACAGGGTCATATGAGGACCACCCTTTTGCCCGGTCTATTGGAAACCCTGCGGAGAAATGTCAATAGAAGAAATGAAAACTTGGGCGTTTTTGAATTGGGTAAGATTTATTTGCCCGGTGACTTTTTAGAAAAAGGAACACTGCCGGAGGAAAAATGGACCTTAGGCATAGCTCTGAGAGGTACTTTGGTCAGCCACTGGCAGGATAAAGGCCAACCGGCAGACTTTTACTACTTGAAAGGGATTGTGGAAGATTTGCTGGAACAATTGAAAATAAGCAATGTTTCTTTCAGACCCTGCCGGGATAACCCCAGCTACCATCCGAACCGAACCGCTTGTGTCTATATCGGCCAGGAGCCTTTTGGCACCTTAGGCGAAGTGCATCCCCAAGTGGCTGATAATTATGATCTCCCTGGAAGGAATTATGTTGCCGAGCTGGACTTGGAAGTTCTGCTTAAAATTGGCCAAGGCCAAACCGAGTTCAAACAATTGCCCAAATATCCCGCTGTCAATAGGGACCTGGCCATATTAGTAAAAGAGGAAATTGCCTCAGTTCAATTAATGGAAGAAATCAAAAAAGCCGGCGGTGAACTGTTAACTGAAGTCTTCCTCTTTGACGTCTATAAAGGCAACCAAATCGCTCCGGGTCATAAGAGTTTAGCTTTTGCCCTTACTTTCCAAGCGGAAGACAGAACCCTTACCGACAAGGAAATTAACGACATTTATGAAAGGATTCTGCAGTCTCTGGCTGAAAAATTTGATGCCGTCCTTAGAGCTTAGACTAGAACCTAAGTAGATTATTGCAAAAATTTACCTATAAAAACAATCTTGCTTTCAGGCTTCAGACTTCAGACTGTCGACAAAGTTAAAATATGTAGCAAAAAGCTTTGAGATTTATTATCATAAGAAAAGCATTAGCGAGATTGAATAAAAAGAACGCAGGTGGCTGAGGATTAGAATTATCAACTGTTTAATCCGGCACTTAATTG
>JAAXZE010000204.1 GCA_012720075.1 Clostridia bacterium
TTAATCCGGCACTTAATTGAAACTATTAATTTTGTATCTTTTAAATAAAAAATAATAAATATAAATAAAAGAATAATTAAGAACGTAACTATATTTTCAATTAAGTGCCGGGGAGTTTTGATAATTCCCGAAGCCACCGAGTTCATTCCTAATAATTGTTTGAGCTAGCTTTTCGTTGATAATAAATTTGGTTTGTTAACAAGCTGAGGATAACCTTTTTTCAATGGTTATCCTCTTTTTAAATATGTTCTTTCTCATTTAAAAGTTAACTTGTTTCTATCGGCCAAAACCTTTACGGTTATGGTTATTAACACAATAATTCCAAGGTATCCGGTATAAGGATAAACTGTGCCGATTAGCATTCCGAAAGGCAGCTGTCCGCCGAAAAAGGCGAAAATTGATAAGACAATGACGGCAATTTTGTTTCTGTTAGTGCCCTCTTTGCCTATTTTGTTGGCGGAAACCCAAAGCATGGGAGCGGCGGTACTGAATATTTCACATAGCAATATTATTGAAAAAATCATTCCAAAGGCCGGCGTAATTAAATCGGCAAAGTACAAGTTGGGAATGGCAAGATGGGCAATATCACCTATATAGGCCAACAAGGCCAGGTTCAATAGGAGGCCGGAAGTCATCAATGCAACGGATCCTATTACGGCACCCAGTACTGCTTCTTTGCCGGTGGCAGCCCCTTTGCCCATTTCCGCCAAGAAAGGAATGGAGCCGGTTACGTTGTAAGCCACATATAAGATACCGGCCAGCCACCAGGCGCTGGGGGAACCGGTGGCTCTCGGCAGTTCGCCTACTTGTTTCATGGCTTCTGAAACATTGGCCAAACCCCCGGGGTTGTTAATCAGGGCCACCAGGGCAATTATAATGGGAAAAATTATGGTCAGGGGGCCAAGACTGCCGATGATATCAACCAGTCTTTTCAAGCCGAACATGTTGGTAATCATTACTAAAAAAGCCATAAATGCGGCACCCATATAATGGGGTAAGCCGAAGTATTGATTCATGGGTGCCCCTGCTCCGGAAATCATTACTACGACAACGGCAAAGAGGAAAACCGGTATGAAGTATTCCAAAAAGGTTCCCAAGATTTTACCGCAGTAGTAACGAAAAGGATTGAAATAATAGTTATTTCTGTTATCAAATCCATATTTCATTATAAGGGCGCCGCTCCAGGCAAATAAAAACATGCTGATGAAAATGCCGCCAATACTCCAAATGCCATAGGCCGTAAAAAATTGCATGACTTCCTGTCCTGTGGCAAATCCTGAGCCAATCATAAAAGCAGTAAAGGCTCCGGCAAACTTTATGATTCTTAACCAACTGGTACGCTCTCCCATGAGTTTCCTCCAAGCTATAAAATAACGTTTTATTTCATTAGTAATTTTTCAGCATCATGCAAACATTCCATTAAAAGGGACATATTTTTATGGACATGTAATCTTATGCAATTTTTCCCCAGCCCCTCATAGCATGTACAGGAAACGGCCCGGACTCCTGTTTGTTCTAATACTTTACAAAGATCTATTTCTTCGTTTTCGCAATAGAGCAGGGATATAGGAGTATAATCGGAAGTGTGGGCCATATTTATTACTTTTAAGCCTGCCCGCAAAGTTTTTTTCGCTTCATGAACCCGCTTCTTTGTTTGTTCAATCCAGTCGCTCTCCAGAAGCCTAAGAGCAATGTATTCGGCAATAGTGCTTTTGGAAAAAGGAAGATTTACTTTGTTTACCAAATCTATTACTCCTTTTTGGGCAATGATATAGCCCAGTCTAATGCCGGCCGCCCCAAAGCCTTTGGAAAAAGTTCGGACTACTGCAAAGTTATCGTATGTATTAACCAGTTTGCCGGCCGAGTTTTCATTGTCCATGTAGTCACCATAGGCTTCATCGATAACGACAAAACTATTCCGGGCTTGAGCTTCTTTTATAATTTTTTCGATAATATCCAAGCCGATAATCTGACCGGTGGGGTTATTGGGATTATCAATATAAATATAAGCAGTTTGATATTTAGTCATTGTCTCTAAAAAAACATCGGGATTAAATTTATAATTTTCTTCCTTTCTGAGGTATACCGGACGGTATTGGGCGCCATATGTTATGAAATCGTCTACCACTGCAGTAAATTGGGGAGCGATGCCCAGAATTACTCTACCTTCCTTTAAAATCATCCGGTTTAAGGCCACAACCGCTCCGATGGACCCACAGGTCAGGGTAATATTCTCGGGAGCAATCTGAAAACTTTTAGAATAGTAACGGGCGATGGCTTCTTTTAATTCCAGGTCCGAATGGGGATAAAGGGCGATATTTGTAAACAGGTCTCTGGGGCAATCAAGACCGGGCCATGTTCCATACGGGTTTGAACCCATTGAACAGTCGATTTTATAATCAAAATCCGCCAGATGTTCTGCATAATCGTTTCTTTCTTGGTTCAAGATGAATTTATTAATACCGTACATAAGAACCATCTCCAGCAACAAATTTTTGGTTTTGATCACCTATAAATCTTATTCTACCATCCTACAACCTGGGTTTAGAAAATTAAAAACCTTTCATCCCGGGTTTAGGGACGAAAGGTTATTCCGCGGTACCACCCTTATTGGTCAAAAAAATGACCCGCTTGGCAGGATACTAACAGGTTAAAGCAAAAAGCCGTAAATACCCTCTTCCTTATAACGGTGGAAGCTCCGGTTTCACCTACTGGTGACTTTTCAGCGAAACAACTCCGGAGGGAACTTCATTTTAACCTGGTTACCGGTTTCCAGCATATCCGGCTCTCTGTAAACTTTAGTTAAAACTACTTTCCTCTTTCACGGATTTTATTTATTTTTGTCAATTTGAATACGATTATAAGGTTAATAATAATATTTGTCAACATGTTAAAATTTTAGAAGAAAAAAGACAATTGGATATTTTTGTTCCCAGGTATATAAACCAAAAGGGGAAGAAGTCATATAATGCAGGATTATTTCCGGATTTGTAGAAATACCAAAACTATTAAAAACTGGTAACAGTAAATGGGGAGGAGCGGCTGTGAGGATATTATTAGCTGATGACAATGACGGCAGCCGGACAAGCGTAGCCGATTTTTTGCGCAAGATTGGCTATGAGGTTGATGAATACAAAGACGGTTATAGTGCCTTGAAAGGCTTTTTGGTAAATAATTATGACATGGTTTTGTCGGATATAAAAATGCCTAACATGACCGGTATTGAGCTATTAAAGGCAATATCCGCTTCTCCATACAAAAATGATGTTGATGTGGTCTTGTTTACAGGCCATGGAGATTTGGATTTTGCGATCCAGGCCTTACGCCTGGGGGCCTATGACTATTTGTTAAAACCTTTGAATATTAAAGAACTGGTAGAAGTAACCGAAAGGGTTGCCAAGCGGAGAAATGAAGAGCGGAAAAAGATTAATATTATGTTCCTTCATAACAATTCTTTGTTTTGCGAAGGTTTAAAATACATCTTTAGCCGGTCTAATAAATTTAATCTCATCGGAGAGGCTGAAACTTTTGGAAAAGCCTTAAATCTTCTGCAAACTGTAAAAGTGGATGCGTTACTTATAGACATGGATCAATTTAGAAATGATACAGAGAAATATTGTAAAGAAATCAAAGAAAAATTTCCCCGTTTGAATATTATTCTTCTATATTCCCACGATGGTTTATTATCTAAGGGTATGAAAGAATGCTGCAATCTTTGGATTAACAAAGATACTGATGCCAATAATATTACCTATATGTTGGAACAGATAGAAAAGGGCAAAGAAGTAGCCAATTTTGTTGTATCAAATGCCGTTACTGACGAAAAAAAGGAAAAGCTGCAAAGGCTGACTTCCAAAGAATATCAGGTTCTGGCGTTATTGGTCCAAGGCCTGACAAACAAAGAGATTGCGGAAAAAATGTTTATCAGCCAATCAACGGTCAGGACTTATGTATCCAAAATTTTAGAAAAACTGGAGGCTCCCAACAGGGCAGCGGCGGCGGCCTACGGGGCAAGGTATATAAAGCCGTCTGAACAGGCTGATTTAGAAAAATAAGGGGTAGGCGGAGATGAGGAAAAAGCTGGTGCGATATTATTGGGGGAAAACCCGGCAAGAAATTAAACAAACTCTGGATTTAACAAAAAAAAGACTGGACGAGATAGAATTATTGCTAAAAGGTACGGCAATTGTTTTAGAAAACTGCTCTTTTAAACAAATGGCCAAACAAATCTTTGATTTGTGCCAAGAACTAATTGGGGCTACCGCCGGTTATGTAGCCCTAGTATCGGAAGAGTGTCGAGAAAATGTAGCTCTATTTTTGGATACCGGTGAAAGTGCCTGTACCCTGGAGCCCAAATTGCCTATACCTCTCCGTGGTTTGCGAAAGTATGCCTGTCAAAGTGGAAAAACAGTATTTGAAAACAATTTTACTGAAAGTACGTATTATAAATATTTGCCCCAGGGTCATATAGCGATAGAAAATGTTTTGTTTTCCCCTTTGGTTACCAAGGGCAAGGTAGTGGGTTTATTAGGTCTGGCCAATAAAAAGAACGGTTTTTCCGATTATGATGTGAATTTGATACAGTCGTTTAGTGAACTGATGGCTTTAGCTTTAGATAACAGCAGAAAAATGGACATTTTACATGATAATGAAGAAAGGTTTAAAGCTGTTTCCCAGAGGAGTGAAAACCGCTTTAGAACAATTTTTGAGAATGCTCCTGTGGGTATAGTTTTGGTGGACCCTAATACCATTATTTCTTTAGCAAATTCTGCTTTTTGTAAAATGGTGGATTATACAAAACAAGAGTTGGAAAATAAGACTATGTTCGATATCAGCCATCCCGAAGATTTGGTAATTACTGCAAGTTTTTTAAAAGAAGCGGCTTTAGGGAACAAAAATTATTTTTATTATAAAAAGCGTTATATTTCAAAAACGGGTAAGATTGTCTGGGCTAATGTAGCCATCTCGGTGTTAAAAGATATAAATGGCAATATAGAAAATTATCTGGTTATGGTTGAAGACATAACCCAAAAGATTGAGGCTGAAGAACAGCTGGCTAAAGCCAGGAGGAAAGCCGCCGTTGATGAGAAACTGGCCGCCCTCGGTACTTTGGCGGCAGGAATTGCTCATGAAATTAACCAGCCCCTTAATTCCCTAAAGGTTAATGTGGACAGTATTTTATATTGTTATGAAAAGTTCGGAAAGATCGATGAAGGTGAACTGATTGCTAAGCTAAAATCAATTTCTCAGGAGACCGAAGGAATCAGCTCAATCATCAATAATGTGCGGTCTTTTGTCCGTAATGAAAGAAGTCTTTCCGTTGAACCTTGCGACATTAATAATATTATTGAAAATGTGCTGCAAAAAATGGAGAAAGAGTTAAAAGATAATAAAATTATCCTGGTTAGAAACTTAAAGGACATTCCCTGTATTAAAGGAAATAGAACCGGTTTGGAGACGGTGGTAGTGAACCTTTTGAATAATTCCGTCAAGGCTTTTAAAAGAACAGTCAATAAACAAAAGGAGATTGCCGTCAGTACTTTAGTTGAAGAAAGAAATATTTATATAGAAATAAGCGATAATGCTACCGGTATAAATGAAAGCATATTGGATATGATTTATGATCCCTTTTTTACTACCGGGGCCGTTAATGAGGGCATGGGTTTAGGGTTGACAATGGTTCATTGGGTGGTCAAAAGGCATCAGGGGAATATTGAGATAACAAACAATAATCAGGGAGGAGTAACCTGCAGGATACAGATCCCCATTTTGCCGGAGGAAAACCTATAAATTTTCACCAGGCTATGGGAAAGCCACTGAAAAATCGCCGTAATTTTTCAGTGGCTTTTTCGTTTAAATGAGACTGTTTTTTCTTTAAATCACTAAAAATAGATAAATGTCTATAAAATATTAGACGAATGTCTATAGCAAAAAATGTCAAGTATTAATAAAATGAGAAAAGGAAGAATTATGTCATTTTTTGTTGAAAGATTGAATGAATTATAATTTACTAAACGGTGGTAATGGATAATATGCCTGCAAAAAATTCATTACTTCAAGAAATAGAAAATAAAAGACAACAGTTAAATGATTTATATAAAAATGAAAAATATCTTTTAAGCAAAGTTTTATTGGAAAAAAGTAAAGAGCTTGATAAATTAATACTAAGGTATCTAAAGTTATTTGAAAAAAAATGACGGGATACATTAGTTTTAAAAAGGTGTGTTGTTAACGTGGAAAAACAAAGAGAGTTTATACTTTATGGATTGGGGGATTTTCCAAAAATACTAGATGAAATAGCGAAAATTACCAAAGGTATTTTGGACGAATTTGATTTGCAGTTGATACTTTCAGAATCCTTGTCCAATGCTTTTATCCATGGGAACAACAGCGATGATACCAAACCCATTTATTTACGGTTAAAGTTGGAAGACGAGTTAATAAGATTTGAAATTGAAGATTCCGGGGCGGGAAAAAAAGAGTTTAAGGTGCCGGAAGAAATTAGTGGTGAAAATATATTAGACGATCACGGAAGGGGACTTTTTTTACTCAAGTGTTTTACTGACAGCATGGATTTTTATAACAATACACTGTTCCTGACGAAAAAATGTCGTTGAAATAAAGAAAAGCATAATTTTTTTTGTTTTTCCGGAAATTTGAGATGATTTTTGGTGGCGAGAACAATGCATGATGATGTAGGGCAACTTTTAAAAAGAATATGGAGTAAAGAATACAAGTTTCGCGAAAAAGACCTGGATTATTTAAGAGGTATTTTTCTTATTAAAAACCTCATCGATACAAATGATCATTATACTTACACCCATTCCATACAAGTTTCCCGTTACGCATATTTAATCGGACGGGCGATGAATATGGGCAAAACTCAGTTAGAGGAACTTTTATTAACGGCTTTGCTGCATGATATCGGCAAATCCCGGTTATCTGTCGGTATTATTTTAAAAAAAGAGCCATTAACCCCAGAGGAATATGAAGAAATAAAAAAGCATGTCTATTGCGGTGCGGAAATTGTAAGAAATTATAAATTTTCCGAGGGCCTGTACCGGAATATCCTTTACCACCATGAAAGATGGGATGGCAAGGGTTATCCCTTGGGCTTAAAAGGCAAAAAGATACCGTTAATATCCAGAATAGTGACCGTAGCCGATTCTTTTGATGCCATGACTACCAATCGGCCTTATAAAGCCGGAATGTCTTTAGATGTCGCATTGGAAGAATTAAGAAAACATTCCAATAAGCAATTTGACGGCGAGATAGTACAAGTTTTCATTAATATGATACAAAGAGAAAGGGATTGGAGGAAAAGTTTACTGTATGGGTGAATATGGCGAGGATATCAAATCCCAACTGGCGCAATTAAAAACAGCTTTAAAGGAAAGTGAAGATAGATACCTGAGCTTATATTACAATAATCATCTGATCATGATGTTAATTGACCCGGAAAGCGGCGACATCGTTGATGCCAACCCCGCTGCCTGCAATTTTTACGGTTACACCAAAGAAGAAATGACGGGTAAAAAAATATTTGACATTAATATGCTCAACAAAGCGGAAGTTTTAGAAAAACTGAAGCGGGCAGTTAAAGAAAAACGAAATTATTTTCATTTTGTTCACCGATTAAAAAACGGAGAGCCAAGAAATGTTGAGGTTTACAGCGGTCCTATAACTATAGGGGGAAGACAGGTCTTATATTCCATTATTCATGATATAACCGACAAGGTAATGATGGAGAAATCCTTGGTTGAAAGCGAACAGCATTACCGAAGCCTTTTGGAATTAGCCCCTTATTGTATCTTGGTTTATTATGACTACAAAATCGTATTTGCCAATCAGACGGCTGCTCAAATGCTGGAGGCTGAAGAATCCCAATTAATAGGGCTAAACGTATTAGACCTCTTTCCTCCCGAATACCGGGAAACTGCCCGGAAAAGAATAAAAAACGTTTTAATAAACAAAGCTCCTAATTCCCTGATGGAGTATACTCTATTAACCCTGAAAGGAAAACCCATTTATGTTGAAGCCCGTTCCAATTTTTTTCTGTACAAGGGTAAACCTGCGGTGCAAACTATTTTTATTGATATAACCGAGAGAAAAAAAGAACTGGAAAGGGCGGCCCGGATACAAAGACAGCGATTGTCAACGGAGTTTCCTTTAAAGGATAAAGGGAAATTGGAAGTTATTTATAAACCGGCTAATTTTATTAGCGGCGATTTTTTCCATTTTTATCAGGCAAATGACCACCAGGTGGTGGGATTGTTAGGAGATGTAATGGGCAAAGGAATAGCCGCCGCATTATGTAATTCGGCCCTTAAAGTATTATTTTACGACATTGTAGGAAAGATTAAAGAACCTGCCCAAATCCTGGATGCTTTGAATAAAGAAACTCCCAAGTATTTAGACGATAATTATGTGGCAGCCTGCTGTTTTTCCTTTGATTTTAAAGAAAAGACTTGTCAGATTGCCGCGGCGGGGATTAGCCATTATTCGGTAAAATCCGCTGAGAGATACTTCTTTGATGAAATAATAACCGGTTCCTTTTTGGGTATGTTCAAAGATTCATGCTTTGAAAGTAAAAATATTCATTTCAAAAAAGGAGATGTGTTTTATTTTTATACCGACGGTTTGGAAAATCTGTTTGGGCAGAGCTGGATAAAAAATAAATTTGCTTCCTTTGATACCATTAAAGAGCAAAAAAAATTTATCAATAATTTAACCATGGATAACCAGGCTTTAGACGATGACCTGACCTGGTTGGCAGTAGAAATACTCTAAAAATATTTAATGTTAGGAGAGACGCAACGATGGGCCTAAGGTTTAAAATGGTATTAAGTTTTATAACATTAATAACCATTTCGGTTTCCGCCTTAGGGTTTATCTCGTATCAAATGGCGGCTGATTCTTTACAGGCGACTATCGAAGAACAGCTTAGGGAAATAACCGGTCAAACGGCTGAAATAATGGAGCAGACTTTAACAAATGCCGAAAACATGTTATCCATCGCCCATGGGGCTCCGGCCTTAATGAAAATTCTTTCCGACAGGGAAGATGAGTTAGCCAGGGAAGAAGGGTTTAGTTATTTAAATAATTTGCAAAAAGAACATAATACCATTTTTGAAAACCTGGTTTTGGTAGATGCTACAGGAAAAGCGGTTTTGGACAATATCAATAAGGTGAGTGATATTGATTTAAAGGACAGGGATTATGTGCAAAAAGCCTTGCGGGGAGAACGGACCCTTAGTGATGTCATCTTTTCCGCATTGACCGGTGAACCGGTCATAGGGATTGCTATGCCAATTGTTTCAGAAAATAATGTTTTAGGAGCTCTGATAGGCACGGTAAATTTTGGGACCATAACCCAACACGCCGCCAATATTAAGATAGGGGAAAACGGTTATGCCTATATGATACGAAGAGACGGAGTTTTCGTTTATCATCCCCAGAAGGAGAAGGTCCTAACCGAAAACTTGGGGGATACCGATAATGAAGAGCTAAAATCCCTTGTGGCCATTATGCTGGAAGGCCAAGGGGGAGAGGGCTTTTATACTTACGAAGGTGTTTATAAATTTGTTCGTTTTGAGCCCGCCGCTAATTGGGTTTTATGTATAACCGCCAACTACGACGAATATATGGCCGCCGCTAATCAGATAAAATTAAGGACATTTTTGATTGTAGGAGCATTTTTGGTCCTGGCGGTAGTTGTATCAATTTTTATCGCCAACAATATAGTAAACCCAATAAAACAGTTGCAAGTTCTGATGGAGAAGGCAGGAAACGGCGATCTTACGGTTAAATCGGCAATAAAAACCAGAGACGAGATCAGGGACCTGGGAGAATCCTTTAATAAGATGATCAGCAGTCAAAAAGAAATAGTCGGACAAGTTCGTAAGGCTGCTATGGAGTTGTCCGCTTCTTCCCAGGAGATGGCGGCCTCCTCAGAACAGGCCAGTTCTGCTACCCAGGAGATCAGCGCAAGTATTCAGCAGGTTGCCCAAGATGCCGACAAACAGAATAAAGCGGTTCTGGAAGTTTCTAAATCTTTAGTCCAGCTTTCCAGTCTGGTTCAGTTGGCTCAGGACAAAGCAGTTAAAGTTAATAAAAATTCGGAAGAAACAATGGATACGGCTCAAAAAGGGCGCCAAAAGGTCGAAGACACAGTGAGGGCAATGGAAACCATTAGTGTCAGCTCCCGGGAGACAGCTGACGTTATCAGGGAATTAAACAGTCTTTCGGTAAAAGTGGGTGAAATAATAACAACCATCAATGCCATTGCCGAGCAAACCAATTTGCTGGCGTTAAATGCTGCTATCGAAGCTGCACGGGCAGGGGAGCATGGCAGGGGTTTTGCGGTAGTTGCCGAAGAAGTCCGCAAACTGGCGGAGGAATCCAATGAAGGAGCCACAGAAATTGCTGCCCTGGTTAATCAAATGATGAAGCAGACTGAAACGGCTGTTGAATCCATGGACAGAGGCAAAAAGGCCGTTGATAACGGCGTGAAAGTCGTTCAGGATACTGACCTGGCTTTTTCAGCCATAATTACAGCAGTGGAAGAAACGGTGCATGATATTAAAGAAATAGTTGACATAACCAATGAAGAAGTGGCAACTTCCGACCAGGTGGTACGTCTAATTGACACCGTTGCTTCTATAACGGAAAGTACCGCGGCCAGTTCCCAGGAAGTTTCGGCTGCCACCGAGGAACAAACGGCGGCGGTACAAACGGTAGCATCGGCTGCAGAGGAAATCAGTGCCTTAGCTAATTCTCTGGATGATTTAGTAAAGATTTTTAGAATAGACAAAAACTAAAAGAGGTGCAAAGATGAGCATAATACTGGAAAAATCCACGGATATGTTTCGATTCATTATTAATGGGCCTTTTGCCGCTGAAGAGGCAGCATATTTCAGGAAAGAAGCATATAGATTTTTGGAAAATGATAGTAAGAAAATTTTGGTTGATTTTAGCAATTGCAATTTTATTGACAGCACAGGATTAGGCATGCTGGTTTCTGTATATAAAAAATGTGCTGAGAAAAATGCCAAATTAGTCATTGCTTCCATAAAGGATGAGAAGGTCTTTAAAGTATTTCAACTGACCCGCTTGGATAAAGTCTTTGAATTCTGCGAATCCTGTTAGGTCTTATTATTTAAAAACCTCCAAGTTCCAATGGAAACGGAGGTTTTTTCTCATCAAAGTTTTTTTCTCTTGTCGTAAATAAGAAAAGTTGAATTAGCGATAAATAGAAGTTATTTCTGAAAATTTGATTTTAAAAATGGGGGACATGAATTTATGAAATTTAATTTAGCCGGAAAAATTGGATTTTATTTTGGTATTCTCGTTTTAATTGTGTGTATGGGACTGGGGTATACCTCGTTTAAATTCTCATCAGATATTACTATAAGTGAAGCAGAAAAATCATTACAGTTATTGGCAAAAGAAGGGGTAAATTATATAGAGGCCGTAATTCAGGGTAATATTAATACTTTAGAGGCCATTGCCAACAGAGATGAAATAAGAAGTATGGACTGGGATACCCAGTTCCCGGTTTTAGAACGGGAACTAGCCAGGTTAAAAGAAAAGGGGTATTTGGGATTAGGGGTTGTTTTCCCTGATGGAACAACAAAATATACAGATGGTTCGGAAGCCAATCTGGGAGACCGGGATTATGTCCGGGAAGCCTTTGGTGGAAAAAGTAATGTTTCCGATGTAATAGTAAGTAGAGTAACCAATTCTACGGTATTAATGTATGCCATCCCTATCTATGATTTTGAAGGAAAGATAGAAGGAGTTTTGGTTGCCCGCCGCCCCGGGGATGCCCTTAATGACATCACCAGTGACATGGGTTACGGGCGGAACGGATATGCTTATATAATTGGAGCCAACGGGACAATGTTTTCACATCCCAAGTTAGATTATATATTGGAACAAAGAAATGTTCTAACGGAGATAGAAAATAACGGCGAATTAAAAAGCTGGGCGTTAGCTGTGCAGCAAATAGGATTAGGAAATTCAGGGGTTTCTAAGTATGAACTTAATGGGTCCCAAATCTATATGGGACTGGAGGTTTTCCCCAGTACCGGATGGAGCTTAGGGGTTGTTGCCATGGAAGAAGAACTTTTAGATCAATTAAATTCTCTTAATAAGGTCATGCTCAGCGTCTCCATTGTGTTTGTTTTGCTAGGCATTGGATTGGCGGTGTTTATAGGAAGATTAATAGCCAAACCGATAAATCTGGCTACCGCCTATGCGGTAGAAATGGCTTCCGGGGACTTTACCCAAGACATTCCGGAAAAATTTTTAAAACGCAACGATGAAATCGGAGAACTGGGCAAGGCTTTCAATACAATGACCCTGAACTTCCGCGGGATGATAGGGGAGATTAATAAAAAAGCCCAGGAGCTGGCAGCTTCCAGTGAAGAGATGTCGGCAATAGCTCAAAGCTCCTCGGCAAATATGGAAGAAGTCTCGGCTTCTACCGAAGAAATTTCTGCAGGCTTAGAAGAAGTTTCGGCAGCTTCGGAAGAAATTTCCGCTTCCAGCCAACAGATGAATGCCTCCACCGGTCAATTGGTTGAGAATATGAATCATGGAATTAAACTGGCCGAAGAAATAGAAAATAAATCGGCCAAAATCCGGAAGGAAGTGGAGGAAAGCCAAGAAAAAGCCCAAAATATATATATGGAACTGGATAAAAGATTAAAAGAAAGCATTGAAAAAGCTCAAATAGTAAATGAAATTTCCAATATGGCCAATCAAATCGCAGGCATTGCGGAACAAACCAATCTTTTGGCCCTAAATGCAGCCATAGAAGCCGCCCGGGCAGGGGAACAAGGCAGAGGTTTCGCAGTAGTTGCGGAGGAAGTTCGTAAACTGGCCACCGCTTCAACGCAAACCGTCGCTAATATTCAAAACCTGACCGCCCAGGTCCAAACCAACATAAAATCTTTAATTGCTGATACTAACGAATTATTAAGATTTATGGCTACAAATGTAAACAGCGATTATAAAAAGTTCTTAGAAACCGCCGAAGAATATAAAAAAGATGCCGATGTTTTTTATGATTTAACAAGTCAGGCTTCTCAGATGGGTGAAGAGGTGCTTCAGGCCGTTAATGAAGTTACCAAATCCATAAATGAAATTTCCACGACCATTAGTCAAAGCGCTGAAGGAGCCGCTCAAATAGCCAAAGGCACCGATGAAACTGCCAAATCAATGATTGAAATTAATCAGGCTTCAGATAATTTAGCCAGAATGTCCGAAGAATTAACAAGATTAGTGGGGCAGTTTAAAATATAAAATTTAATTTCTATACATTTGTCCAGGCTTGAGCCTGGGCTTTTTTATGTCTTTGCCAGGCAAAATTTTATGAAAAGGCCGAAGCTGTAACAAAAGAAAGCAGTGCTTTTGTCTGTTTCAGAAAAATTGGTATTTGTAGTACAATATAACCGGTTGGAAAAATTCGGGCTGTTTCTATAAACCCTTGAAAAAATGCGAGGAGGAATGGGGATGAAATCTCTGATTAAAAGAAGGGAATTGGGCAATACCGGCCTTTATGTTTCAGAATTAAGTTTTGGAGCCATGAATTTAAGAAAACTGGAAACGGAAGAGGAGGCCTTGGACATTTTAAATTATGTTTTAGATCAGGGGGTTAATCTTATTGATACGGCTAGGGCTTATAGCGCAACCAACTCCCAGGGCCGGTTGATGGAAAGCGAGGTTCTGGTAGGTAAAGGATTAAAAAACAGAAATGATTTGAAGGAACCCATAGTAATAGTGACCAAGGGCCATAGTTATACTCCCGAGGAATTGGAGGAAAACTTATTTACCAGCCGGACCAAGCTGGGTGTTGAAGGCAAGGGTGATTTAAAGATAGGAAACAATGCTGTTATACTGGTGTATCTCTTCCATGGCCTTAATGAAGAAAGATGGGCAACCATGCAGAATTCGGGGGTTCTGAAAAAGGTACAGGAATATAAAAGAGAAGGAATTGTTAATTTCATCGGTTTTTCAAGCCATTATGGCGATACCGTTGAGATAAAGAAAGCTGTTGACACAGGTTTATTTGATGTAGTTGAGCTCCCCTACAATATATTTAATAGGAGCTTGGGCGAAGACGGAGAATTAAATTTGCTGAAGTATATTCATGATAAGGAAATAGGTCTCATCAATATGAAGGCCTTTAACGGCAATATAATGCCCGCCATTTATAATGTAATAAAGGACTTTATCTCCATTGATTACCCCACCATGTTGAACTTTTGCCTTACCAACCCTTATATTTCCACGGTAGACGCAGGAGCTATGAACGTGGAACAATTTGCCCAGGATGTTAAAGTTGCCGCAGGTCCCCGCCTTACCCAGGAGGAAATAACTAAATTTAAACAGGAAGCCGACAAAATTTCTTCCCTTCTGGAAAACATTTGCCGAGATTGTCTCCACTGCGTAGAAAAATTTCAATGTTCGGCAGGTATTGATTTTCCAGCCATAATGGCCTTATATTCCAGGTATACGGTCAGCGAAAAGCTGGGAAGAGATGTAACTGAATTCAAAGAAAGATATAAGGAGTTTGCATTAAATGCCTCTGACTGCATTCAATGCGGCCAGTGTGTACCCTGGTGCGAGTATAAGCTAAATATTCCTGAGGTCTTAAGGGAAGCTCACCAGGCATTTATTAAATAGATTTTTAAGCTTTCATTTATGGTAGTGCCACATGGCGAAAATGTAATTAATATATTTGAAAAAATAGAAGGATTTGCCTTTTTTTTGAAGAATAAGAAGAATGAAACTATATTTCAGTTACGGCTCGCCGAGCCTATTATCTAAGTCCGGGCTGGAGGATATGGTTATAGGCCATTGTGGGTATAATGGGAAACTATTATGCCTCCTTTGGAAAAGGGGAGCGTTTTTATAGCGTTGTTTTGGGCTGACCTTTCCAAAGGTCAGCCTTATTTCTCTGACTAAGGAAAAGATTGAGTATTTTTTATTAAGGCGGTGTGTACTATGGGCAGTGCTACAAGGGATAGCCATGATAAAATCTATCTCCAATGGGAAAAGTTTATAAAATCCGGCGGGCAAGACCGATCCTTGGATATTAGGGTCAAAATTTTGGAATCATGGAAAAGGTGCTTCCGTCAAAAAGTCGATCCCTATGATGAAAAAATCCACCGTTCTTTAAAGGGAAATAAACTAAATAAATTACTGCGGGATAATCAGTGGCTTATTGATATAGCTAAGCCCTTCATGGCCAATCTTCATAAGTTTGTTAAAGGGTCCGGTTTTGTGGTTGTGTTAACCGATGACAAGGGATATATTATGGAGTTGTTTACCGATGAAGGCACCAAACAAAACCCATTGACAAAAAATTTCTTTATCGGTGCCAGCTGGCGTGAAGAGGAAGCGGGTACTAATGCCATAGGAACGGCATTAGTTTTGGGGGAACCCATTCAAGTTTCCGGCGCGGAGCATTACTGTCAAAAACATCATTGTTTAACCTGTTCGGCTGCTCCCATTTTTGATACCAACGGAAAAATCATTGGTATTTTGGATATGTCGGGAGCATCCCATGCCGCTCATTTACATACCCTGGGAATGGTTGTAGCAGCTGCCGAAGCTATTATGGCTCAGATTAAAATCAGACGGAAAAATTCCGAGTTAGCCTTAATAAACACCCGGTTGACCAATTTTTTTAATATGGTATCTGACGGGGTTTTATTGGTTGACAAAGATGAAGTAGTAGTGGAATATAACCCAGCCGCCAAGGTTCTTCTGGGAAGGGAGAAACAAAACATTATTGGAATTCCTGTTAAAAAACTGTTCGATTATCGTTCCTCGGTTCAAAGAGAGAAAATCGATATTAACCATCGTTACAGTGATGTAGAAATTATGGTTGAGACCAAGGATGGATTGTGTTGTTGCCTGGTTTCCGGTGAGCCTATCGTTAATGAGCGAGGTGAAGTGACCGGCGGTTTAATGATTTTGAGACCCATCAAACAAGTGCAAAATTTGGTCAATAGATTTAGTGGATATATGGCAGCTTTGGATTTTAATGATATTGTCGGAGAAAGCCCCGAAATACAGGAAGTTATTAGACTGGCCAAATTAACCGCCAGTAGCAGTTCCAATGTTTTACTGCAGGGAGAAAGCGGGACCGGAAAAGAAATTTTTGCCCAAGCAATACACAATGGCAGTGAGCAAAGAAACGGACCGTTTATACCTGTTAATTGTGGAGCAATTCCCCGGGAACTGATTGGCAGCGAGTTATTCGGCTATGAAGAGGGAGCATTTACCGGGGCTAAAAGAGGCGGCAAGCCGGGAAAATTTGAATTAGCCAATGGCGGTACCCTTTTTCTGGATGAAATAGGGGATATGCCCTTAGATCAACAAACGGCTTTGCTCCGTGTAATACAAGAAAAAAAGGTAGCCCGTATCGGCAGTGACAAAATGATTCCCGTTAATGTTCGTCTGATATGTGCTACAAATAAAAATTTGCGCCAGGAAGTAGAAAAGGGAACTTTCCGGGAAGATTTGTTTTATAGACTGAATGTAATTTCTATTATAATTCCTCCATTGCGTAATCGGGTGTCGGACATTCCATTGCTTTTTGAACATTTCTTACAAAAGTTGACCCGGGATTGGGGCTATAAATTTTATGTGGAACCGGAAGTGCTGGAATGTTTGAAGCGGTATTCCTGGCCGGGCAATGTAAGAGAATTGCAAAATATTGTGGAAAGGGCGGCCCTTCTGGCTGAAAACGGGATTATTACCGTTAGGAATTTACCTCCGGAGATTATTGAGAGCTCCGGTCATTATTCATTGTCCTTGACATTAGCGAACTATTCCCACCAAAATATAAAATGCCGTCAAGAAAGACGGAAAACGGCCAATGAAATAGAAAAATACAAAATTATTAATTTGCTAAACAGCTTTGGAGGTAATGTCAGTAAGGTCGCAAAAGAAATGGGGGTTTCCCGTAAAACCGTTTACAATAAGATGCGCATCTATTCCATCAAAAATTAAGCTGCTTCCCTGAAAAAGTGTTACCTTAATGTAAAAAAAGTGTTACCAAATTTGCATTAAGGTAACACTTTTTTTACAATTTTACTTTTAATTTATTAAGTGTTTATCCCATATTATTTTTTAAAAATTCAAACAAAATGCGGGGTTTTTGGGAGTGTTTATAATAACCCGCGGCTTTTTTTATTCATTGGCACATTTTTTGCATTTTTAAAATTATGGAATGACAAGTTTTCTTCTGCGTGGGATAACTTAATAGATCCTGCGGCTGAAAAAGAAATACGGTGCGTTAATTTTGTGCGGTTTTGTAGCAAAGCACTGGTTTCTTTTCGGTGCTTTGCTTTTTTGGCTTTCGGAAAAATTCATTCTTATTTAAATTGTTTAGAAATCAACCGGAAAAGGAAGTGAAAAAACATGAAAGCAGTACCGGTATATGAGGCTGTGGGGATGATTCTTTGCCATGATATCACGGAGATCGTGCCCGGCAAGGTAAAGGGGAGGGCCTTCAAAAAAGGTCATATTGTAAGACAGGAGGATATACCTAAGCTGCTAAATCTTGGCAAGGAAAGACTTTATGTCTGGGAAATGAATGAAAACGTCATTCATGAAGATGAGGCAGCAATAAGGATCGCTAAGGCGGTTGCCGGGCCCGTGGTTAATATTACCGAGCCTTCCGAAGGCAAAGTGGAACTGAAATCAGACATTACCGGTTTGCTTAAAATTAATACTTTGGCTTTGGAGGAAATTAACGATATTAATGAGATTGTAGTAGCATCAATTCATTCCAATCAAATGGTGAAAAAAGGGGAAAAATTAGCCGGCTGCCGGGTAGTTCCCTTGATCATAGATAAAAAGAAAATTGAAGAAGTAGAAAGAATCGCCCAGTTGTATTTTCCTTTGTTTGAGGTTAAACCATTGAAATCCTTCAAGGTTGGAGTGGTGACAACGGGAAGCGAAGTTTACCATGGACGGATCGAAGATAAATTTGGCCCTGTTATCAGAAGAAAGGTTGAGGAAATGGGCAGCCGGTTTTTAAGGCAAATTTTTGCCAACGATAACGTCACCATGATTGCTGAAGGGATTCAGCAGTTGATTAGTGAAGGGGCGGAGTTGATTATTACAACGGGTGGGATGTCCGTTGACCCCGATGATGTAACTCCTGCCGGTATTAGAGCTGCCGGCGGCAAAGTTGTGGTTTATGGCGCTCCGGTCCTTCCCGGTTCCATGTTTATGCTGGCTTATATCGATGATGTACCTGTTTTGGGTTTGCCTGGGTGTGTAATGTACCATAGAACAACGGTTTTTGACCTGATTTTTCCGCGGATATTAGCAGGGGAAAAAATAACCCGTAAGGATGTAACCCGCTTGGCCCATGGTGGTTTATGCAAGGTATGTGATCCTTGTACCTATCCCCATTGCTCCTTTGGAAAAGGTTATTAAGTTTTTAAGGCATAATTGCCTTGAAAAGTAAAAAATAAAAAAGGAGTTGAGAAAATGCTGAAAAAGGTCTTGAACATCAATGGTTTGCCCAGGACATTGATTGTAGACCCCGAAGCCAGTCTAGCTAAAGTATTGCGGGAACAGCTTCTCTTAACCGGCTGCAAAGTGGGCTGCAATCAGGGACATTGCGGAACGTGTTCTATCATCATGGATGGCGAGGTTGTTCGTTCTTGCACCGTCAAAATGAAAAGGGTCCCCGACGAAGCCAGAATCACTACAATTGAAGGCTTGGCCACTCCTGATAACCTGCATCCGTTACAGGTGGCCTGGATGGCCCACGGCTGTGCTCAATGCGGTTTCTGCAGCCCTGGTTTTATCCTGTCGGCCAAAGTTCTTCTGGACAAAAACCCCAATCCTACCAGAGAAGAAGTTCGGGCTTGGTTCCAAAAGAATCGAAACGCCTGCCGTTGTACCGGCTACAAGCCATTAGTTGATGCCGTTATGGCTGCCGCCAAAGTAGTTCGCGGTGAAATGCGCAAGGAAGATTTGCTTTTCAAACCGGTAGGCAACAAAATCTACGGCACCACCTATCATCGTCCCTCCGCTCTGCAAAAAGTAACGGGAACCTGGGATTATGGCGCCGATGTAAACCTGCAGATGCCTCCCGGAACCTTACGTCTGGCTTTGGTACAGGCAGAAGTATCTCATGCCATTATTAAAGGTATTGATACTTCTGAAGCAGAGAAAATGCCTGGAGTTTATAAAGTGATTACCCACAAAGACGTTAAAGGCAAAAACAGAATAACCGGTTTGATCACCTTCCCGACTAACAAAGGTGATGGCTGGGATCGGCCCATCCTTTGTGACGAGAAAGTATTCCAGTATGGTGACGCTATAGCCATTGTGGCTGCCGACACTGAAGAACACGCCCGGGCAGCGGCTAAAAAAGTAAAAGTTGATTTGGAAGTATTGCCGGCTTATATGAGCGCCCCTGCCGCTATGGAACCCGATGCCATTGAAATTCATCCCGGAACGCCTAATGTTTATTATGAACAAGGCATTGTCAAAGGTGAAGATACTAAGCCCATCATGGAAGATCCCGATGTGGTAACGGTAGAAGTCAATACTTACTGTAGCCGTCAGCCCCACCTGGTCTTGGAGCCTGACTGCGGTTGTGCCTATTTTGATGAAGAAGGTCGTTTGACCATTCACTCTAAGAGTATCGGTTTGCACTTGCATCACGCCATGATTTGCCCCGGTATCGGCATTGAACCGGAAAAATTACGGCTGGTGCAGAACCCGACCGGTGGTACCTTCGGTTACAAGTTTAGTCCCACTAATGAAGCGTTATTGGGAGTAGCTGCATTAGCAACGGGAAGACCGGTAACCCTAAACTTTGATATGTACCAGAACATTACTTACACCGGTAAACGTTCACCGGGCTTTGTTAAATGTAAATTGGCCGCTAACAAAGAAGGAAAATTACTGGCTATGGAGACCGATTGGACTATTGACCACGGTCCCTACTCCGAATTTGGTGATTTATTGACATTAAGGCTGGCTCAGTTTATAGGTGCAGGGTATGACATTCCCAATATTCGAGGCAAAGGACGAACCGTATGTACCAACCATGCTTGGGGCTCGGCATTCCGCGCCTATGGTTCGCCGCAATCATTCCTGGCTTCGGAAATCGCCATGGATGAACTGGCCGAAAAATTGGGCATGGATCCCCTGGAACTCCGTTTGAAAAATGTTTATCGTCCTGGTTCAACAACTCCAACCCAACAAGAACCGGAAGTTTATTGCTTAGAAGAAATGCTTAACATACTGCGTCCTCGTTGGGAAGAAGCGAAAAAACGTTGTAAAGAGTTATCCACTCCGGAAAAGAAACGGGGTGTTGGTTTATCCATCGGTATGTACGGCTGCGGACTGGACGGTCCCGATGGCTCTGAAGCATGGGTAGAGTTGACTAAAGACGGAGTTACCGTAGGTTGCAGTTGGGAAGATCATGGTCAAGGTGCAGACATAGGTGCGCTGACCCATGCCCATGAGACCCTGCGGCAGGCAGGTTTTAAACCGGAACAAATCAAGTTGGTCTTAAATGACATGGCCTATACTCCTAACAGCGGACCCGCCGGTGGAAGCCGTTCTAACGTAATGACCGGTAACGCTATTCGGGTAGGCTGCGAAATGTTACTAAACGCCATGCGTAAGCTTGACGGCACATTCCGTACTTATGAAGAAATGGTAGCAGAAAACATTCCTCTCCGCTATGAAGGAAAATGGGCTGCCTCCATGTGTACCCCCTGTGATCCTGAAACAGCTAAAGGTGAACCATTCGGCAACTATGTTTACGAAGTATTTATGCCTGAAGTAGAAGTAGATATGAAAACCGGTAAAGTTACAGTGGTTAAATTCACAACCATTGTCGATGCCGGAGTAATTACCAATAGAACGGTTACAGACGGGCAAATTTACGGCGGCTTAGCCCAAGGTATTGGACTGGCTTTGAGCGAGGACTTTGAAGATCTGGAAAAACACACTAATTTAGTAAAATGCGGTCTCCCCTTTATCCAAGATGTTCCTGATGACATAGAAATAATCTATGTTGAGACTCCTCGGGCCACCGGACCATACGGCTCTTCCGGAATAGGCGAAGGTCCCTTGACTGCTCCGCATCCGGCCATATTAAATGCTATTTATAATGCCTGCGGTGTTCGGATTTACTCCGTACCTGCTTTGCCGGAAAAAGTCAAAGCCGGCTTGGAAGCTTTGGAAGCCAAAAAGAATGCTACAGCTGACAAAGAATAATTTATAAAAAAATTATTAATAAACCTAAAACGAAATGAATGTTCTTTCATTTCGTTTTAGGTTTCCTTTTAAAAGAACAAATTTAGTCAGAAATTAGTTATGGTGAAAGGTTATCCAGAAGGAGTATTACCACCCATTAATAAAGAAAGGGGGAAAAAAATGGATCAAAACTTGTTACGCCAGCGGGAAGCCAAGTGTGTTCAAGAAGAACCCCCTGGATGTACTACTGCTTGTCCTGTCCATGTAGATGTTCGGGGAATAGTGGATGCCATTAGAAAAAATGATTATAAAACAGGTTTATTGTTATTCAATAAAGTGGTGCCTTTTCCGCGGATTATCAGCAGGATCTGCGACCAAGTTTGTCAAAAGGGCTGTAAGCGAAAGGAAATTGACGAGGCAATTGCTGTCAATGCTTTAGAAAGAATTTGTGTTGATAACATGGGAGAACCCAAGGCCAGTTCTATGGCAATAAAAGCCAAAAAGGATAGGGTAGCGGTAATAGGCGGCGGCCTTAGTGGGTTAACGGCCGCATTGGAATTGGCCAAAAAGGGGTATCTGGTAGTACTTTATGAAGCCACGGACCGTTTAGGAGGAAGCCTTTGGCATACTCCCGAAGAAAAACTGCCGCGGCGATTGATAGAAGATGATTTTATCCAACTCAAAAATAATCCTTTTATTGAAATAATCTACAACACCCCAATTAGCAATGACCGGAGCTCAAATCCCGCTTTTGACAGTATCTGCGCTGATTTTTCCGCAGTTTATTTAGGGATAGGTAGTAAAGAGGTCCTTTCTTTGAATTTAGGTCTTGATGTTGACCAAGAGGGCAAGGTGGTAATTGATCCCTTAACCTTGCAAACCAGTCATCCTAAAGTCTTTGCCGGCGGCAGCCTTTATCTTGGCGAAAAGGGAAAATCGCCTATAACCTCCATATCCCATGGAAAAATTGCCGCCAATTCCATTGACAGACTTTTGCAAAAAGCTTCTTTAACGGCCAACCGGGATAAAGAAGGCAGCTATCCCACCCTTCTTTATACTAATGTAAAGGGGATAGAACCCCAGGAAGCAGTAAAATGTTCAGACCCAATTAAGGGTTATAACAGGGAAGAGGCCTTAAAAGAGGCCCAACGCTGTATAATGTGTGAATGTCTGGAATGTGTAAAAGTTTGTGAATACCTGGCCCATTACCGTTCATATCCCAAACGTTATGTCCGGGAAGTATATAATAACCTATCCATTGTAATGGGCATTCACCACGCTAATAAAATGATAAATTCCTGCAGCCTGTGCGGTTTGTGTGAAGAAGTGTGTCCCAACGGATTAAATATGGGGGAAATATGCCAGGAAGCCAGGCGGATAATGGTAAAAAGAGGCAAGATGCCGCCATCGGCTTATGATTTTGCCTTAAGGGATATGGCTTTTAGCACCGGCGAAAAGTTTGTCTTAAATAAACATCAACCGGGTTTTAATGTTAGCAGAATGGTTTTCTTTCCAGGATGCCAGCTTAGTGGTTCATCTCCCCAGTATGTAAGAAAAATTTATAAATACCTCTGCGAAAAAATTGACGGTGGTGTCGGTCTCAGTCTGGGCTGCTGCGGTGCTCCCGCTGACTGGGCAGGTCAGGAAGAGTTATTTTCGGAAAACCTGGAAAATATCAAAAGTCGTTGGCTGGAGCTAGGAAAGCCGAAAATTATCACCGCTTGTCCTACCTGTTTCAAAATATTTAAGGAGCGGTTGCCCCAAGCAGAAGTGGATTATATTTGGCGTATTTTTGAACAGTATGGTCTGCCGCCCATGGCTAAGAGTGAACCTAGAAAACTGGTAATCCATGATGCTTGTACGACCAGGCATGAAGACTGCTTGCATGAAAGCATTAGAAATATTTTGCTAAAATTAGGGCACCAAATAGAAGAACTGGAAAACAGTCGCCAGACTACCGGGTGTTGCGGCTACGGGGGATTAATGATGTTTGCCAACAGGGAGTTGGCTCAACAAGTGGTAGACCGGCGGATCAAGGAAAACCAGGCTGATTATCTGGTATACTGTGCCATGTGCCGGGATAATTTTGTCGCCCAAGGGAAAAAAACCTATCACCTGCTGGATTTAATTTTTGGAGAAAATGAACAGGATCGTGCCCGGCAATTGGGACCGGATTTTTCTCAAAGGCATGAAAACAGGGCCAGGTGTAAGATTGCCTTCCTTAAGGAGATTTGGGGTGAAAATGTGGCTGAGGAGAAAATGGATATTAAGCTGATTATTCCTGAAGAAGCAAGAAGAATTTTAGACGACAGAAGAATTCTGATTGAAGACGTCGCTAAAGTCATTCAGTATGCGGAAGAAACCGGCAATCGTTTAAAAGATACTTTGACCGGTCGTTATATTGCTTACTTTAAACCTGTTGCGGTAACTTACTGGGTGGAATATTCTCCTCAGGAAGAGGGCTTTTTAGTGCATAACGCTTATAGTCATAGGTTGGAAATAAGTGGATAGGGGCGAGAAAGATGAACAAAGAAAACAAGCAGCAAATTAATATTATTTGTGATAAATGCGGTATTCCTCTTACGCCGGGAAAGGTTACCTTATCCTATTTAGGCAGCAGTTTTCCTGTTGAACTGCCTAAATGCTCCCAATGCGGGCTGGTGTTTATCCCTGAAGAATTGGCCCGAGGCAAAATGGATCAGGTAGAAAAAGCGCTGGAAGATAAATAATTGGGAGCGGTTAAGGTTTATGAAACTTATAGACGGAGTTTTGCGTCCGGGGGGACTGGAAATTACCCAAAGACTTTTAGAATATTGCCAATTTAAATCCGGTGACAGGGTGGTTGATTTAGGCTGCGGTGTAGGTACCACTGTGGAGTACCTCCGAAATGTCCATTGCCTGGAAGCAAGGGGTATTGATTTGTCCAAAGAAGCGGTGGAAGCGGGAAAAAATCGCTGTCCTGATTTGCCGTTAATAGAAGCTTCTGCTGAGGCACTGCCTTTTGTTAACCATTCCCTGGATGGTGTTCTGGCGGAATGCAGTTTATCGGTAATGCAATATAATAGCAGGGTCCTGGCGGAAATTAATCGAGTTCTGGTAAAAGGGGGAAAATTGGCCGTTTCTGATTTGTATATTCGGGATGAAGGTACTCATTCACCATCATGGTTGGGAAAGGAAATTAATTGTCTGACCGGAGCAAAAAATTATGCTCAGTTAGAACAGATTTTAAAAAACCATAATTTTAAGATTTTGGTTTGGGAAGACCGGTCGGAATGCTTAAAAGAGTTTGTGGTTCGCTGCATAATGGAATACGGTTCAATAGAAGGATTTTGTCCATGGTGTTCCAAGGGGGATAACGACGGTCAGACTTCTCCCTTGAAAAAATCTTCAATAGGATATTTTTTGCTGGTGGCCCAAAAAACCGACTAAAGGCCTGAAATGGAAAATTAAAGAGTATTGGGGAGGTAAGCGCGGACAATGATGAATGAGGAGTTCTTTCGGATGGTAGAACTGTCCTACCAGGGCTTTTATTGCAGTCAAATATTAATAATGGACGCCTTGGAAAACCTCAACAAAAGTAACGAAGATTTGGTTCGAGCCATGGCCGGACTGGCGGGAGGAATCGGCTTTTCCGGAAAAAACTGCGGTTCCCTTACCGGGGGGGCTTGTGTACTGGCCTTGTATGCCGGGAAAGGTTCTCCTCAGGAGAAGGAAGACCCACGGCTCAATTTAATGATAAGTGAGCTGGTTCAATGGTTTGAAGAGGAGTGGGGAAAAACTTACGGCAGTATTGATTGCCAGGATATCCTGGAAGATAATCCCCAAAACAGGCTGCAGCGCTGCCCGCAGATAATTTTCCAAACTAATGAAAAAATCAAAGAAATACTTACCGCCAATGGATATAATTTGTCAGGAGAATTGGAGGAATAGTATGAATAAACTGTGGGAACAAATGGTAAACCTTTTATCCTCAGGAAAAAGTTTTGTTGTAGCAACCCTATTTGATAAATCGGGTTCCGCTCCCCGTGTCTCCGGCGCCAAGATGATAATTAAAAGCGACGGCTCAATTGCGGGAACCATAGGCGGCGGTAGATTGGAAGGGGAAATAAGGGAATTGGCCAAAGATATTTTTGAAACTAAACGTCCCCAGATCCGACTTATCAGCCTGACGGGAGCCGATGCAGCCCAGATGGAGATGATTTGCGGCGGAACGGTGAAAGTTTTGGTAGATTATATTGAAGCCTTGGATCCGGTAAACCTGGAAATCTGCAGGGATATTGTCGATGTTATTAATAATAGGGGAAAGGCATGGTTAATAACTGCCTTAGGTACGGAAGGCCACAATAAGGATAAAATACAGCGGTGTCTGGTAAAAGAAAATGATGCCTTGATCGGACAATTGGACTGTGACCAGGAGTTTTTAAAGAAGCTTATTTCCGGTCCGGCTAAAATAAGTATCCATTCGGAAACTTTAGAAGATCAGCGCATTTTTGTCGAACCAATACAAATAACCAAAACATTGTATATTTTCGGCGCCGGGCATGTTGCTCAACAAATTGCGCCGCTGGCGGAAAAGGTTGGTTTTAAGACCGTTGTCCTTGATGACCGGCAGGAATACGCCAATAAAGAGCGTTTCCCGGGTTCCGAAATAATTTTATTGGAATCTTTAGCCGACCCTCTGCCCCAATTGGATATTGACGAGGACAGTTACTTGTGCATAGTGACCAGGGGCCATCTCCATGATAAAAGGGTTTTAGAACAGGTGTTAAGAACTCCTGCTGCTTATATCGGTATGATCGGCAGTACAAGAAAACGGGATAAAGTTTATGAAAAACTGGAAGAACAGGGCTTTACTAAAGAAGAATTAAGGCGGGTCCATAGTCCCATCGGCCTTGAGATTCTGGCGGAAACTCCGGAAGAGATTGCGGTAAGCATTGTTGCCGAGTTAATTAAAGTGCGGGCGGAAAAAGAAAAATGTCAAAAGAAAAATTAGCGGCTTTAATATTAGCCGCCGGCTATTCATCACGAATGGGGGAGTTTAAACCTTTGCTTCCTTTAAACGGTGAACCGGTAATTGCCCGGACCGTTTCCTGTTTTCGTGCCGCAGGCATTACCGATGTTAGAGTTGTGGCAGGCTACCGGGCCAATGATTTATTGCCCCTATTGAATAGGTTGGGAGTAAAAACAATAATTAATGAAAAATTTGATTGCGGCATGTTTTCTTCAGTCCTGACCGGTCTACAGACTTTTGACAGTGAGCTGGAAGGTTTCTTTTTAATGCCCGGGGACATACCCCGGGTTAAAAGTCAGACCATAGAGACACTTATTGCAAAATATAAACAGTCCGACTACCGTGTTTTTTATCCCACATATCAAGGCAGGCGGGGTCATCCCCCTTTAATTACCAGGCCTTGCTTTAGCCGGATTTCGGCCCAGGATTATTCCGGAAACCTGCGCTTGGTGCTGCAGGAATTTGAAAATGAGTCTTGTGATGTTGAATGTACTGATGAAGGGGTTTTAATGGATATGGATACCCCGGAAGACTATCAAAAAATTATCGGGGCGGCATTAAAAAATAAGATACCGACAGTTTCCGATTGTCAGCGGTTGTTCTCCCGGTATCAAGTGCCCGAAGGGATAATGAGGCACGGCCGGGCTGTAGCCGATGGAGCCCAAAAAATAGCCCGGCATTTGAATGAACGGAGAGGCTTTATGCTGGATATTGAGCTCATAACTGCCGCCGGGCTGCTCCATGATATTGCCAAGGGCCAGCCCAACCATGCTCAAAAGGGGGCAGCCATTCTTGTGGAAGAAGGTTTTCCGGCTGTGGCCCAGGTAGTAGAGGCCCATATGGACTTAAGTATCGATTATGGGAAGGACCATCCAATAGATGAAAAAGCGATTATTTACTTAGTAGATAAAATTATTCACCAAGAAGATATTGGAAGTATTGAAGGACGATTTTCTAAGGCTTTTGAAAAATATGCTGACAATGAAGAAATTCTGCAAAATATTAAAAAGAGACAAGAACAGGCCCTTTTTCTTAAAGAGAGAATTGAAGATTTATTAGATATTGAAAATTTATATTCGTTTTTAGCAAAAAAATAGTTTTGTCTCTGAAAACAGGCCAAGTTTTTTATAAAGGAGTAAAGCTATGGCAAAAGAGATCATTTTGGGAAATACCGAAAGTGTTTGCCCCCAATGCTTAAAAAGGATTCCTGCTCAAAAGGTTATTGTTGGTGCAGACGTATATTTAACAAAAGAATGTCCGGAGCACGGCAAATTTCGGGTTCTGATTTGGAAGGGCAGTGAGCCGCCTTATGCTGATTGGGCCAATACAAAGGTGCCTGCAGCACCAAAAGTGTGTTTAACCAAAGTTGAGCAGGGTTGCCCCTTTGATTGTGGTCTTTGTCCGGAGCATCGGCGGGATACTTGCTGCTTGCTGCTGGAGGTGACTAAGGGTTGTAACCTCCATTGTCCCATTTGTTTTGCCGATGCCGATAAGGCTTGTGACAGCGACCCCGATTTGCAGGAAATTGAAAGCTGGTATAAAAGCCTATCAGAAAACGGTCTTCCTTATAATATTCAGATTTCCGGAGGGGAACCAACCGTAAGGGATGACTTGCCCCAAATAATTAAGCTTGGCCGGAAATATGGTTTTTCTTACATCCAGTTAAATACCAACGGTTTGCGGATGGGACGTGAACCCCGTTTTGTAAAACAGCTTAAGGAGGCCGGTCTAAGCTCCGTATTTTTGCAGTTTGACGGAACTAATGATGAAATTTATAAACAAATACGGGGGAAGGCTTTATTGGATGTAAAAACTGCGGCCGTGGAAAACTGCGCTAAAGAGGGGATTGGGGTAGTTCTTGTGCCCACCCTGGTTCCCGGTGTTAATATGGATAATATCGGAGAGATTATCAACTTTGCTGTTTCCTGTATGCCTGCTGTAAGAGGAGTCCATTTTCAGCCCATAAGCTATTTCGGCCGTTATCCCATGAGTCCTCCAGAGACCCGAATAACCATCCCGGAAATATTACGAGCTATCGAAAATCAGACTAACGGTAAAATTAAGGCCGCCAATTTTCTGCCCCCTGGAGCGGAAAATGCCTACTGCTCTTTTCACGGCAATTTTATTTTAACTGAAGAAGGAGAACTTAAACCCTGGAACTCTTTGCAATCCGGTAAATCATGTTGTCAGCCTATAGATGCCAGAGAAGGGGTAAATAAATCCAGGGATTTTGTGGCAAGACAATGGGCGGGTCCCGGAAATCCGACTTTGGAAAACGGCTGTGGCTGCTCCTGCCCAAATCAAATAGATGAGTTGTCTGAAATAAATGTGGATAGTCTGGATCGGTTTTTGACCCGGGTTCGGGATTTTACCCTGGCTATTTCGGGAATGGCCTTCCAGGATGCTTGGTCCCTGGATCTGGACCGCCTGCGGGACTGCATTGTTCATGTCTTTAGTGCTGATAAAAGAATTATTCCTTTTTGCGCTTATAATCTAACGGCGCAAAACGGCAACAGCCTTTATCGTAAATAGAGGTGGAGTAATGGAAATTAAGGAAATGGCCCCTATATCCCTTGATAACTGGATCAAGGAAAAGATAGGTTTTAACACCGAAAGGATTTCCCTGCAGGATATAAAAGAATATCAATTAAAGAAGATAAGGCAAACCATTGATTATGTTTGCCAAAACAGCACCTTTTATCGTAAGCGTTTAGAGGGTTATTCGGGTCAGAGTCTAAACCGGTTGGACGATTTGGCAAAACTCCCCTTTACCTATCCTCAAGATTTAAGGAGTAACGCTCTGCAAATGCTCTGTGTGTCCCAAAGTGATATTGAGCGGGTAGTCACCCTTGATAGTTCCGGTACAACCGGGGAGCCAAAAAGATTATATTTTACCGCCGATGATCAGGGGTTAACCGTTGATTTTTTTATGCAGGGCATGTCTCTCTTGACTTCTCCGGGGGAACGGGTTTTAATCCTTTTACCCTGTGAACGGCCCGGGGGCATTGGAGATTTATTATTTAAGGCTTTGGTGCGGCTGGGTGCCGAACCTATAAAGCACGGTCCGGTGACCGGTTTGTCTGATGCTCTGCAGAAACTATCCGAAACCCGGGCTTCCGTTTTGGTGGGCATACCGATTCAAGTATTAGCTTTGGCCAAATATTGGCAATTAAAAGAGAGCACAATTCCTTTGAACCTTAAACGAATGGTGCTAAGCACTGATTATGTTTCCCAGGCGGTTATTCAGGAAATCAAGAGAATTTGGGGCAGTGAGGTTTTCCGATATTATGGAATGACCGAGATGGGACTGGGGGGAGGCATCGAATGCCGGCATCATCAAGGCTATCATTTGTATATGGGGGATTTTGTCTTTGAGATTGTCGATCCCCTTACAGGAGATGTTTTACCTCCTGGGCAATATGGTGAAGTTGTTTTTACTACCCTGACCAGGAGAGGAATGCCTCTGGTGCGATACCGCACCGGAGATATCTCGCGGTTTCTGCCCGGAAACTGCCCGTGTGGTTCGGTATTGCCCAGGCTGGATAATATCAAGGCCAGAAAAACGGGAATGGTTAAACTGACTGAGGATAGTTTTATCACAATAGCCCAATTGGATGAAATTTTGCTGGCTGTACCCGGAGTTATTGATTTTACCGCAGTTGTTTCCAATCTTCCCGGAAAGCCGACTTTGGAAATAGAATTAATAATGTTGGACCGGAACATTGATCAATGGCAAGTTATAAATGAACTTTGCCAAACTGAGCCAATTGGAAGGGCATACTTAAAAGGAGCGCTGAAACTAAATCTAAAAGCAACCTATTATTCCGAAAAGACCGTACTTCAAACCGGAAAAAGAACCATCAAAGTATTAACATCTTAGACTAAGACAAGGGTGATTACATGGACCAAAAAACCATTTATCTGGTCAGGCATGGAAAAATTAAAACAGATACCCAAAGGTGTTATATCGGCCAAATTGATTTACCCTTAACCGGGGAAGGTTTTCAGCAGGCAAAAGCTTTAAGCAATAAATTGGGCCGGCTTAAAATTGAGGCCGTGTATTCCAGTGACTTGTCCCGTTCCAGGGATACCGCCAAAGAAATAGCTCTGAAGCATGGGTTGATTCCTCAGGAAAGAGCCGATTTGCGGGAAATTAGTTTGGGCAAATGGGAAGGGGTGACTTTTGCCGAAGTATCAACCCGTTATCCGGAAGAATTTAAACGGCGCGGGGAAGATATCGGGTATTTCAGACCGCCGGGGGGAGAAAGTTTTGCCGATTGCAGCCAAAGAATAGTGGCTGCTTTTCAGGACATCCTGAAAACACCCTTTCAAAATATTGTGATAGTCGGTCATGCCGGAATAAACCGGGTATTGATTTGTCATGTGCTGGGACTGCCTTTGGACAATCTTTTCAGGATATCCCAAGATTATGGCTGCTTAAATGTAATAATTGCCGGAAAATTTGGTTATCGGTTAAAGCTGCTTAATGCGCCGGTCTTTTCAAAAGAGACTGTAAATGAAAATCAAGAGGAAGGATGAAAAATATGAAAGAATTAATTTGTCCGTTATGTACCAGTGAAAATAACCAGGTTCTTTACAAATGTGTAAGATGTTTTACTGTATATTGCAGGAAGTGCGAAGATACCGGTAATGGCAGTATTTGTCCAAAGTGCGGGATGTCTCACCGGATGATTCTTACACCGTAAAAGGGAGGGTTAAGGAAAATGAGTGAATATATGAAATTATTAAAAAAAGAAATTGATGCTCTGACTGCAAAGATGTCGGAGAAACTGGTTCAACAAGAAGTAGAATTTGATGAGTTGGTAAATCTTTGGCTGGAATTACAACATTATTATCTGGATACGGCCGCTGACAGTTTTAAGAAACTGGTAGAGGAGCATTATCCGGCAGAGTTGGAACAGGTTGAGATTTTGGACCGCATTGAAGCCAATTCCGTTGTAATAGAAGTTATTGATAAAAACACCAGGCAATTATTTAGGCGTATTCTTCCCTTAGATTATCTGGAAACTGATAACGGAATAGTTCTCTACGGAGAGACGGTAGATGGGCAGCCTACCCAAATAGCATTTTTATCCGATCTGGCCCTTTCCAAAATTAATGATGTGCAAGGAAAGGGGTTGGATAAACCTCGCTGTAAAGATCATTAGAAAAAAATTGGTTTTCTTAAATTGCCTCCCCAATATTTTGGTTTAAAAATCCCAAATATGACCCACCGGTTGGAAAGTAAGGAATAATTAATCATAGGGCCGATAAAAAGGTGAAGGGATAAATAATTGAAAAATAATTTTTAAAAAAGGTTTAGAAATAGGAAATCCGGTGTAATAATGGAAATGGGTGAATATTTTGCCAAGTATGGGGTTATAAGGCTTATTTTTTTGCCAATAAACTTGGCGAAATTTGTAGGAATTTTCTTATTTTTTATGACGGGAGGACTACAAATACACATAACCAGTTTAAGCAAAAAAGGAAGTGGTGAGTCTGAAAAGAATTGTTTTTTTATTAACAGTTATTATTATCTTTTCCGGTTGTGCTAATAATTTTGTAAAAGATTTAGAGTTCAGGGAAAAAACAGGATTAGGAAAAAGTAATGGGAGTCAAGACGGGATAACCATTTCCTATACCGATCAAATTACTGCGCAATGGATTGCTTCACCCCATGCCAAACCATTGGCAGCTACCGTTGGGAGAGACGAATGTATTAGGTGTCATGATGGCATGGCTTTTGCCCTCAAAATTGGACAAGCTCAAGACTTGGCTGCCAGTACGGGGCAGGATTGTTTGACTTGTCATTCTGGTTATGGAAGCCAATTAAAAGTCAGAGAGGTAATTGATATACCTGTAAAAAAGGATTTTATCGCAGGTATGGGAGCATTGTGCAGCAGTTGCCATAATAGTAATGGTGTGCCTGATATTAATGATCCCAGAAGGCCTTATCCCCATTATGGTCCTCAGGCTGATGTTTTGACCGGCTTTGGTGGCATCAGGGAAGCGGAGGACGTTCAGTATAATAATACCTATGGGCATATCAGCTTGAGTGAAAGTTGTATTGACTGCCATATGCCTAAAAATAAAGAAGGTTTTATCACCCATACTTTTACAATGGAGCCGGAAAATGCTGAGTTAGTCTGTGCCTCCTGCCATAATGGTGCCAAGGATTTTAATATTAAAGCCAAAATGGATTATGACGGAGACGGACTGATTGAGGGTTTGCAGGACGAGGTCTTGGAACTAATGGATATTTTAGAGGAAGCCATTAGAGCGGAATTAGGGGGCGGTTCCTTCGTGGCCTCCAGAGGTGTATTTCAGTTTTATGATAACGAAGGAAAACTGCTGGAACAGGTTCCAAATAAGGTTTATCTTGCTGCCTATAATTATTATCTTATTAAGAATGACGGCAGTAAGGGCATTCATAATCCATTGTTTGTCGTCCAACTCTTACAACAGTCTTATAAATCTTTGACCGGAAGGGATGTACCCGGTGCCGGTCTAGTACGGGATATTGGAGAGTGAGCTGATGAACAATCTAAGAAGAATTTTTGATGGAAATTTAATAATTAAATTATTGGTTCCCTTTATAATAGTTCTGTTTGTGTCTACCTTTTGCGGAGTGTATTTAATTATTGATTTTTTAAATAGTAAACCTATAGATCAAGAAATCAGCAGGCTGAGAAGTATATCTCTCCAGTTGCAATCCATCTGGGATAACATGGAGGACAGTCAACTGCATATCTTAAGACAATCCAACATAAATGCCTATAATGCCGGAAATATAGTCATGTATGATGCCCTGGCTACCGTTGAAAGATTTTCTGAAAAAATGCAAGCGGAGAATACCACTGTCAGGATTAGCGCCCCGGAACCCTTAAATACTGAAAATATCACTGATGAGTGGGAAAACAGCGTTGTGCAAGCCTTTAGAGAAAATAGGGAACTCCTTGACGGCAGCGAGATTATTAATGACGGAGAGCATACTTATTTAAGATATGCCATGCCTATTGAGCTGAAAAGTTCTTGTTTGTCTTGTCATAGCGGCAGTGCCGGTGATATTTACGGTGTGTTTAGTTTAACCACTTCCTTGGATTCCATAATCAGTCAGACTAAGATGATTACATATTCAGTATTTGGAGGGGGAATTTTAATAATTCTTCTACTGGCATTCTTCATGTGGTTTATTTCCCGAAGGGTAATTAATAAACCTTTAGCGGATATAAATAAGCAATTAGTGGAAATGAACTCCGGGGAGGGGGACCTAACCTATAGGTTAGTTGTCAAATCGGAAGACTTAATAGGCAGGATAGGTTTGGAATTTAATAGATTTTTAGAGTATCTGCAAAAAATGATCCTTAAAATCAACAGTTCTTCCCATGAGTTGGAAAAGGTGGCCGGCAATATTTCTTCCAGTATTGTGGAGACCAGAAAAATATTAGCGAAAAATGCGGAACAAGTTGAAGCCCTCGCCAAGATTTCCTCTACTGTTGCTGATAATCTGCAGGAAGTACAGCGAGGTTCTGAAGAGGTGGCCAACAGTGCTTCGCAAATCTCTGTTTTGACCCAGGAATGTTTTAATGAAGCTGACAGTGTTCGGGAAGAGGCCGAAGAATCCGGACAGGGCATGGAAGCCGTAGTTTCATCGGTTGAGGAAGTCAATCATAAGGTAAATCAATTAGAAGCGGTTTTTGAAATGCTTAATCAATCCTTTAACAAAATTTCCGGTTTTGTAACGGAAATTAATCAAATAGCATCCCAAACAAATCTTTTAGCCTTAAATGCCGCCATTGAAGCTTCTCGCGCCGGCGAACCCGGGCGGGGTTTTGCGGTTGTTGCAGAAGAAGTAAGAGAATTAGCAGAGCTTTCAGAAAAATCTGCCAGAGAAATTTCAATCATTATTGGCGAGCTTGGAGAAAAAACCAGGATGGCCAATGATTATTTGAAAGTGTCCAGTAAAGCTGTAGAGAGCAGCCGCGAAAAGGTGGAAAATGTACAAAGGATGCTAAAATCCATTATCAATAGGATTGCCCAAATAACAACAAGAATACAAGGAATAAGTGCTGCTTCCCAAGAACAGACTGCTTTGAGTGAGGAGATTACTGCAGCCATTACCGAAGTAACTAAGTTCAGTAATGAAACTGCGGCTTCCTCAGAACAGTTTAACTATTCCATACAGCAGCAATTACAATCAATTCAGGGCATTGAAGGAGAAGTTCTGGAACTAGAAAAAGTAGCCAAAACCGTTTTGGGGATGATAAACAAATTTAAAGTTTAATTTTATCTTGCTAGAAAAAACTATTGCTATTTATTAAATATTATAATATTATATACTTGCAAACTTAATTTAATGTCTCCGAGGTTGTAACTCTAAGGATAATAATCTATGAGCTGCAATCATGGGTTTCTCCGGAAACGGAGAAGCCTCCCATAATGGAAAGGAGAAGTATAGCATATCGTCCTCCTCACCCTCTCCTTTTAGGAGAATTTTTTTTGCACCGATTTTTTTAATTAGGAGGGAAGAGATAGAAAGAAAATTGATTTTTTGAGGGATAATAAAATATCATTTAGTGGGGTGTGGTAAAATGAAAAATTATATGATGTATATTGGCGGTCAATGGGTTGACACAGCTAATAAAAAAGAAGTAATCAACAAATATACCGGTGAGCCTTTTGCCACTATAGCTCAGGCCAGTTTAGAAGACGTTGAGAAGGCTGTAAAATCTGCCAAGAATTCTTTCAATACGGTAAAATTAAGCCCCTATCAACGTTATGAAGTATTATATAAAACAAGCAGGCTGTTACTGGAACGCAAAGAAGAACTGGCCCAAATACTCTGCCTGGAGGTTGGAAAGCCCATCGGCGATAGCCGTGTTGATGTGGAAAGAGCGGCTCAGACATTTGAAATAGCTGCTGAAGAAGCCAAAAGAATTCATGGAGAAATGGTACCGGTTGAAGCAACGCCCGGTTCGGAAAACAGAATGGCTTTTACAATCCGGGTGCCTGTTGGAGTGGTTTGTGCCATAACTCCCTTTAACGTACCTCTAAATCTTGTTGCCCATAAAGTGGCTCCGGCCATTGCCGCCGGTAATACTGTTGTATTGAAGCCTACCCAGGAAACTCCCATAGTAGCCGCTAAGCTTGTGGAATTAATGTTGGAAGCCGGTTTGCCCAAAGAACATATTAATTTAATATATGGAAGCGGCTCGGTTATCGGTGAAGCATTGCTGCAAAACCAAGATATAAACTTTTATAGCTTTACCGGAAGTCCTGCAGTAGGAGAAAGAATTAAACAGGTTATTGGTTTAAGAAAATGCACATTAGAGTTAGGAAGTAACTCCGCGGTAATAGTTCACGAAGATGCTCCGGATATTAAAAAAGCCGCTGTCTTGTGTGCCCAAAGAAGTTTTGCCAATGCAGGACAGGTATGTATATCGGTGCAAAGGATTTATGTTCATGAAAATATTTATGAACAATTCTTAAATGAGATGAAAACCTATACCGAAACTTTAGTAGTCGGTGACCCAATGGATGAAAGAACAAGTGTCGGTCCAATGATAAGTGAAAAAGAGGTGGAAAGAATTGACCAATGGGTTAAGGAGGCCATCCAACAAGGTGCCAAACTTGTGACCGGAGGGGAAAAAGTTGGTACACGGTTATATAAACCGACAATTTTAAGTGATGTTAAGAAGGATATGAAGGTTGTTTGTATGGAAACCTTTGCCCCCATTGCCGTTGTTGTTCCATATAAAGATATTGATGAAGCCATTGCTTATACCAATGATTCCGAGTTTGGTCTACAAGCCGGGATTTTCACCTCCAGTCTCAATATTGCTATGAAGGCCGCAAAAGAAATACAAACCGGCGGGGTAATTATCAATGATACCTCCATGTATCGGGCCGATGCAATGCCTTACGGCGGAGTTAAGAAGAGCGGCACCGGTAAAGAAGGACCCAAATATGTAATTGAGGAAATGACTGAGGAGAAAATTATTGTATTCAACCTTTAATTCCTGAGGCATCACATGATTGTTAAATTCTAGATCCAGCTCTTTTGGAGCAGCTTGCATGATGATTTATATAGTGCCAGCTTGATGTTTGGAAAAGGCGGACCTGGGTGTCCGCCTTTTCCAATCTTTACCTATAAAGAACTGCGCCCCGAGGGGCGCAGTTTTGACTGTAGACAAAGCTATTAATAAATTATTTAGCAATAATAAAACTATATGATTATTATCAAAAGAAAAGCCTTAGCGAGAATGAATAAAAAGAACGCAGGTGGCTGAGGAATAGAATTATCAACTGTTTGACCCGGCACTTAATTGAAACTTTCAATTTTGTATCTTTTAAAAAATAATGAATAAAAATAAAAGTATAATTAAGAAACGTAACTAAATTTTCAATTAAGTGCCGGGGAGTTTTGATAATTCCCGAAGCCACCTAGTTCATTCCGTAAAATTGTTTGAGCTAGCTTTTCGTTGATAATAAATATGGTTTGTCAACAAGCTGAACTGCGCCCCGAAGTGCGCAGTTCTTATATTTTAATATTTTTAAATTCTGCAACCTGGGCTTTGATAGCCCTTTCGGTTGGTAATCTTTCAATGCTGGAAGCGCCGAAGAAACCGATTACACCCTGGGTTCTTTCTAAAACATAGCGGGCATCTTCAGGTTCAGCAATGGGACCGCCGTGACAAATTACCATAATATCAGGATTTATGGCTTTGCCTGCGTCATGGATTGCTTGAATTCTTTGGACGCAGTCATCCAGGGTTATAGCTGTTTTGGCGCCGATGGTGCCTTTAGTGGTTAGCCCCATGTGGGCAACGAGAATATCGGCACCGGCTTTAGCCATTTTTTCTGCATCTTCCGGCGAAAATACATAGGGTGTTGTTAATAAATCCAGTTCATGGGCTTTTTTAATCATCTCCACTTCCAAATCATAACCCATTCCCGTTTCTTCTAAATTAGCTCTGAAAACACCGTCGATCAAACCGACAGTGGGAAAGTTCTGCACTCCGGAGAAACCAATATCTTTAAGCTGTTTTAAAAACACATCCATTAGTCTAAAAGGGTCTGTTCCGCAAACTCCGGCTAAAACCGGGGTATTTTTGACAACGGGTAAAACCTCACTAGCCATTTCTACAACAATGGCGTTGGCATCGCCATAGGGCATTAGTCCGGCTAGAGAACCACGGCCGGCCATCCTGTAGCGACCGGAATTATAGATGATGATTAAGTCAACTCCGCCGGCTTCAGCGCTTTTGGCCGAAATCCCCGTACCGGCTCCTGCTCCGATGATAGCTCGGCCTTGAGCAATCTGGTCCTTAATCCTTTGTAAAATGACATCCCGTTTAATTGCCATTTTTAATTTCCTCCCTCCAGCATACTGATAAGTTTTTTAGCCATTGCAACAGCAAATTGGGGGTCATTTATATCGGTATCCATTTCTATTAATTCAACTTTATTTCTGTCAATTCCTTGACGCAATTCATTAAAGAGAGCTTTGTCCTCTTCGGGACCGTAAAAAGCCGCACCTTCTACGTCAATGGCCGATACTCCTTTCAAGGGTAAGAATAAAGCCGTCGGTCCTTGGGCAGCGTTGAGTTTACTGCAAATAATCTTGCCTAATTCTTTATTTTCTTCCACCGTTGTCCGCATCAAAGTGACAGTTGGATTGTGTTTATAAAGTTTTCTGTTTCTGAACTTTTCCGGGACAGTATCCATAGGCCCGAAATTTACCATGTCCAAAGCCCCTGTTGATACAACCTGGGGAATACCTTTTTTCCCCGCCGCTTCTAAGCGATGAGGTCCTGCGCTAAGGATGCCACCCACCAGTTCATCACACCATTCGGTGATTGTAATATCCAAAACTCCCTTAATAAAGCCGGCTTCGATGAGACTTTCCATAGCCCGGCCACCCGTGCCTGTGGCATGGAAAACCAGCACTTCATAACCATGTTCTTCAAGATATTCTCGGGCTTTGTTTACACAAGGAGTGGTCACTCCGAACATTGTAGCGGCAATCAAAGGCTTTTCCTCTTCTGCTTTTGGGGGTTCCCCTTTAGCCATACCGGCTATAGCAAAAGCAGCGTTAGCCAGGATCTGTCTGGATAAGCTGTTAATGCCGGAAATGTCTACCACGGAATACATCATGGTTATGTCTTTGACCCCGACATAAGGACGGGTGTCGCCTGAGGCAACGGTACTAACCATGAGTTTAGGAACACCTACCGGCAAAGCTTGCATAGCATGGGTACCGATAGTGGTCCCTGCCGTTCCTCCCAAGCTTATTATTCCCGCTATCTGTCCCTTTTGGTAAAGCTCCGTGACAATTTTGGCCGCGCCCCTCATCATTACATCGATGGCTTCTCCCCGGTGATTTTTTGCTATCAATTCTTCCAAACTTACTCCACCGGCCAGGGCAACATCTTGGTTGGAAATATCAGGCTCAAAAAAAGGTTGGCCTTTGACCCCTGCGTTTATTACTATAGTCTGCATTCCGGTGCTTTCGATAATATCTTTGATATACTTGAATTCCTGGCCTTTGGTGTCTAAGGTACCTAAAATAACAACTTTCTTTTCCATAAACTCCCCCCTTGAAATAATTAGTTGCTAATATAACCTATACTCCATAAATTGGTAAAATCCTGTTAAGCAACCAAAAATTATTTTAATTTTTTGAATTTGGAGAAAACCCTTCTCATTTTAGTCCCATTAATTTATGGAAAATCAATTTTGGTTATATGGGGTATACACGTTCAATATTTTACAATGCTCCGCTGATATACTAACCTATAAATAGAATTAATACTTCTAATTATCCTTACAAAATTTTTATTATCGCCAAAGGAAGGGAGAAAGAAACATGATGAGAAAACCGCTTACCAATAAAGTATTGGTATTGGGCGTCGACGGTATGGATCCAAGAATTAGCCGTAAATATTTGGCTGAAGGCAAAATGCCTAACTTGCAGAAACTAATCAACCGCGGTGCTGCCAGAGAGGATTTGAGGTTGCTGGGCGCAATTCCCACCATTACTCCTCCCTGCTGGACTACTCTTGCTACGGGAGCTTACCCAGGAACCCATGGTATAACTTGTTATTGGAGGCAATCTCCGGAAAGCCTTGATGCAGTTGTTTATAATATGGACTCCAGAAATTGTACTGCCGAGCAGGTATGGAATATTACTGCCGAAGCCGGTATTAAGACATTGGTTTGGCATTGGCCCGGAAGTTCCTGGCCCCCGACCTCTCAAAGCCCCAACCTGAATGTTGTTGACGGGACTCAACCCGGTTCTGTTAACATGGGTATCGCTCAGTTAGACTGGGAAAAAATTATTGTTGCCACTCCAGATATTAAAGAAGTCCGCTATGCTCCCAGGGTAGAAAAACCCGCCGGCGTTGGCTGCATCATAACTGATTTGGAAGATACGTTAGACATAAAGGATGAAGTAGATGATGAAATGATGGAACTTTGGTGGGGCGATAAAGCACGCCAAGGCGGAGAAATTCGCACTTATGTAATGGATGATGAAGATACGGAAGTTGTTATAGGAAGCAAGGTTGCTTATGACATAGTCAATTCTCCTTTAAGAGAAGCCACAGGCTGGGCTAATGCTCCCGAAGGGGCAAAAGAATTTACCATATTGACTTCCGGCGGAGTTATGAGACGGCCTGCTCTGATCCTGAAAAACGAAGCCGGCGAATATGACCGGGTTGCCATTTACAAGAATAAGAAAGAAACCGAGCCTATGCTTGTTCTTAAAAAAGGCGAAATGGTAACAGGCATCATTGACGATGTGATTAAAAATGAAGTCACCAAAAAGGGATGCCGTTCAATGAAAATTTTAGAACTGGATCCCGCCGGTAACATAGTTAGACTTTGGATCAGCAATGCCCTTGACATTTCCAATGACCAACTATGGCATCCCAAAGAACTTTATAAAGAGATTGTGGAAAATGTTGGTCATGTGCCTCCTGTAAGCTTAATCGGTGGAGAAGATGACGAATTAGTTAGGGAAATTTTCGAACCCTCCTGGGCTTTATACAATAAGTGGCAAGCTGACTGCATGAATTATTTGATCAAAACAAAAGGGTACAGAGCAGTATTCTCCCATCTTCACAATATTGACTGTGCCGGTCATCAATTATGGCATCTGGCCAAAACTCTGCCTGAATGGTCCCATACCGATGAAAAAACTTATCAAGGATTTATTGAGAAGTTCTACCTGCAAACCGATGACTATATAGGAGAATTCTTACATCTCTTAGACGAAGGTTGGACTATTTTACTGGTAAGCGACCATGGCCTTATTGTTGGGGAGAATGTGCCACCTATATTGGGTGAATACGGCGGCTTAAATACCAAAGTTATGGAAGAACTGGGTTATACCGTTTTGAAAAAAGATGAAAACGGCAACACCTTAAGGGAAGTTGACTGGGAAAAGACCAGAGCTGTTCAAATCCGCAGCAACTATATCTACATCAACCTTAAAGGCCGAGACAAATACGGTATTGTAGATCCCAAAGATAAATATGAGCTGGAAGAGCAAATAATCAACGATTTATATAATTACCGTGATCACCGGACCGGCAGACGTGTAGTTGGTATTTGTCTCAGAAACAAGGATGCCATGCTGCTGGGTACCCATGGCCCCGAATGTGGAGATATTTTCTTCACCATTGAAGAAGGACACAATAGACTCCATGGCGACAGTCTTTCCACTTCCGAGGGATATTTTGACACATCGGTTTCACCCATTTTTGTGGCAGCAGGTCCTGGCATCAAGGAAGGATTTGTAACTGATCGGATTATCCGGCAAGTTGATGTTGCACCTACCGTTTCTGCCCTGCTGGGTATTCGTTATCCCGCTCAATGTGAAGGAGCGCCGGTATATCAGATCCTGACGGAAGATATTTGATAAGTTGATACCTGAGCAGCTATCAGGAAACAACCTCTGATAGCTGCTTTTTAAAACAAATAAGCTCTGAAAGGACAAGAATTTTATCAGTTGCTATAAGGAGTGAAGGATATGTCTTTGCAACAATTAGATACAAATCTTTTTGAGGAAATTATCTATGATAATGCCGAACCGTGCTTGGTAATCTTTTCGAGAAAAAATTGCCATGTTTGTAAAGAAGTCTTGCCCATGTTAGAGGAGCTAAAGCCCCGCTATGAAGGCAAATTTGGTTTTTATTATGTTGATGTAGAAGAAAGCAAAAACCTCTTTGAAAGGTTCTCTTTAAAAGGAGTGCCCCAAATTTTGTTTTTTAACCACGGTATGTATAAAGGAAAAGTTGCCGGCAAAGTGGATGAAGACCAAGTAGAAGAAAAAATTGCGGAAGTTCTTGGTGCATAAATCAAGAGGTAGAGGGATGTGGATTAAATGTCTAATATTAACGATTTGATCATTATTGGCGCCGGTCCTGCCGGACTTTCCGCTGCTATATACGGCGGCAGGGCTAAACTAAAAACTTTAGTAATCAATAAGGGGTCAATTGGCGGGTTGGTTGATACAACACGGGAAATCGTAAATTACCCCGGATATATTCAAATAAGCGGACCGGATCTCATGAAAGATTTTGAAAACCATGCCAAAAGTTTTGGCGTTGAGTTTCTTAAGGGGGAAGTAGTGAACGTAGATTTTTCCCGGGAAAATAAAATTTTTATAACCAAAAAAGGTGAGGAATTTATTGCCAAAGCGGTAATCATTGCTTCGGGAAGCGAGCCAAGGCAACTGAATATCCCGGGAGAAAAAAGATTGCGGGGAAGCGGAGTAGCCTATTGTGCTACCTGTGATGCCGAATTTTTTGAGGGGGAAGATGTTGTTGTTATCGGCAGCGGTGACCAGGCTATTGAAGAAGGCATGTATATTACCAAGTTCGCTAAAAAAGTAACGGTAATTGTTCTCCATGATGAAGGTATTCTCGATTGTAACAAAGTGAGCGCTGAAAAAGCATTTAAAAATGAAAAGATGGAATTTGTTTGGAACTCAACCGTTGTAGAGGTCCTTGGTGACGAAAACGTAGATGGGGTACGGATTAAAAATCTGAAGACCGGTACCCTTTCGGAGCTGAAGTGCCAGGGTGTATTCTTCTTTGTCGGTATGGTTCCGTCTACCGGCTATCTGAAAGATAGCGGCATAAAGATGAATGAAAAAGGATATATACTTGTCAATGATCAGATGGAAACAAACATTCCGGGAGTATATGCCGTGGGAGATAATCGGGTTAAATATCTGCGGCAGGTGGTTACTGCCGCCAGTGACGGCGCGATTGCCGCAGTAGCTGCCGAAAGATATATTGAGGAAATCAATAGCTTTAACAGCAGTGTACTGCAAAGTGACAAAAAGGTTTTACTTTTGTTCTTTAACGCTTATCTTACTGAAAGTCTGGAATTCAGCTCTTTATTAGAAAAATTGAACGGTGAGAAGGGCAATGACTATAAGATTTTCAAAGTTGATTTGGCTTCCAAAAAATTCTTGGCTGAAAAATATGCGGTCAAAACGGCCCCCACAGTTGTTGTCCTAGATCAAGGAAAAGAAATGATGCGTTTTGAAGGCCTGACGGAAAAAGAAAAATTAGAAGCCCGTTTTTATTGAATTGATTCGGCATGTAAAGAAAGGTAATAACCAACAGTTAGAGGAGCTGGTGCCATGGAAAACATGAGCGGGGAAGCATTAGGCCTTGTTGAAACAAGAGGAATGGTTCCTGCCATACAAGCCGCAGACGTAATGTGCAAAACCGCCGATGTAGTGCTGGTTTCTTTTGAAAACATGGGTTCGGGGCTTGTCACAGTCATGGTTAGAGGTGATGTTCAGGCAGTCACATTGGCAGTGGAAAAAGGAGCTAAAGCTGCGGCTGCCATTGGTGAATTGACAGCTTGTCATGTCATGCCGCGGCCCGTCAGTCGGGTAGACAAAATAGTTGCAAAACATGATATTAATACGGATTAACAGCTATGGTCCGGGAAAGGGGAATCCCCGTTTGCCATGAGTGATGCTTTGGGGTTTATTGAAACATATAGCTTAGTATCGGTTCTGGAA
>JAAXZE010000205.1 GCA_012720075.1 Clostridia bacterium
GCTTTTCTTATGATAATAAATCTCATAGTCTTTTTTGCTATATATTTACTAAATAACTTTGTCGACAGTATGACCCTGGCATATTAGGCCAGGGTCTTAAGTATTCCATCTATTTTTTCCAACACATGGCCGGCTTTATCCCTGATTAATAAATCAGCCCGCTCATCCATTTCGGTAGGCTCAAGATTGATCAGCACCAGTCTGGCACCGACCTCTTTGGCTTCCAACGGGAAAAAGTTTGCCGGCGATACCTCCAAGGAAGAACCAATGACTATAAAAAGATGACTGCGCCTTGTTTCTATATCCGCTTGTCTCAAAGCTTCCTGGGGCAGCATTTCGCCAAAAAGAACCACGCCCGGTTTCAGCATATTGCCGCAAGAGCAGCGAGGAATTCCCTCAGTCAGCAAAATTTGGGAAGGATAAGTTTTTTGGCATTTTAAACAAAGGGATTCCCGTAATGTTCCATGCAGCTCAATGACCCGGTGGGAACCCGCTCGATGATGCAATCCATCAACATTTTGAGTGATAATGGCCTGAATAATCCGTTTTTTTTCCCAGTCGGCCAGGATCAGATGCCCTTTATGGGGCTTGGCCTCTCCCAGGGTAGCAAGGCGCTGACGATAAAAATCATAAAATTCGTGAGGATTTTGATACATTGCCTCGATAGAGGCCAATTTTTTGGGGTCCTTACTTTTCCACAGTCCCGTTTTGGAGCGAAAATCGGGCAAACCCGATTCAGTACTCATGCCGGCACCGGTAAAAACAACAGTATAGGTAGATTCCTTTAACCATTGGGCTAATAACTGAAGGTTATCCATCTCTATCTCCTTCTTAGCCTTTTAAAGTCATAATTCATCATGCCAAATTGGCTGTTTCAAAAATTATAAAGAATAGATTTGCTGACCTTTTGGACATCTTTAGTACCGGTCAGAATCATGGCTTTCCGCAAATCGGCCTTGAAGTAATCCAACATAGCCTTAATACCTTCCGCTCCTCCACCGATGGCTGCAATAGTAGGAGGCCGTCCTACCAGCACCCCATGGGCGCCTAAGGCCAGACATTTCAGGACGTCAATACCGGTTCTAATGGCACCGTCAACCAAAACAGTCATTTTATCTCCTACCGCTTGAGCAATATCTGGTAAGACCTCAGCGGTACCAGGGCAATGGTCCAGAGCCCTTCCGCCATGATTGGATACAACAATGGCTTTAACACCTGCTTGGTAAGCGGTCTCGGCATCTTCCACAGTCATTATCCCTTTGAGAACAAAAGGCAAGTGGGTACTCTCAACCAATTCTATGATTTTGTCTATGGTTTTAGGCTCGCAGGTTAGGCCCGAAACATTATGAATTAATGCTGCGGCGTCGATATCGATACCTACCGCTACAGCACCGGCCTCTTCCGCTTCTTTTATTCTGGTCAAAATTTCTTCCTGAGGCCTTGGCTTAATAATAGGTATAGCTATACCCGGATTTTTCTTGGAAGCCTCTATAGCGACGGCATAAAGGGAAGGATCGGGTCCATCGCCGGTCATAGCTAAAGTTTCCCCCATTTTAGCCCCAAGAAGCCAGCTTTCAGCTAAATCCTCTTCCGTAATGCAATTATCCAATCTATTGGTCTTGACCCCGGCAACTGCACCTAAAATAACGGGAACAGCCAACCTTTTACCAAATATTTCTACCGACATCCGGGGCTCTGTAACATCATGCAAAGTATGTAAATTTAATTTGTATTCAGCTAAAGCCTGGTAATTTTTAACGAATGAAGCCCCTGTTCCTACTCCGCCCATACCGGGCAGCTTTCCGCGACAGACTACCCCGTTACAGACCGGGCAAACCCTACAGACCTCCGGGTTTATTTTTTGTCGCGCTTTGTTTTGAACTTCTTGCCAATTCATTTCCATATGACCTCCTTTAACTAATACTATTCAATGTAGTAAGTATTCTAAATTTATCCAATAAATTCCTTCAAAGTTTTAGCTTATTATTCTCCAATTCTCCACTCTCCATTCTCCATTAAAAAAGGGGATAGAGTTAGCTTCAGTTTTCTTCCTACGGGGGACATGCATGGAAGAAACTAAAGACTGTTACCCTTCCCCAAAACTGTTGTTAACTTGGGATAGTTTATTATGGTAATTGTTTTCTGTGACCTGTACCCTGGCCATGTAACCGGAAAAACCAGACAACCGAACATTGAAATACTGGCCAACGGGCACTGGGCACCGACCCGAAATCTCCACCCTAAAGTATTATGGTAATTGGGACCCGTCAAAGAAATCTTCATCCAGCGGAAGTTCATTGCCAATCTTGGTTACTTCAACTTTTGTAAAACAGTTCCGATAACCCCCTGGTCCCTTGGTTCCATAAAATTTTTCCGGTAAAAGCTTTATTCCTACTTCATCTATGTACAGATCCATCAGCTTATTATCTTTAGTATCAATAACTGTATAACTATATTCCTTAATCTCCGGGAAAATATAAATTAGGTTCATAGCATGTTCGGCAGCCCGTTTCCAGATATCATTCTTAAAAGTTATGGCTCCGAAATCGGGAGTAAATTCCACATGTACCGAACCTTTTCCATGGTTGAAAGTGATTTGGCAGTCCCGCAATTTGGTAAAATGTTTTTCGCTAAACATTTTTATTCTTTCACGGATAAAATTTTGCACCGGTTCTTCTATTTCCCCTTGCACCATACTGGAGGTATTAGTACAACTACCTAACATGAAAATAATGGCCAACACAAAAATGCCTATTTTGACTTTTTTCACTTTAGAACCATCCCCCGGCCTTCAATGCTGGAAAAAGAAAAACAGCGAAACGAGTAAAAACATTTATCTCTTGATTTTTAGTGTTCCCCGGGAGAAGGTATTTAATCCGGTTTTATATAATAGACGAAATCCATAAATAATTGTTCCACAAAAAAAACGGGCAATGCCCGTTTTCTGAAGGTTAAGGTTTCGCTTCGCTAGGTTAAGATTAATATTAACGTAACATCATTTTTTCAGTTGGAAAAGTTGGAATATTGAAGGAGTTGAAAAACCAATAGACACTTAAAAACTAACACACTTACCCACTAAATTAACATATTCTTGGCAACGGTTCTCCTTCCAGCATCCTTAAAACCCTTAAAGTACCCAACTCCGTTTCCATGACCACTTTTGAAGGATGGGCATCGGTTACTTCTCCGATAATATTGGCATTCTTGCCGATATCAAATTTTCTAATTTCCTCTAAAACCCGGGAGGCATCTTTAGCAGAAACAATAATAATTACCTTTCCTTCATTAGCCAAATATAAAGGATCTAAGCCCAGCATAGAGCAAGCCCTTCTAACCTGAGGATCTATGGGAACCGCTTCTTCATACAGTTTAATTCCCAAACCGGCCTGTTGAGCCAATTCGTTTAAAGTGGTGGCAAGTCCACCCCTGGTTGGATCCCGCATGCATTTGATGCCCGATGAGAGGTTTAAAACCCTGTCTATTAAATAATTTAAATAAGTACAGTCACTGCTTAACGGCGGAGTGAAATTTAAACCTTCCCTGGCTGCTAAAATAGCAATGCCATGATTGCCTACTGAACCGCTGACAATTATTTTATCTCCCGGCAACATTTTGGAGGGGCGCAAATCTATATTAGGGGGAACAAAACCGATACCTGAAGTATTAATAAAAATTTTGTCGCATGCCCCGTGTTCCACTACTTTTGTATCACCGGCAACAATCTGAACTCCCGCTTCCCGGGCCGTATTGCCTAAAGAGCAAACCACTTTTTCCAGAACCTCAAAGGGCATTCCTTCTTCAATTATTATACCTAAAGTTAAATACAGGGGTTTGGCGCCCATTACCGCCAAATCGTTGACCGTACCGCAAACCGCCAGTTTACCGATATCACCGCCGGGAAAAATAATGGGACTAACCACGAAGGAATCGGTGGTCAGAGCAATTTTATTAGTAGAAAACTTTATCAAAGCTGCGTCCAATTCCTGCTGCAGATAAGCGTTGCCTAAATTTTTTTGAAAAACTTCTCTGATCAGTTTCCGGGTTTTTAAGCCTCCTGCGCCATGGGACAGGAGTATTCTTTCATCGGCCAATTATATCACCCCCTGCATAATAGAAACTGGCTGCACATGCCCCCTCCGATGAGACCATGCATGGACCTACCGGAGAAAGGGGAGTACAAACCTTGCCAAAAAGCCCACAATCCTCGGGCTTAGAGATACCCCTTAAAATTTTTCCGCATATACAGCCTGAGGGTGCAAGTTTTACCTGGACATCTTTTAAATCAAATTTCAAAAAAGCATCAAAACAGGAAAATTCCGGACGCAATTTCAATCCGCTGTTTTCAATTTCGCCTATGCCCCGCCATAATGAACCGGTTGGTTCAAAAAACCTGTTGATTGCTTCCATGGCGACCTTATTTCCTTCTTTTTTAACTCCCCTTTGGTACTGGTTTTCCACTTTAAACCGGCCTGTCTTCAACTGCCGGCTGATTAGCCAAAGGCTTTCTAATATATCCACGGCTTCAAAGCCTGAAACTACACATGCCTTTTGGAATTCTTCAGCAATAAATTCATAAGGAGTAGTACATATAATAGTACTGACATGACCGGGAAGCAAAAACCCATCAATTTCCGTTGTTTGGTCCTCTAAAAGGGTTCTTAAAACAGGAATAACCAATTTATGCAAACAGACAATACTAAAATTCTCTAAATTTTCTTTACGGGCAGTTTCCAAAGCAACAGCCACGGTGGGAGCAGTGGTCTCAAAACCAACGGCAATAAAAACAACTTCTTTTTCCCGGTTATGGCGGGCTATTGCCACAGCGTCCAAGGGCGAATAAACTATGCGAATATCTGCACCCTGGGCCTGTTTCTCCTGCAGACTGCCGTTTGAGCCCGGGACCCTTAGCATATCACCAAAGGTGGTAATAATGACATTGGGCTTTTCGGCCAGCAATAGGATCCTTTCAATATCTTCCTGGGCCGTCACGCAAACAGGACAGCCTGGACCGGATAACAGCCGGAAGTTTGGGGGCAACAACTGCTTAATGCCGGACTTGGCAATAGCCATGGTATGGGTACCGCATACCTCCATAATCCTAATATTCCTGTCGATGCTGATTTCCTTTAATAACGGTTTCAGCTTTTCTTTACTTAGTTTCAAGCCGAGCATAGTATTCCTCCCACAACTCCAGCGTTTCCCTGGCCTCTTCAGGTTTTAAGTGCTGAATGGAAAAGCCGGCATGAATTAAAACATAATCCCCTACCTGAACTTCAGGAGTCAACATCATATTTATTTTATAAGTAGTACCTTCCAAATCTACTTCAGCCCAGGGTTCCTCAATTTTTAACACTTTTGCCGGGACTGCTACACACATTTTCTTAACCTCCCCCCGATTACCGCCTGGCCTAAGCTCAGTCCGCCGTCATTAGCCGGGACTTGCCGATGCAAAAGGGGTTCAAAACCGTGTTCCTTCAGCATTGGCACTAAAGTTTCGATTAAAAGTTTATTTTGCATCACCCCACCGCTTAAAGCGATTTTGGGCGAAGATAAATAACTTTTCAGATTCACACATGTTTGGGTAATGATTTGTGCCAAAGTCCAATGAAATTTGGCAGCTATTTCCTGGGCCTTTATTCCCCGGGAAATATTTTCCAGTAATTCCGGCCACATCTTTTCGGTGGAAATAACATAAGGTACCTTATTCCCTTTTATTATTTCAAAACTATAGCCTGACCCCTTAACTGTCCGGTCAGCCATCTCTTCCAGCTCAATAGCCGCCTGTCCTTCATAATTTACTTTAGTGCATACTCCCAAAAGACCGCTGACAGCGTCAAAAAGCCGGCCACAGCTGGAAGTTAAAGGACAATTTACTTTTAAATCTATTTGTTGCATAAAAAGCCGGATTTCTTCTTCCTTTAACGGAGCCAGGTATTTTTGGGTTTCCAGAAGTCCCTTTTCTCTCAAATATTTATAAAGATAGCTGACGGACATCCTTAGAGGCTCTTTTATTGCCGCATCTCCCCCCGGTAATGGCACATATTCTAAATGGGCCAGTCGTTCAAACCCGGAAAAATCGCCTAACAAAAATTCCATACCCCAGATATTTCCGTCAGTGCCATATCCTGTCCCGTCACAAATCACCCCCAAGACCTTCTCATTCAGGCCATTATCAGCCAGACAGCTGGCCAGATGGGCATGATGATGCTGTACTTCAATTACCGGTTTATCCCATTCCCGTCCCCATTTATGGGAGTTATACCGGGGATGAAGGTCAATTACCACTGCCTGGGGCTCTATTGCCAAATACTCCTGCATTCTTTGGGCTGTCAAAATATATTCCTGGAGATTAAGATAATTATCCAAATCACCCATGTGTTGGCTTAAAAAAGCTTTATTGCCTTTAGTCAAACAAAAGGTGCTTTTTAAATCGCCGCCACAGGCAAAAACCGAAGGCTGCTCAGGTATTTCCACCGGTAAAGGAACATACCCCCTGGCTCTCCTGAAAAGCTGGGGTTCTCCGTTGATGACTTTAACAACGGAATCATCACAACGGTTATAGATTTCTCTATTATGAATAACGAAAAAATCAGCTATTTCTTTAAGCTGGGAAAAAGCCTCATCATCCTGGTAAATCAAGGGATTAGAGCTAATATTGCCGCTGGTCATAACCAATAACTCCAGTTCATCTCTAAACAATAAAAGATGTAACGGAGCATACGGAAGCATTACCCCTAATGTATTAACTCCCGGCGCCAGGCTTGAAGGAAGATAGCGCTTTTTGCGGGGCAAAATTACGATGGGAGCTTGAGGACCGGTAAGAAGCTTTTCTTCCTGAGGCGTAAGATAACAATATTTTTTGACGACCTCAATATTTTTTGCCATAACGGCAAAGGGTTTGGCTTCTCTCTTTTTGCTCTCCCGCAAGCGATTTACTGCCCTTGAATTCTTGGCATCACATACCAAGTGATAACCGCCTAAACCTTTCACAGCCAAAATAAACCCGTTGTACAAGAGCTCATGGGGAGTAGCTTCAGGTATTTCTTTGCCCGAATGGTCAAAAATAACCACTTGGGGACCACATTGAGGACAAGCATTGGGCTGAGCATGAAATCTCCGATTAAAAGGATCATGATACTCAGCACTGCAAATTGAACACATAGGAAATTCAGCCATAGTAGTTTTAGTGCGGTCATAAGGGACACCTTTTATAATGGTAAAACGGGGCCCACAGTTGGTGCAATTGGTAAAAGCATATTTATAACGCCGATTGCCAGGGGTTGTAACATCTTCAAAGCATTGGGAACACATGGCCAAATCAGGAGAAATCAAAACTTCCTGCTCTCCCCCGCTTTGACTTTCTACAATTGTGAATTCCGGAAAACCCTGAGGTTTTTCATCTAAGACCTTTTTTTCTTTTATTATGGCTCGGCCAGGGGGATTATTAAAAAGTTCCGCTAAAAAGCGTTCTAAATCTTCCGTCTCTCCTTCCGCATGAATAAACACTCCTTGGGAATTATTCAACACCCAGCCTTTAATTCCATAATTATGGGCAATAGTATACACAAAAGGCCGAAAACCACCCCCCTGAACCACACCCTTTAGTTCAATTCTTTTTGCCTCCATTAACCATCATTCCCTCCAACCATTCAAGCCAGGATTCCAACCCCGTATCCTTTATTGCCGAAACCTCAAAAACCTTGAGTCTAGGATTAATCCTTTTCAGGTCCTCATAAAAATCATCAAGGGAAAAATTGCTATAAGGCAAAAGATCCATTTTGTTCAGAATACATACCTTCGCCCTGGTAAAAACCGTGGGATATTTAGCCGGTTTATCACTGCCTTCGGCAACACTCAGGACAACAACTTTGGCGTCCTCTGCCAATTCAAAAACAGCCGGGCAAACTAAATTTCCTACGTTTTCAATGATTATCAGATCCAAATTATCCAGATCCAATTGTTTAACAGCTTTCATAACCATATTGGCATCCAAATGGCAGGCACCTTTGGTTTCGATTTGTACTACCGGAATATTAAGCTTGGCAATACGATCAGCATCTCTGGTTGTGAGCACATCACCTTCTATTACCCCGACTCGAAATTTATTAATCAACTTGGGAATGGAATGTTCCAAAAGGGTAGTCTTGCCTGCTCCGGGAGAACTGATCAGATTAATGACCTTAATTCCTTTTTCCTGAAATAGCTGCTTTAGTTGACTTGCCACATCATCATTGGCCTTTAAAATACCGGTTTCCAATTTAATTTGTGTCATTGGTGCCTTCCTCCTTCCCATCTCCTTCTATGTATTCCACATAGAATTCGTTGCCTTGAAACATTTCTCCGCCCCGGTGAGAGCACCGGGGACAAGTGTAACCATATGCTTTCCAGCTAAACTCATGGTTACAAAAATTACATCTAATTAATGCAGGAAGCTCCCTGTATAAAAGTTTGGCCCCTTCAGCCACCGTACCTTTCTTTGTTACCTCAAAACCAAATTGGAGGGCATCCAAAACAATTCCCCCTAATTCACCACCAACTACCGAGACAACCGTTATCCTCTGCAAACCATTTTCTTCTGCTGCCCGGCACACTATATCCAATAAGTTTTGAGCTAAGGAAAGTTCGTGCATTATTTTCTCCTCCGCCAAAAAATAAAGCAAGACTTACTTTTTATTTTAAAATTTCCCGTCAGACAATAACATCTACTGTTAAGCTTTTGGGTCAGACTAGAACTTGCTATTTTATCTATTGCGTCAGATGTACTAAGAAGTAATTTTTCCCGTCAGAAACTTATTATGGGGTAATATCGCAAAAGGTTTTCTTTTGCCCAAAAACTTACTTCCCGTAAAGTCGGACCAATACTATATACCCGAAATATTGTCTGACGCAAAAATATGCCCTAAAAGAATGTCAGACGCCAACTATTTACCCAAAATTAACGTCTTCCATGTCATGTTCACCCTTAAGTTCATCCAGTACCCTTTCACAAACTTCCGGGACTGCCGCCTCAACTTTTGGTGTCAGTTTTTCACTAAATGTTAGCACATCCTCTACTTCTATTGCAAATATAACCAGTTTTTTAGGAAGTTTGATATTCAATTGTTCCCCTAATCTCCAGGCAGTATAAAGGTTAATATCATGAACGGAAGCCAGCCTATGTGAAAAGGCCAGATCCTCCAGGCCGAATTTATAGATGTCGCCAACCTTTCCTCCTTTGGTTTGAATAGCATCTACCAAAATTGCGGTTTCATACCCTGCTAACAAATCCAAAAGATTAAAGCCGGCCAATGAGGCTTCGACTACCTCCACCTCATTTCCGACTTTTTTTCGCAATATTTGGGCGACTTTAATCCCAACACCGTCATCAGTAAGGATAGGATTGCCCAATCCTACTACAATAGATTTTTTCATAAAAGCCTCCTGTAGGGGCAGACCTGCCCTAGTGACTGGGGACTGGACTTTCAGGTCAAGCTTATCGGCCTTGTACCCTGTGACCTGTGCCCAGTGCCCTATAAGTATATTTTCCCAACTCTTCAAACATTCAAACTTTTCCAACCGAAAAAATGACGCACTTTAATATTAACCTCAATCTAGCGCAGCAAAACCTTTACCTATTTTTTCTGCAGAATGGTAGACCAGTAGCACTGTATATCTATGATTAACTCAACCTCAACCTTAACCTTAACCTTTATGTGCTACGAAGTAAAGCTCCTTTCTAAATCCTTCACCGATATGGCAGCAGTAGGACAAACGACAACACAGCTTTGACAACCCAAACATTCAGGCACTAAATTTTCCCTGATATTGCAATAATTTGCATTAACAAACAGTATCTCCGGCGGACAGGCTTTGACGCAATCACCGCACCCAGTACATTTTTCGATGTCTACATATATTTCTACCATTATTAAACACTCTCCTTCTTTTTATTTATGATAAATTGTTTTTTTTAAAATTGTTTTTTAAATCAAATAATTTTTCTATTCCATCCTATTTTAGTTATGGAGCCATACCAATTTTTTTAAAAGAAACGGGAGTGCCTGAATGTGAGGAGTGAAGTTTATAATAGCGTAAAAAAGACGGCACTCCCGGTAAAAATGGCATTGGATCCCAGGAACCAAAGTTACCATTCCAAATCCATAATTTTCTCCCTATTGCAATCATAAACACTTATTATTAACGGTAATTTGCCGGGCATTGTGTGGGTTGCACAGCCAAAACAGGGATCATAAGCTCTAAAAGCCATCTCGACCATATTTTTAGCAGCCTCATCCACCTTGCCTTTTTTTATTAAACCTTTTGCCGCTTTGTCAACGGAGATGTTCATGGCACCATAACCATGGGCACTGGCTACTACCAGGTTGACCTTTTTAATGATGCCTTTTTCATCAGTCACATAATGATGCATAAGTGTTCCCCGGGGTGCTTCCACTATTCCGATACCTTCAGTAGGAGTGTCGGTTGGAATGGTTCTGATATCTGTGCTGGTTATTTCCTGATCTTGGGATAATTCAACCAATCTTTCGGCGGCATATAATAATTCGATCAATCTAGCCCAATGGGAAGCCAGCGTTGCCTTAGAAGGTTTACCGCCCAAAGTTGAATACATTTCCTGATATGCGGCATTGGCCCGAGGAGTAGCCATACCCTCGGCAGCATTTAAGCGACCCAAAGGACCTACCCGTACCAAACCGCTTTCAATGCCTTCGACCAAGCCTTTCCAGCCTACATTTTTTAGGTAGGGGAATTTTAGATAAGACCACGGTTCCACATGTTCGGCAAAATGTTTATTATAATCAGAGGCAAGAAATTTTACATACTCTTTGCCGTTAGGATCAACTACTCTCATTACTCCGTCATAAAAATTCACATGATTATTCTCATCAACCATCCCCATGGAATAGCAGTTTAAACTATAAGTATCACTGACAATCAAATCAACGTAATCCTTATTTTTCAAAACCACATCGCGGAATATTTGCAACGACCCTTCGGCAAAATCTACAATGGACAGAGCCATACTTTCAATTTGTTGCCTTTCTTCTTCGGTAATAGGCTTACTCATCCCACCGGGCAAACCACAAACCGGGTGGGTTGCCTTTCCCCCAATCATGGCCTGGATTTTTTGGGCATAAGATCTATGTTTAATCACTTCCTGTCCCGTTTCCAAACCTACAGCCGCAATAACTCCCAGAATATTACGTTCTTTTTTATCGGCACCGGGACCTACAACAAAATCAGGAGCACCTAAAGCATAAAAATGAGCAGTATGGGAATGAACCATATGGGCACAATAGAACAATTCCCTGAGTTTTTTCGCTGCCCGAGGCGGATCAACATGCCAAAGGGCATCTAAAGCTTTGGTGGAAGCCAAATGATGGGCTTCGGGGCACACGCCGCAAATCCTTTGAGTGATTCTGGGCATCTCTTCCGCAGGCCGGCCTTCACAAAACTTTTCAAACCCTCTTAATTCCGGTATTTGAAGATAAGCCCTTTCCGCATCCCCGGCCTCATTCAAAAATATTTCGATTTTGCCATGACCTTCCAAACGGGTAATAGGATCGATGGTTACCCTTTTATATGCTGCCACAGTTATTTGCCCCCCTTCTTTTAGTCATAGACTAAGGATTTGGCCAAACTAAAACGGTACACGTTTCCTGCCGGGTCTTACCAAGTAGCCGCCAACTGCCGGGCGCTTTCTTCGTCCTTAACATCCATGATGCTGGCTATAGCATTTAATAACTTTGCCCCCTGGTCACTGACCTTTTCCGACGGCCCATAGCAACCCCGGCAAGGCATATTAACACTTGTACATCTATGACCACAGCCATCCCTGGTTACCGGTCCGCAACAGATCAGTCCTTGTTCCAAAAGACATTTGTTGGGATCGGGAATTATTTCATAGGGACGCTTAAATTGGGCAATTTTCTTTTCGGTTTTTTCCCGCTGACAGGTGTCACACTGGGATCTGCTGCCTGCGATGACACTTCCCTTGGGAGGCAAATTGCCGGTCACTATTGCTTCCACAGCGGTCCAAATGGTCTCCGGAGTAGGGGGACACCCAGGTACATAATAATCAACATCGACAACCTGGTCCAAACTCCAAACCCGGTCATAAATCCGGGGTAAAAAGAGTTCTCCTTCAGGAGCCCGGAAATTAACGTCAGGCCTTATTCCTTCCTGGTTTATAGTTGTAAATGTCTCCTGGTAAACGGTTTTAAAAATATCTTCCCGATTGGTCAAATTGGCTAAACCGGGTATTCCTCCCCAGGAGGCACAGGCACCAAAGGCAATCATATATTTGGAACGAACCCTCAAGGCCTGGGCTAATTCTTCCTGTTCCGATGTTCTTACGGCGCCGTTATAGAGACAGACATCAATAGATTCCGGCCCCATTTTATAAAGGTCTTCATATTTAAAATCCATAGCTATGGGCCAAAGAACAATATCAGCCGCTTCGGCAATATTTAAGATTTTTTCGTCGGTATCCAGGATAGCCACATCACATCCACCGCAGGCGGCTGCCCAGTAAATGGCTAACTGTAATTTCGGAGCCATCTTAACCCCTCCTTTCACTGCCGGCGGCGGCCTCACGGGCCGATTGCGCCACCTCATGCATTACAACATCTAATTTATCCCCTAGCTTCTTTTGATAAGGTCCTACCTTTCTAATTTCTTCAACCATCTGCTCCACGATTTTCCCGAACTTTTCTCCCTCTGAAGCCGAAACCCAGACTTGTTTGAAACGTTCCGGTTCAATACCGATCTGATTTAAAAGGCGGGAAATGAGAGGAGTTCTCCTTAAAGTTTTTATGTTTCCGTCCACATAGTGACAGTCTCCGGGATGGCAACCGCTGACCAAAACCCCGTCGGCTCCCTCTTGAAAAGCTTTAAGAACTAATGTCGGTTCCACTCTTCCTGAACACATGACTCTGACAATTCTTATATTGGCCGGATACTTAAGCCGTGATGTTCCGGCTAAATCTGCTCCAGCATAACTGCACCAGTTACATAAGATCCCTAAGATAATAGGTTCAAATTTTTCGCTCATGCCAGCACCCCCTCGATTTGGGCTAATAATTGGTCATTATCAAAGTGAGAAACTCTAATAGCTCCCGACGGACAAGCCGAAGCACAGGTGCCGCAACCC
>JAAXZE010000206.1 GCA_012720075.1 Clostridia bacterium
CCGCAGAGCCTTTTCCTGTACCTGGGCTTCTAAATAGACCAGGTTTTGATAATCGGTCTGCAACTCTTGCTTAATAACGTTAATCTCGCTGTCTGACATCTTTTTTATTTCAATAAGTTTTAGATCCCTGTCCTTTATCCGCTGTTTTATTTGGTCCAGTTCCAAAAACATCACCTCCTTTAACTATTATTTCTTTTTAAAAACTAAATATGTAAATCCCAGTATCTTCTCAATGGCAAAAGAAAAACCGGAACTTCTTCCGGTCACCTTGTTGACAAACCAAATTTATTATCAACGAAAAGCTAGCTCAAACAGTTATAAGGAATGAACTCGGTGGCTTCGGGAATTATCAAAACTCCCCGGCACTTAATTGAAAATATAGTTACGGTCTTATTATTCTTTTGTTTATATTTATTATTTTTTATTTTTTATTTAAAAGATACAAAATTAATAGTTTCAATTAAGTGCCGGATTAAACAGCTGATAATTCTAACCCTCAGCCGCCTACATTCTTTTTATTCAAACCCGCTAATAATTACTTGGTCAACAGACAAACCGGAATTCCTTCCGGTTGCTTTTAAGAAATATTAGGTTCTTGGCTAAGTAAATTTTTTATTTTGCGCAGGGCTTGCCTTTCAATACGTGAAACCTGAACCTGCGACAATCCGATGGCTTCAGCCACTTCCGTCTGAGTTTTATCCTGGAAAAATCTAAGCAGCAAAACCTCCTTTTCTTTGGCCGGCAGTTTATTTAATACTTCTTTTAGGGCCAGATTATCAAACCATGCCGGTTCCTCTGCAGTGTCCTTAGTTAATTGATCCAAAATATAAATGGGATCACCGTCATCTTGGTAGAGGGTTTCGTGGATGGAAGTAGGAGTTTGAACGGCTTCTAAAGCAGCAACAATCTCTTCAATTCCAATATCCAACATTTCGGCAATTTCGCTGATTTTGGGCTCTCTTCCCAATTGTTTGCTTAAGGTATCGCGGCATTTACTGACCTTATAAGCAGTTTCTTTTAACGAGCGACTTACTTTAACAGGATTATCATCCCTTAAAAATCGGCGGATTTCTCCGACAATCATCGGGACCGCATAGGTGGAAAATTTAACGTTATAGGTAGTATCAAATTTATCTATGGCTTTAATTAAGCCTATGGTACCGATTTGAAACAAATCTTCGATTTCATAACCTCTATTGGCAAACCTTTGGACCAGGTTGAATACCAGTCTCAAGTTGCAGTTTACTAAACGTTCCCTGGCTTCCACATCACCTTTTTTGGCTCGGGCCAATAACTGGGTCATTTCTTCATCGGATAACAATGGGAATCGGGGTAGATTCATCTCCGATAATCTTGCATTCATACTGCACCATTTAATTAGCTATCTGGGCACAAGACCCATTTTCGCTGATTTTTTTCTGCAGGATTACTTTTGTCCCTTTGCCTACCTCTGATTCCACATGGACACTGTCCATAAAGGATTTCATAAATACAAACCCCAACCCCATTCTGTCCGGATCGGTGGAAAAAGTCGGTGCCATTGCTTGTTCAATATCCTCAATGCCAACTCCCCAGTCATTAACGGTTATTTCCAAGAGACCGTCTTTTATCTTCGCTTCAACACCGACAATACCATCGGGTTTATTCTGATAACCATGGATTATGGCATTGGAAACGGCCTCTGAAACAGCTACCTTTATCTCTTCCAAATCATTGAGAGTTGTATCCAATTGAGCAACCAGACTGGCTATTAATACCCTGGCCAAAGCAACATTTTCCGGTAAGCTGGAAAATTCCAAACGAATATAATTTTCCAAATTTTTGGCGGTCATTTTATTTTGCCTCCTTTTGGTTTCTTAAAATATCTTCTGTCGTTTTTAAGACCGGAATAATCTTCATAATCCCGGACAAATCAAGAATTCTGAAGACCGATGGTTTGGCACCCCAGATGGACATTCTCCCCCCCCGCTGTTGCAGGAGTTTATAACGGCCAAGTATGGCCCCCAGTCCGGAACTGTCAATGAAATTTACTTCACTTAAATCAAGTATTAAATTTTTTATAGGCTTGTCCTTTAAAACCTTATCAACAGTATCTCTAAATTCCCTGGCGATGACCAAATCCAAATCTCCGGAGATACTGACAATTAAAGCGTCATTTTTAATCTTAACTGTAACCATCCTTATCCTCCTCATGAATATACTAAAATGTCTAATTCTCCAATCATTAAAATTTTCCTCCTAATTTCTGGAAAAAAGAATGTCGGAAACTGGTAAATTGTGTACAAGTAATGTTTAACCGTCCAATAAAAAGTAAAAACACTTCCCACAGGGAAGCGTTTTTAATCAAAATTAATTATTTCGCTAAAAAGTTTTTTATACTCTCGCCAAAGTGAACCTTTCTTTACACTTTCCTTGGCAATCAGCTCAAATTCCTCTATTGGTTCATTTTCTTTCAATATGGTAACTTTCCCTACCACTTGTCCTTGGCTTACCGGAGCTTCTACTATCGGAAAGACTTCTATTTTAGTCGATAATCCTTCTCCTTTTCCTTTGGGTACCATAATACCTACCCGTTCATTGGTGATAGCTGTAATATAATCTCTGTCACCTTTACCTACCTTGACTTTGCTGACTTCCTGGCCTTTTTTCAGAAACTCTTTAAACTGGTAAGTGGCAAAGCCGTAGTTATACAGAGTCATGCTGTCCTTAAAGTTGCCTCTTACCTGAGGAGCACCTAAGACAACAGCAATAAGCCTAAGCCCGTCCCTTTCAACGGTGGAAGCTAAACAATAACCTGATTCAGGGCCGATCCAGCCGGTTTTAAACCCATCGGTTCCGGGATACCACCAAAGCAATTTATTGGTATTATCTAATTGGGTAAACTTCTCGCCCCGGTCCTCCCTTAGCCGATAATGTTTTATGGAAGTCAACTGCAGTATTTCCTCGTGTTTTAGGGCTTCTCTGCCTATCTGAGCCATATCATAAGCGCTGGTGTAATGCTCCTCTGCCGGTAAACCATAAGGATTGACAAAATGTGTATTTTTCAAACCCAGCTGCTGGGCCCTTTGATTCATAACTTCCACAAAGGCATTCTGACTGCCATATAAATGTTCGGCTACAGCCACACAGGCATCATTGGCCGAACCTACGGCAATAGCGATTAATAATTCCTTCAGGGTCATCTTTTCCCCGGGTTCCAGCCAGATTTGGGAACCTCCCAAACGCCAGGCGTTTTCACTGGCAATAACAACATCATCATAAGAACCGCGCCCATCCTTAATGGCTTCAATGGCCACCAAAAGGGTCATCAGCTTGGTTACACTGGCCGGAGCTCTCCGCTCATGGGCGTTTTTCTCATATAATATCTTTCCTGAATTGGCTTCAATTAAAATTGCCGACGCCGAGTCGATCTCAAGGTCTACTGCCAAAGACATAAAAGGATTTAACCCGAAGGAAAATAACATCACCGCTAAGATAATTAAAATGAGAAAAAATTTTTTTCTAATTTTAACCTACCTCCCTTTCTCACTGAGCCAATTATCCTATAGTCCTGACTCAATTCTTCCGGTCTATAGAATATTGCTCTTAGCTAAGACTAAGCATTTTTAGTATTTCCAAAACCGCCGGCGGTATGCTTTTAACTAAAAAGTAAATAATATGTTTAGGGAGGTGGATTGCTTTGGAATATTATTTTGCTTTGGCGTTACTTTTGGCCTTGGGAGGTATTACCGTCTATATCTTTTTAATAAGAGTAATAATTCCTATTTACAAAATATATCATGATCAACTGCAAATAAAATAAACGGGCATGGCCCGTTTCAGCTTGTTGACAAACCATATTTTTACAACGAAAAGCTAGCTCAGACAATTATTTGGAATGAACTTGATGGTGCCTAAAGGCTCTAACAGCTGAGAATTCTATTCTTCAGCTCATCTTCTCGCCAAGGCTTTGCTTTTGATAATGGTTATGGTTTTGATTTAATACAAGAAATTTTTCTTTTTCAGCCAAAAACCAATGGTGGCCCCTTATTTTTAATCAGCTATGGTTTGATATATCAAAGGCGGTTTGCTAACCTTCTGACTGGAAATGCTATAAGCCTTTTCGATAAGGGTAACGGCTTCTTGGGCTTTTCCCTGATCATTATAATGAACTTCTGCCAAAGCTTCACCTTTTTGGACAAAATCACCGATTTTCTTCTTGACGATAATTCCTGCACCCAAGTCGATTTTATCTTCTTTCTTGCTCCTTCCGGCTCCCAAAACCATTGCGGCTTTTCCTATTTCCTGGGCGGCAATACTTTCCACATAGCCGTCTTCTTTACTGCAGACAGAAACTCTATATTGAGAAGAAGGGAATAAGCTAAAATCATCAATTACCTTTATATCCCCGCCCTGAGCATGGATAAACTCCCTAAATTTGTCCAGAGCTTTACTTGTATTTAACAATTCTTCGGCTAAACTAATACCTTCTTCAATACTTGAGACTTTTTGAGCCAAAACAAACATATGGGCTGCCAGTTCAAGACACAACCCGGTCAAATCATCGGGCCCTTGCCCTTTAAGGGTCAAAATGGCCTCTTTAACCTCAAGGGCGTTTCCGACAGCTTGACCTAAAGGTTGATCCATATTAGTTATTAATGCAATAGTTTTGCGGTTAAATCCTTTGCCGATTTTAACCATCAATTGGGCGAGTTGAACCGCCTCGGCAAGCTCATTTATAAATGCTCCGCTTCCGGTTTTGACATCCAAAACAATGGCGTCTGCACCGGCAGCAATTTTTTTACTCATGACGCTGGAAGCTATCAGCGGAATAGAATTAACGGTGGCGGTCACATCCCTTAAAGCGTATAACTTTTTATCGGCTGGAACGATGTTGCCGGACTGACTGACAACAGCCAGCTTAATTTTGTTTACCTGGCCTACAAATTGCTCTTTTGTTAATTCCACCCGGAAGCCGGGTATTGCTTCCAATTTATCAATTGTGCCTCCGGTATGGCCTAGACCCCTGCCCGACATTTTGGCCACAGGAACACCGCCCGCTGCTACAATAGGCCCCAAAATAAGAGTAGTTTTATCCCCAACCCCTCCGGTGCTGTGCTTATCTACCTTAATACCTTCTATCCCGCTTAAATCAATGGTGTCACCGGAAAGCACCATTTGCCGGGTTAAATTTATTAATTCCTCCTCTTCCATCCCCTGAAAAAAGACCGCCATTAGCCAGGCAGCAATTTGATAATCGGGTATTGAACCTTTAACATACCCCTCAATCAAAAACTGAATTTCCTCCTGGGAAAGGCTGAAACCATCTCTTTTTTTGCTGATAATGTCATAAACTCGCATAATAAACCCTACCTTAGATTATTTAATATTCCCAACAGCAAGGAACGTAAATTATCCCTTACTTTGTTAGCAGTCTCAATGACCTCGTCGTGATTTAGTCTCTGTCCGCTTACCCCGGCCGCCATATTGGTTATGCAGGAAATACCTAATACCTTCATCCCTCCGTGATTGGCGACAATTACTTCGGGAACGGTAGACATGCCAACGGCGTCAGCCCCAATAGCCCGCAAAAATTTTATTTCAGCCGGCGTTTCATAACTGGGTCCGGTAAGGCCGGCGTAAACCCCTTCACGAAGATTTATGCCCAATTCTTGAGCCACTTTTTGGGCTATTGCCCTTAAGCGGGGACAATAGGCTTGGGTCATGTCAGGAAACCTGGGACCGAATTGGGCTAAATTTGGGCCAATCAAAGGGTTAGTGCCCATCAAATTAATATGATCGGTTATCAACATTATGGTTCCCGGTGTAAAGGTCAGATTTATTCCTCCGGCAGCATTGGTGACAATAAGTGTTTTAATATCTAAACCTTGCATCACCCTAATGGGAAAAGTAATCTTTTGCATATCGTAGCCTTCGTAATAATGAAACCTGCCCTGCATGGTCATCACCGGTACCCCGCTTAATTCACCGATAATGAGGCGACCGGCATGGCCTTCCACAGTAGATACGGGAAATCCTGGAATATCTTCATAGGGAATAATTACCGGGTCAATGATTTCTTCAGCCAGGACCCCAAGGCCCGACCCCAAAACCAATCCCACCTCAGGCATAGTTGTTAACCGGTCCTGGATATAATTTATTGTTTCCTTCAATTTCCTCACCTCACTCTTATATCAGGCCAAAAACTCGTTCCATAGCCAAAATATTTTATCCCGAAATATTCGGCAAGAGTTGCACCAATATCGGCAAAGCTTTCCCGGATTTTCAGATCAACACCTTTTTTCACTTCATGGCCCATTACCAACAAGGGAGTATATTCCCGGCTATGGTCGGTACTGTCCGTTGTCGGGTCACAGCCATGATCGCCGGCAATAATCAAAATTGTTTCTTCATCCATTATACTCCACAATTCCGGAAGCCTTTGGTCAAATTCTTCCAAGGCCCGGGCATACCCTTGGGGGTCGTTTCGGTGGCCGAATTTGGAATCAAAATCAACCAGGTTGGCAAAAACCAAACCATCCTTTAGGTCTTGATAAGCTCTAAGGGTTTTATCAATGCCGTCCATATTGTTTAAGGTCGGATAGGCGGCGGTAATACCCTGCCCCGCAAAGATATCATTAATCTTGCCAACGGAAATTACTTGTTTTCCGCTGTCCTGCAAATAATCCAGCAGAGTTTTCGCCGGAGGTTTCAAGGAATAATCATGGCGGTTGGCAGTACGGACAAAACTATTGGGTTTTCCTATAAAGGGCCTGGCAATTACCCTGGCCACTTTATATGGGCCGGTTAACAATTTTCGGGCAGTTTTACATATTTCGTATAATTCTTCCAAAGGTATAACCTCTTCATGAGCTGCAACCTGGAAAACACTGTCGGCAGAGGTATAAACGATGGGATAGCCGGTTTCCATATGTCGGGGACCCAGTCTTTCAATAATCTCGGTCCCGGATGCAACTTCATTGCCCAAAGTCTTGCGGCCGATCAAATTTTCAAATTCCTTAATTAATTCTTCCGGAAAACCATTAGGAAAGGTTGGAAAAGGATCGGAGGTAATTATACCCATCATTTCCCAATGGCCTGTAGTGGTATCTTTACCTTTTGATTTTTCGGCCATTTTACCATAAGCTCCAAGAGTATTTTTCAGGGGTTTTACCTTTTTTACCTCCGTAAGATTACCGATGCCCATCTTCTCCAGATTAGGCAGATAAATACCATCCAAGACATTAGAAATATTTTTTAAAGTATTGGCGCCTTGGTCGCCGTACAGGTGGGCATCGGGAAGTTCCCCCACACCTAGACTGTCTAATACCAATAAAATTGCCTTTTTCATTTTACTCCTCCTACGCCCGGGGATGGGCTTGTCTATATACTTGCGATATTTTACCTCGGGTAACATGGGTATAAATTTGGGTGGTTGAGATATCTGAGTGCCCCAACATTTCCTGGACCGCCCTAAGGTCAGCACCGTTTTCTAAAAGATGGGTGGCAAAGGAATGTCTTAATATATGGGGACTGATATCCTTTTCTATCCCCGCCTTTTGGGCATAATTCTTAATTATTTTCCAGAAACCCTGGCGAGTCATTTTCCGCCCGTGGTTATTCAAAAAAACGGTCTGCTCTCTTCGGTTTTTTAGTAGTTTACTTCTTCCCCAACGTAAATATGTGTCCAGGCTTTCAATAGCTTTAGAACCCAAAGGTACGATCCTCTCTTTGGAACCTTTGCCCATACAGCGAACATACCCTATTTCCAGATTAATATTGCTTAAATTCAAATTTAATAATTCCGAAACCCGCATACCGGTAGCATAGAGCACTTCCAACATAGCCTTGTCCCTTATTCCTCCGGGAGTATTTAAAACCGGACTGTCCAGCAGTTTATCAACTTCCTCAAAAGTAAGAAACAAGGGCAGTTTTTGTTGCTGCTTAGGTCTTTTTATGTCTTCAGCAATATTTTCCGGTAAATAACCTTCCTGATAAAGAAATTTAAAAAAAGCCTTTAAGGCTGCAGTATGCCTAGCAATGGTAGCCGCAGCCTTAGCTTTCGTTTTTAGAAAGGATAGATAGTTCACAATATCATCTCTTGAAACATCTTGAACAGATTTTTTATTGGTGTTAATCAGAAAATCAAAAAAACTTTTTAAATCCCTCCGATAAGAATCTACGGTATTGGAAGCCAAACCTTTTTCCACAAAAAGATAATTCAAAAATTCTTCTAGCTGGTTCATTTTTATTTACCTTTCCGCTAAAAAGTATTAAAGACTTTATTCCACATTGTCTTTTTATTTCCTTTTAATTGTTTGGCTTCAAATTTAAAGAATCGGTTTCATCCGCCGGCCCTTGTACTTTGATAGGTTGGGTCAGCATTTCTTCCTCCTGAGGTTCGCTATCGGTAGCTGTTGTATTTATTCCTAGCATTTGGGGTACGATAAAGGCAACAAGGGCAATAATTAGCAGTAAGGCAACAAAGTAAATGATTTTTCTTTTCCAATTCGTTATGGCAATAATATACATAATATCTCCCCTTTCTTTTTATACTAATTTATGTCATGGTTCCCTTGTCCTAGAATAGATTTTTTTGTCATACATAATAGCTTTTTAGGGAAAAAGACGAGAGTATTTATTGAAAAACTAACTTAAAGCAGTTTTAGAGCTCTGTTATATAAAAAATATTTAATACAGGAGGAAATACTAAATGAAAAGTACTCAACAAACCAATCGAGGATGGAAACAGGAAACCTATGAAAATGAGAAAGGAACTTTTACTATTTTTTTTGACTTATGCAAAGGGTGCGGACTGTGTATAGAGAAATGCCCCACTCAAGTAATTTCATGGTCGGAAAATCTCGGGTTTATGGGAACTCCTGCAGTAAAACCCAGAATGGAAGGCTGCATTGTGTGCGGAATGTGCGAACTGGTTTGTCCGGAACCGGCAATAAGCATCATTCGCAAGGGCAAAAAATCTACACCCATCCAAGATAATACTCCTAACGGTTAAAATACTTTACTTGCGCAGTTAACCGCAGGAGAAAAAATATTAACATTTAAAAAGGTGATTAGCAACAAAGCTAATCACCTTGATTTTTTAACTATTAATTAACTTGGAACCAAATTTTAAACACCTTTTTCTTTGCTCTTAACATTTTGCAGTTAGAAATTGGTTTCCGCAACAACAACTCCGCTTAAACCTAATAAACCAATTAAGTTAGGCGCAGCCATTAATCCATTCATGGTATCGGCAAAAGCCCAAACTGATTCTAAGCCGCCAACGGCACCTACGAAAATAAGAGCAATGAAAACTATGCGATAATATTTTACTGCACCTTCACCGGCTAAATATTCCAGACATTTCTCACCGTAATAGCACCAGCCTAAAATAGTTGAATAAGCAAAAAGAATTATGCCGACGGAAACAATAATTCCTCCAATTCCTGGTAAAACTGTTTCGAAGGCGGTAGATGTCAAAGCTGCACCGGTATAAACCTGACCGGTATTAGGATCAATTTGGCCTAAAACACCGGAAGTTAGGATTGTTAAGGCTGTAAAGGTACAAACCACCAAAGTATCAATAAAGGTTTGAGTCATGCTTACAAAAGCCTGACGGGCAGGATAATCGGTCTTGGCGGCAGCTGCAGCAATAGGTGCACTGCCCAAGCCGGCTTCATTAGAGAAAACTCCTCTGGCTACCCCATACCTGATGACCGTTCCCAGGGCGCCACCTACTGCAGCTTTTCCGGTAAAGGCATTGGCAAAAATTGAGGCTAAAGCGGCAGGAACGGCAGCGGCCTTTAAAATAAGTATTACCGTCCCTCCTAAGCAGTAAAATAAAGCCATAACGGGGACAAAGTAACTGGTTACCGTACCAATGGTTTTAATACCTCCAATAATTACCAAAGCCGAAAATATTACAAGAATAATTCCGGTAATACTATGGGATATGCCAAACTGGGTATAAATGGCGTCAGCTACCGAGTTGGACTGAACCATATTGCCTATTCCAAAAGCTGCCAAGGAACCAAAAAAGGCAAAAAGAACGCCTAACCATTTTAATCCCAAGCCTTTTTCAATATAATACATAGGGCCACCGGCCATCTCGCCGTTTTTATCCTTAACCCGATATTTTACTGCCAATATAGCCTCGGCGTATTTGGTTGCCATTCCTACCAGACCTGTTATCCACATCCAAAATACGGCGCCAGGACCTCCGGTGGCAATAGCCGTTGCTACACCGGCAATGTTACCGGTACCTATAGTTGCCGCCAGTGCCGTAGTTAAGGCTTGGTAGTTGCTTATATCACCTTCGCTGTCATCATTCCGGGTGAAGATAAGTTTGTGGGCGTAAATCAAATTAGTAAACTGCAGTCCTTTTAATCTCAGTGTCAGAAACAATCCGGTTCCAACAATAAGAACTAACATAGGGGGTCCCCAAACAATTGCGTTAAGCTTATCATTCAGCTCTAAAATAAAATCCAAAATAAAACCTCCTTTAATTTTCGTAAAATATAAAATACCTAAATCCTATATACTGTTATAATATAATAATAAATTTTTCCTGTATTATACAACGTCCTATGTATAATGACAATCAGTTTTAGACATGTATACAATATTTAATCATAAAAAGTTTATATATTAATTATATCAAATTGCTAATATTTGTAATTTTCAAAAATTAAAAGGCATTTTTTCCTCCTGAAAGTCTTTCTTTTAGTTAAATATATTATTTCCATATAACAATTAAAAAACAGCATTTGAGTTATTTAAAAATGTTCTAGTATTTAAAAATTTTTAGTGTCAAGGGAATAACATATCCTTCTACTAAACCGGCCAACACCATTATACAAGCAATGACAAACATAATTAAACTGTAGCGAAGAAAAAAACTGGAAAGAGCCATCCTTTCAGTCCTGCCTTTTAATAAATAAATGCTGAATACCGTAGCCGAAGCGCCGGCCACAATAATTGCCGGCAAAAGCAATAAATTTTGAGGAAAGATACTTAAAATAATAATTCCTATTCCTTCCAAAGTTTTCCTTTCTAAAAAAAATCCCACGGTAAACCCCAGTACAAAGCCCCTGGTAAAAATAATTACCAGAATTAACGGAATACCAATTACGGTAAGTCCCAAAAACCAGATTTTTAAAACTGTAGCAATATTGCGCCATACGGCATTTTTAGCAACCGTCTGATAATCCAGCTGATTGGCGGCAGCCTGAAAACCGGTGTCAATATATTTGTTAAGATTGGTAAACTGTTCCGGAGTCAAGGCTTTTACCCCCAAGGCTCCAAAAACAATACCCATTATGAGAAATAAAATCATAAAAATATAAATTAAATAATTTTTAATGAAAAAATCCTTTAAATATGGCTTGACCATTCTTCCCACTCTGTTCTCTCCCCAATCCTGTTCTACAGTTCATGTTTATTCACCGGGAAGAATTTTATGCCTAATACTTAAGAGTTTAAATAACCCATTTCCATTATTGTTTGAGCTATGAAATGGGCTCCCAAAACATCTTCCAGCGAATTGGCGCTGGCCGCCACTACGGCAATATTTCTCCCCTGAGCCAAATCAATAGCTCTTTGGGCAGCTTTCCGGGCCGGTTCTTTACCCTTGGTTTTAATTGTCCTGGCAATGGTACCGGTTACTACATCATGATGGACTTGCCAAGCAGCATCAAAGGCTACACCCCCGGCAGCACTTACACAAACAACAATTTTCCTCTGAAAATCTGCCATATTGGCGATTTCGGCTCCTAAATTGGGCAGCACCTTGTTAATAGCAGCGCCGCTTTCCTTGATGCCTTCAGTAAGCTTCTGACAGCTATTCAGCATTTGCTCATGACTGCCGCACCGGGGTTCCGAAACGACTATTATTTCGGTATCTAACTCTTTTGCCATTTTGCCGGCAAATTTTCCGATTTTATATGGGTCAACCTTAAAAGGCAATTTGGTATTATCAGGGCTGGCGCCTAAAACAAGGAATGCCCCGTTTTCCAGTGCCGCTTCCGCCGAGGTTGACATATCAATTACATCTACAATCACTACTACAAAACCTAAGCTTGCCGCCCTTGCCGCACCTGAAGCATTATAAGCCACTATTACTTCTTTAGGTTGCCGTAACTTTTCCATAGATACCTCCGCCTCCGGGACTAATATCCAGCTGACCGTGCCTGGCTTTATCTATTAGTTCAGCAATTTCCCTTCCCACCACTTGAGTAAGCTCATCCAAACCGGCCCTATGGAGAACTTCCATTTCGGTTCCAAAATAACTGATTAATTTTTTTATTGTTTTAGGACCCACACCAGGCAAAAAGCTCAATGGTATTTGGTAATAATAAGGCGGCCGTTCAGGGGCCGAAGAGAAACTTTCAGAATCACTAATTTCCAATAACCTGTCATAAACACCTTTAACGATTTTTTTACCGGAGCAAAAAGGGCAGCAACCCAGCCAATCTATATCCACTAAAGTTTGTTGGCAGTCTTCACAGAAACTGCGGTGATATTTTCCCAGCTTGGGGTCCAGACCGAAATTGGCAACCAATCTTCCGTTTTCTTTAAAAAGGGCTTCCTTTACTGCCTTAAATGTAGGTTCAGCCAATTCAAAAATATTATACTCCCGGCCTATTGTTGCCAAGGAATGGGCATCGGAGTTGCTGACAAAGGTCAGCCGGTGGAGCTCCGAAATACAATCAGCCATTTGGGAATCAGAGCTTAGCCCTAATTCTAAGACTTTTACAAATGGAGCAAAATCAGAAAAAACTGCTTTTAAAGAATCGCCGCAACTCCCAAAAAGACTTTTGTGTGGAGTAAAAGCATGGGCAGGCAGAAAAAGGCCTCCTATTTTTTGGGTGATTTCACCCAACTCCCGGGCAGGTCGATAGGATTGCTGTGTGCTAAGATTAATATTTTTAATATATTGGGAAAGGTAGCTAGTGTAAGATTTCATTTGAGAAAGGGTGGGGAAAAAGCTCAAATAATGGCCCTTCCGCCGTTCTTTTCTAAACTTTCCACTTCCGCACCTAAAAGAACCGTTAATTGGTCACGATAAGAAAGGCCGCCGTCTTCGATCTCAAATAATACCCCTTTTTCAATCAAGGTTTCAATATCCTTTATTACCGGCGGGCTGGCACAATCAACAATGCCGATAATATTTAAGCCTTTCCGCTCTACACACTCCTCAATAACATTGAGCAAATTTAATTTATTGGATGCCGTTATCTTTACCGGGTTATGATTTAAGGTTGCTCCTAAATGAATATGGAGGTCAACAAAGTAGTGAGGCATATGCTCCTCCTATTTCTTGTTAAATAATTAATAGTTTACATTAAAATAATAAAGCATATTACTGAAAAAACTTGCATATTCTACCATATAAAGCCATTCAAAAAAGAAAAGGAGAAAACAATGGAAAAATTTATTACCTATAATGCCTTATACTTAACAGGTTCTTTTGAAGAAGTATTACGCGAAATAAAAAGATTATCCCGGGAATTTAAAACGGTCCGGGATTATATTCACGTTTTTTTAAATTAATTTGGCCGCATAAGTTCCGGCGGCACAGGCTGTCAAAAAAAATTCCCTTTCGGCAATTAAGGAGCGGCCCATGGTTGTCACATCAAATCCCGTCTCTTTTAAATAATCCAGGCCTTTTTGACCGCTTTCATAAACAACTGTGTGTTTTAATGTTAATTTGTTTTCATCTATCTGCTTTTTTAAAAAATCCTTTTTTTCTGCTTCTTCAAGAATAGGGATTACAACTGTAGAGGAAGCCAGAGCAATTTTGTTCAATACCGTTAATACATGATGGCTTAGGCCTTGATGCCGGGAACGTTTATCCTGAAAACTAATACGGGGAATGACAATGGGACGCCCGCCCAGGCTTGCTGCGGCATTAATAATTTGTCCTACCTCAACGGCCGTTGTCCCTAATTGGGTTCCAGTCCCTACATTGCCGGGGCCCATACCTATTATAATGATCTGGGGTTTTTGCACCGTAAAGGCGGCAGCCAAAGCCGAATAAACATTTACTGCTTCCAAATGGCCGCCAAAGGCATGACCTGCTGTAACAGTACCCTTTAACCATTTGGCTTTTTCCAAAAGCCTGACGTTTTTACTGAAGGCTAAAGGCAATGCTCCCCCGTCAGTCATTATATAACTGACTTCTAATTTTTCATTAACGCTTCTAATACCGGCTAAAGCCGGTATTAGCATGCTATGGAGAAAAGTGATAACAACCGGTATATTATTTAAGGAACTAAATTTATTAATTTCTTCATGATAGGGACTGCTTTCTTCTTCAACTGCTAAAACCTTTATCTGTTGAGGAGAATAGCGCATCTTCATAATGTGCCCCGGGCTCAAAGCATCTTTTTCCATGTTAGCGGAGGCCAGCACAAAGTGATAGCCTCCGGTACCTAAGCCCAAACTTACAGCGGTAGTGTTTAAATAAACCCTTTCCCCTTTTTCGATAAAACCTGTCAGGGGAGGATAATTGATAGCCTTCTCCGTTTTTCCTTCAATTTTTACCAATAGTTCCTGATAATTTTCACTTTCTTCCAGGACATCAATTACTAAAGCCTTGCGAATTCTTATCATATTAAACCTTTTCTCCGATAATTTTTACCATTTCTACTAAATAACGGGCATTGTTCACTAAGTTTTCAACGGTGATAAATTCCTCGGTAGTATGTACCTTTTCCATCCCTATGCCTATATTTAAAGTAGGAATGTCATACCCGTTTAAAATATTGGCATCGCTGCCCCCGCCGGTTTTTTCCAACACAATAGGAAACTTAAGTCTTTCCGCAGCTTTTTTGGCTATCGAAATAACCTCAGCATCGTGGGCTAAACGTATTTCCGGATAATTAGGTTCTATTTTAACCTCAACACTGCCGCCCAGCTCTTCAACAGCCCTGAGGAAGCACTCTTTCATATGCTGGCACTGTTTCTCCAGCTTCTCCCTCTTCAAGCTCCGCGCCTCGCCTTCCAACCAAACCTTGTCGGGAATAATGTTGGTAGCCTTTCCGCCTTGGATAATTCCAATATTGGCCGTTGTTTCCTCATCGATTCTGCCTAATTTCATCCGGGCAATGGCTCTGGCCGCGATTTGAATGGCATTTACCCCTTCTTCCGGGGCAATGCCGGCATGGGCTGCTTTGCCGGAAACTATTACTTCTACTTGGTTTTGGGCAGGAGCTTCTACAATCAAATGGCCTGCCGGACCGGAGCAGTCCAAGACATAGGCCAGTTGCGCCTTAATTAATTCAGGGTCTAAATTTTTGGCCCCAAAAAGTCCGCCTTCCTCACTGACGGTAAATAATATTTGGATAGGTCCATGGTCCACCTGTTCTTCTTTAATTACTCTCAGCATTTCTAAAATTGCGCAGATTCCGGCTTTATCATCGGCCCCTAAGATTGTATCCCCTTGAGATTTTATAATGCCGTCAGCCAATACCGGTTCAACATTATTGCCTGGTTTTACCGTGTCCATATGGGCAGAAAAAAGCACCGTTTTGCCCTTGGTATTGCCGGGTAAAAAGGCTATTAAATTCCCGGCATTACCACCTATTTTACTCCCGGCATCATCTTCATAAACTTCCAATCCCAGACTTTCCAGCTTCTTTTTCAAACAATCGGCTATTTGCCGCTCATTTCTAGTTTCAGAATTTATTCGTACCAGTTCCATAAATTCTTCAATTATTCTCTTTTCATTTACCATTTATTTTTGCTCCCTTCACCCGTAATAAAGAGATATCTTCTTTATTTTTATTAGTTTTTCCTTTTTAAGTTTAAATAAAAATCTTCCCTTTATAACCAAAAACCCTGTAAGTCTCCAATACCTACAGGGTTTATTAGATAAAAATTCTATTATATTTTAACAATCCAGCCAAACTCATCTATTATCCTGCCGTACTGGATGCCGGTAATATAATTATAGAGCTTTAAAGCAGTACTATCTTCACCATAATTATCAATAGTAATTATTTCATCGCCATAGGCCAATTTTCCAACGGGAGAAATTACCGCAGCGGTACCGGTGCCAAAAATCTCTTCCAGGGTTCCGTTTTTACCGGCGGTAATAACTTCATCAATGGAAATTTTTCTCTCTTCAACAGGAGTTCCCCATTTCCTAAGTATTTTAATGACCGAATCTCTGGTAATACCAGGAAGAATACTGCCGTTTAAAGCCGGTGTAACAACGGTACCGTTAATTTTAAAACAAATATTCATTGTCCCCACTTCTTCAATATACTTTCTTTCAACACCATCTAACCATAATACCTGGGAATAGCCCTTTTCCTTGGCCTCCACTTGGGCTAACAGGCTGGCGGCATAATTAGCCATGGTTTTGGCTTCACCCAATCCGCCTTTTACAGCCCGGACATAGTGCTGTTCAACCAAAATACTTACGGGTTTTAATCCTTCGGCATAATAGGCGCCCACCGGCGACAAAATTATGTATAACCGATATTCTTTTGCGGGCCTTACACCCAAAAAGGCTTCCGTGGCGATGATAAAGGGCCGAATATAAAGGGATGTTCCTTCTTCATCGGGTACCCAATCTTTTTCCAGCCTTATCAATTCTAATAAGCCTTCTAACATTAAATCAACATCAACCTCAGGAATGCAAACCCTTTGGCAAGACCTATTCAATCTCAGGAAATTATCCCTGGGTCTAAATAATTGAATATCTCCCTCTTGGGTACGGTAAGCTTTTAAGCCTTCAAAAACGCCTTGCCCGTAATGCAATGTGCAGGCTGAAGGATCCAAAGCCAAATTGTTATATGGTTCAAGACGCATATTGTGCCAACCTTTATCCGCAGAATAATCCATAACCAGCATGTGGTCGGTAAATACGGTACCAAACCCGGTAATTTTTTGCGGTTTTTCTTTAGGGGTTTTGGTTTTAGTGATGGTTAAATCCAACATCTTAACTCCTCCTCTATAATACTTTTAAAATTATAAACTATTATATAACACAAAGAACTAATTATTCAAATGTTTTTTAATCACCTTCCTAAATTATCAATTAACCTTAAAACAGAAACCTTTTCTATCAGTTGAGTCAAAGATTTTTTCTCAGTATAGATATGCAAAACTATTAAAAAGACGGTAAGAATAATTTTGGCGTTGAACGATAGTTTAAAAATAAGCTCTAACCCTATCACCATACCCAAAAAATTGGAGCCGGTGTCTCCCAGCATACATTTACCTTTTAAATCAAAAGGAGCATAGGCCAAAACACTGGCCATAATAAATACCAATGTCATGGTGTTTTGAGGAAAAAAGGCTAAAATTATGGCTCCGGCAAAAAGAAAAGCTTTGAGGGCCCGACCGGGCCTAACATCTAATAAATTAAAAGTATTGGTTGTTAAAATTAAGATGAAAAAATCTAATATAAATATAATCGGGCTTACCCAATTATAGAAACAAACAAATAAACTAACGGTGGAAATCACTATGGCTTTTAAAGCTCCGGAAGTCAATTCCCTGCCCTTAATGAGCCGTAAAAAATGGCCTTTAAGCCCCTTTACGCTGTGATTGCCCAAAAGATCATCAATAAACCCTACCAAAAGGGTAATAGTTAATACAAATGTAATTAAAAGCATTCTCTCATTCCCTGTTAAGATACCGTATGTTAAAAAGGAAGGGGCCGTTCCTAACAACAAAACCAAACCTAAACCTATGGGGATATCCTTATTCAAATAATTTTTTCGCACCGCTCCCCCGTTAATCAACAAGGTTTTGATATAGGGAAAAATAATCTTGGTCATGAGATAACTAAAAAGCGCTAAGATAAGGCCCATCTCCGCCATCCCTTTTTAGTCAAGGTTAAAAAAACATCTTTAAACTGTACTCCTCTGTGTAAGAATCCCGCTAAATCCCTTCCCGTCTCCTCATGTTTCATCTGGGTCTCCACTTCCATCAACCGGTAACCATTCAGCCAGGCATCAATGGTCATGCCAACCTCAACACCAAACCCTGAAGCAAAAGGAAGAAGGCTTAAGAAAACTTTACGGGACATAACCCGCTGTCCAGACAAAGGAGCCTTAAACTCCCGCCGGGTAAGAAGCTTTAAACCCCAAAAGGCAGCCCCTTTGACCAAACCCATTCCTCCTTTTTTTCGTGCGGGAGGGAAAACGGCAATAGCCATATCACATTCTCCCTGTATAACCGGGGCAATTAATTTTCTGATTTCCTGGACCGTTTCTCTTAAATCGGCATCAACCAGAGCAACATAGTCTCCTTGAACAAAAGGTGCTCCGGTATTTAGAGCATGTCCCTTGCCTTTATTTACCCGATGGCTGATAACCTGAACTCCCATTTTTTTTGCAATCAAGGCCGTATTATCAGAACATCCGTCGTCCACTACTATTATCTGCTTAACTTCTTCAATTTTTTGCAGTCCTTGAATTGTAAGGCCAATATTAGCTTCTTCATTAAAAGCAGGTATGAGAGCCGTAAGAAACATAAATTATTCATCCTCTGGATTGGTTTTAGTTTTTTAATAAATCTTTGTTTAGATTTTCAAATATAGAAATAACCAGATTAACTTGACCAGGAATAGTGTTGATTTTTTCATCATTATTAACAACAAAAAATTCTATTTTATCTTTTAAATAATTATAAATATAATTCTGTGCTTCCATTATTTTATTTTGGTGATCAGTTTTTGAAGCCGTTACCAGTATTATGCCGTCTAAAGGCCCTCCATAATTTCCAATGCTTTTGATTAAATTATTTACTTCCATAAACTGGATAGGCTCTGTTTTTTCTCCTTTTAGGATTAAATCAAGGGTATGTTTGGTAAGTTCATTTAGAGAATAACTGGCTGTAAGTTCATCAGAAAAATTCAGAACCGTATTGGAAGTGATCATGGCCCCTGATTGTTCCAGTATTTCCGCTACAACGGGAGAGGTTTGTTCCAAGGCAATAATGGCAAAATTTTTTCCTGCCAGTTTGCCCTGAACCAGATAAGGTGAAATCCGGGCAATAAAATTATTGTATTCATTGATTTGGTTATTTTTTTCTTTTAACTCCAATTTAATTTTGTCTGTTTCTTCTTTTAGAGTAAGATAATCTTCTTCCAATTTTTTAATCCAAATTTGCTGTTCTTTTGTAACATTTTCCAAAAAATCCTGGCCCACCAAAGTACTCCCTATTAGCATTCCTAAACCTAAGGCGATAAAAATACCTACCAGAGAAACTACATGATACCTGAAATCAATAATCATTAAAGAAAAATCCCCCTAAATTCTTATTAACAACCTTACTTTAAGAAGAAGTATTCGCCAAAACTGACTCAAGATAGGCGAAATAGAAGAAACTATAAAAATCGGTATCAGTCCTGCTATTAAAACTTGAGCAATTTGCCCAAAATAAATTTTGGGACGATAGAGTTTGCTCACTCCTTTGGCATCAACCAATTTGGAACCGACTTTAATTCGTACCAAAACAGTACTGGCCATTCCCGATCTGCCTTTTTCCAAAAAATCGATCATATTGGAATGGGTACCGACCGCCACGATTAATTCGGCGCCATTGGCATGGGCCAGCAACAAAGCAGCGTCTTCACTGGTCCCGGCTACAGGAAACACCTTATATTCCAACCCCAATTTTTGCAGTCGTTCAATCCCGGGAGCTTTACCGTCTAAGTAGGCATGGACTATCAATTCAGCCTTGCATTTCAAGCTGGAATCTGAAACGCTGTCCATATCACCTATAATCAGATGGGGTTTAAGCCCCAATTCAATTAAAGCGTCAGCTCCACCGTCCACTGCCACCAGTACGGGCTTAACGTCATGGATATAGGGCTTTATAGCCATTAAATCCTCTTTATAACCCTGGCCTCTGACAACAACTACCACATGTTTGCCTTTCATGACCGTTTTTATCTGGGGATAGTTGATGTCATTTAGTATTAATTCCTTTTCTTTAATGGCATAATGCAAGGTATTGCTCACAAATTCATGCAATTGGTTATTAACATTTTTTTGGGTTTCTTTTTGCAAAAATTCCAATCTTTTGGGAGTCATTAACAAACCTTTACCAATTACTTTATTTTGATGAATTATTTTATTATCTTTAATAATTATGGTCTCATTATCCTCTAAATCCATAATATGCTTTCCTACATTATCAATAAGAGGTACCCCTGCTTTAAGCAATACTTCAGGACCCAAATTTGGATATTTGCCGGTAGTAGACAATTCGGCATTGACTACCGCTTTGACTTTAGCTTCGACTAAAGATTTTGCTGCAATCTCATCTAAATCAGGATGAGAAATAACGGCAATTTGTCCGGGTTGAATCCTTTTAATTAAATTTTTTGTTTTTTTATCGACACAAACCCTACCTTTTATATTCAAGACATTTCCTTCCTTAAAAATTTTTATCTAATTACCGTATAATCATACTTATTTTTTGTAAAAATTATTTTTCTTATTATTGTAGAAAAAACCATTTGCCATACATAAAAAAGAATGACCTTTAGGCCAGGTCATTCATTTCTTTTTTATATTTTAATCTTAGCTCACTTTATAAGTTAATCTTAATTTATCCGCCACCATGGCGATAAATTCGCTGTTGGTGTTCGGTTAAAAACCGTACACTCCAATACTATCAAGGGTTTGAGGTGTTCGATAACTGTTTGTTTTATGCCCAATTTCTACTCGTTTATAGGTCTAGTTTCTATTTATTTGTAGGTTTAGTTTAAATGATTTTTCTGTAAATTTCAAGGACTATTTCAGTATATTTATAGAAACTAAATTATAAATTCAAATTAAAATAAACTCTTTAACCTAATAGATTTTTCAACAAATTTACTTTCATCTGCCCTATCAGTTGCCCTAAGTGTAATATAGTAAGTATTAGCATTTGCAGTAATTTTACATTGATTATCAGATAAAACTTCTAAAGAATAAGCATTTGTCGGGGTACTTCCCGGAATTATTGTAAAATCAAACTCTGCATCTTCTACTAAAACAAGGTTATTATACTTATTAGCAGTATAAGTTTGTGAATATCCTATAGTAATATCCGCTGATCCTACTAATTCATAAGTAAAATTATCTTGGGGTAAATCTTCTACAGATAAAGTAATAGTATCTTTTATTTCTGGCATTTCTTTTAAATAGGCAGTAATACTACATTCCCCTTCACCTGTTCCAGTAATTAGCCCACTTTCATTAACTGTAGCAACTTCTGGATTACTAGAAGTAAAGGAAATTTCTTTATCTGTAACATCTTCATCATTTAGTTTTAGAGATATATTTAATTGTAAGTTGTCACCTACATTAATACTAGCGGTATCACCATTAGTAATAGTTAAAGTTAAAACATAATCATTGCCATTGGCAACCTCGTTTTCCACATCATCATTAGATTTAATTGAATCTAAATCACAATATAGAATTATAAGCCCATTTTTAGTTAAATCTTTTCCGGTAACTTTATACGCATTACCCATTTTAATAAATCTATGATTAGCTTTAATGTTTCTAGAATACTCATTGTCCTGCATAGTAACAATTACTTTTCCTGTAGGTACTGTAATAAATTGATTAGTTTCTGTATCATAAACCCTAGAATCTAAAATTACAGGAAATTCTCTAATGATGCCATCACTAAAAATAAACTTAATATTATAATTACACCTTTGTATTATTCCTTTGTAGTGGTTAAATCTTTTACCTGCTATTTCAGATATAATAAACCACTTTTCATTATTCCAAGTAATAGAATCCCCTCTATTTAATTCTGATACACTAGATATTTTTCTAAGGTCATTATGACGGTTTACAGGTAAATTATTTATCATAGCTCTAATAGGAAATACATCATTAACTAAAACAGTATCCCCTGCCATACTTAGGAGATAATTATAATCATCATCTATATATTTGAATAAATTCACACGATAGCCCCCTTTTAATAAGCTATTTTCATTGTATTTAATGTAAAAAAACACCCCTAAAAAGCCCGATAATGATTAAGGTAATATAAATACCTTACCCCTATCATTTAGACGGTTTTAGGGTATGTTTTTATTGATTAACCCATTATCTTACTCATTAAAAATATAGACAAAGGAAGCCCCATCTTGATAGATATTATCATCATCGGGTAATAACCTTATTTTTCTTTCTAACTGGTCAATTCTATTTTGTAGGTTTTGGGAAAATTCTAAAACTGAAATATCTTCTGATTTATAGGACTTCATTAATTGAGGATTATTAGCAATGGCTTCTAAAATTGCTAAAGCAGTTTTGAGTATATTCTTTTTGTTAGTGTTACTGGTAGGATCATATTCTTCCCCGGCTACAAGATTATTTTCTAAAAGAAAAACAATTAATTGTTCATCTGTATAGGATATATCGGATATTTCCATTTTTAATCTTTCTAGGTTTGTCATAGTTTGTTACCTCCTTAGTTATTTTGGGATATAAAAAAAGCACCCCTTGTATCAGGGGTACTTTGATAAAACTCTATAATTGGTGGTATTATCTTTTAATTTCTTTTACATATAGTTTATATGGTTGCCCTTGTTTGAATTCACTTCGTTCAATCAAATCAAAATCTTCTAATTGCTTAATCATTTTAAGTACAGTATTACCA
>JAAXZE010000016.1 GCA_012720075.1 Clostridia bacterium
CTATTACATTTAACCATAAAAAACTCCTCCCGAAAAGTTATTATATTTTTTGATTACTATTATAAGCAGAATAGGATTAAACACTCCAAAAATAAACCGTCAATAAATATTTCCCTTAACATTATGTATTTTTATAATTTAAATGGAGAAAACTAAAAGAAAAAAGAGGTGTCCTGTATGGCATCCCGCCCCATCATTCAGCCCTTATGTGTAAGCTGTAGAATTGCTCTGGAACAGAAAAAGGAATTGGATCATAAAAACGGACTTCTCTTTCAAATAGAGCATTGTCCAAATTGCGGAGAAATATACAATAAATGGAAGGTAGAAAATTAAGAAAAAAATTTTGCAAAATGAAAAGTTCCCGCCCAAAGGGCGGGAATTTTTTTACTCTGCATAATTGGGGTTATGCCTTTTAAGGATATGATTTCCAAAAATTGGTGGTTTTAAACTAGCCGGATAAAAATTTTTTCAATCGGCCTAAGGCCATCCTTTCCAGCCTGGAAACTTGCATTTGCGAGACTCCCATTAATTCTGCCACCTTGCTTTGGGTCATGTCCTCATAAAAGCGCAGATAAATAACTTTCCTCTGTATTTCCTCCAGCCTGTTGATAGCATTGGCCACATCCTGTTTGGATTCTACCGACTGAAGGTTTAAATCCTCCTGACCTAGTAAATCCATTAACTCAGTTGAACTCTCTTCTTTTTCCAGATGTTCGGACAAAGAAGTGGCTTTGGCCGCCCGCTTGGCCTCTAAAACTTTCTCTACTTCTTCCTCTTCCAGTCCAAGGGTTGAGGCAATTTCTTTAATCCCCGGCAATTGGCCGGTGCGCTGATAAATTTCTCCCTCTATTTTAGAGATATTTGTACTTAGTTCCCGGTATTTGCGGGGGATACTTACCCTCCAGGTATTATCTCGATAATAGTTTAAAATTTTTCCGGTTACCGTTTTGTAGGCAAAAGTTTTAAAACGAATTTCTTTTTCCGGCTCAAACCTTTCCAAAGCGCCCAGCACGGCAATACGGGCAACCTGTAAAAGGTCTTCCTTTTCCCAGGGAAGATAGCACTGAGTCTGACACCAGTATTTTATCAAGGGTTCCATTTTATTTAATATTTCATCTAACAATTTATCGTCTTTATTTTTTTTATATAATAAAACCAGTTCTTCCAGGTCCATTGTTTTAATATTGGCCCTTCCTTAAAAATACAAACATCAAATTTCTATTCTATTTCTATCCCAATAGTAAAAATTCCTTCCTTTACCACTTTTTTAGACAATATATTTCATTGCCTTTATCGTTAAACCGCAGTTCATCCACAATTTTGGATATTAGAAAAAGCCCTCTGCCTTTTTCCGCTAAAATATCAAATTCCCCAAAGTCTCTAAAAGATCTGTAATCAAATCCGGACCCGTTATCTTTAATCCTCATGCTGATAGAGTTATTGCAGATATGCAATTCGATCATAACCTTCGGATTTTTTAATCCTTTTGTACCATGTAAAAAAGCATTGCCGACGGCCTCCGTAATCACCAGTTGGATATCCAAAAAAGATTCCTGGGGAATATTTACCGTCGCTAATTTTTCTCGCAACAACTGGATCAAACTATTTATTTGGGTTAAGTCAGTTAATTCCATTATGCATCTTCCCATGGTCGGACCTCCGAAAATGATAAAAAAACACAAGCTATTTACTTTTTACCTTGATACAATCAATTATAAACAAAAAAAATGGGTTAGACCCATATAATTTATTGACAAATTCGTACATAATTATTTACATTACACCGTAAACAGCCGGAAAAACCCGTTTTGATTAATCCTTTATAATCCCCTGCTCCAGTTCCTGGGCAACTCTGATCCGATCATGGACAATATCCATCATTCTGTAATCCAAACCCAGGTGAGGGGCCAAAGCAAATTTAACGTGGGGATGTATGATTTGTATTTTCCATATCTTATCAGGGATATTCCGATGCATATGATTACCTACCGTCAAAAACATAGGCATAATGATTACCTTTTCCAGTTTTGTTCTGTTCAGTAATTTTTCAATTGCTTCATCTAATGAAGGGTCAGCCAATTCCAGAAAGGCTACTTGATATTCCCTTTCGGGATCTTTTTCGCCAAGTTTTTCAGTAAATAGCCTTATTTCCTCATTTGCATCTTCTCTGCGGCTGCCATGACCTAATATTATAACCCCTTCTTTCATTGGTCTGCTACCTCCCGGACTTACCGTTTGCATGTTCATTCATCAGAGTCTTTATATTCGGTGATATCAATATAATCTTTTTCCATGGGTATAACGAATCCACAGACTATATAAGCAACGACACCTACAACGGGTCCAACCGCCGGTATGATGGAAACTATTATCCACCCTAATCTGACTATTGTGGGGTCAATACCAAAATACCTGGCTAAACCTCCACAAACTCCTAATAGCTTTTTGTCATTGGCCGAACGGAAAAGTTTCTTCATTATTTAAATCACTCCTTCATGTACCTATAATATTATCATATACCTGCCGGTTACGCACTTAATTAATCAAGAAGATAATTGCAACTTTAAGTAGTTTTGTAAAATTAAAAGCATCCCTTCCCTTTAACTATAGAGAAGAAATGCTTTAAATAGTCGGTATATCAGCTTGTTGACAAACCATATTTATTATCAACGAAAAGCCGGCTCAAACAATTGTAAGGAAATCTCGCTAAAGCTTTTCTTTATGATAATAAATCTCTTAACCTTTTTTGCTACTTTATCAATAACTTTGTCCACTGTCTATATATGTTAATTGATTTCAACCTTATTCAACGTTGGATACCAGATAACCTCACACCCTAAGAGTTCGGAAACCATTCTTAACGGTACCATTGTCCGATTATTATGTATTATCGGCGAGGAGTCCCCTGCAAAAAAGCGGTTATCCTTTAAAACCAAATTCTTGCCTATCCATAAATTCATTTCAGTTTGATCTTTTTTTATTATTATTTTCTGCTCTTTTTCGTTCCAATCTACATTATAGCCCATTTCCTGAGAGACAAATCTTAAAGGAACCATTACTCTTTGATTGGTATTAATAAATGGTGTTATATCAGGAAAAACAATTTGTTTACCACTATAAAATATACTTAAATTATTTTTTTCTTCCCGAGGCTCTTTTGTTTCTTTATTTTGTTCAACAGGATTGACAGGGGCAGGTATTGGCGTATTTGAGGTCTCTACCCTTTCCCCGTCACGGGCTTTGATAAACATCTGAGTAAACATCATGCCGTAGCGGCCGCCTTTGACAATTCCAATACCCACATGAGTAAATTCCGGTTTTAAAATATTGGCCCTATGTCCCGGGGAATTCATCAGAGATTCATGGGCACCGGTCAGACTGGGATTTCCGGCCAAGTTCTCACCGGCCATCCAGTATTCAACCCCAAAATCCTTCATCATCTGAAAAGGGTCCCCATAGGTCGGCGAAGTATGAGAGAAATAATTCTTTTCGATCATATCTTGGGACTTAAGTCGAGCCAACTGAACCAATTTGTTATCCATTTTCAAGGGAGCCAGTCCCACTTCGGATCTTTCCTCATTTATCATCTCCAGCATTTTCTGCTCCAGCTCCGCTTCACCGGCAACTTCCGCATAACTAATGCCGGACCAGCCTATTAATACAACTAAGGTTAAAAACAAAGCTGCTAAAATTTTTTTCATTATGTCTCTTACCTCCTGTTGTTTTAACTATACAACAGTTTTCGGCATATTCCAATTTTTTTTAAGGTATTGCCGATTACCAATATTTACTTTTTATTCTTTTCGTCGATGTGTCTCTCTAAAACTTTTACAGCCTCTTCTATTCTTATTATTTCGGATAATATAAGCAGTAACGTTTTTTCATCCAAAACATATCTATCATCTTTTAATTGCAATTGGATATACCCTTTAATACTGGTCAAAGGGTTTAGTATATTGTCGGAAATTTCTCCTGGAGGCACCTTTATGCAATGACAATAGGACTTACTATTTGTCAGCTTCATCAAAAAACCTCCTTTAAATCATTATGGTAATATATATTTACCTTTTTTTCCTAAATAAAAACAAAAAACTGCCTTTTTTGGCAGTAATTTTATATATTTTTTTAAAATTTAATCTTTTCTATAAGGAGGTCTGAACTTTATATACCCCTCCGCCAATAATTGCAAATCTCCACCGAAATTTATCCAAAAATAACGAACCCTTTCCCAATGGCTCCGTAAATAAAGCAGGTCATCTTTGCTGATTTTTCCCATCAGGCAATGCTGTTCCAGTTTCTCCAATTCTTTATGGTCTTCAATAACCGTATCCAGAAAAAGATAGGTCTCATTGACTTCATCTAAATTAAGGATTTGCTGCCATTCCAACTCAATTAGTTTATAAATAAGTGAAAAAGTTGCATAGGTTTTACCCAATATTAAACCATAAGCAGGTTCAAAGAAAACGGCCTTTCTGGCAAAGGGAACCAGCTGCTTTAGGTTAGATAACGCTGCCAGTTTGGCTTCTTCTACCGCTCTATCAGAAGGTTCTCTTTTTTTAATACTTTCCTGGAAAAGCTTGATTAACGGTTCACTCTCATAGGTATTCAAAGTCTCAGTAAATAACTGTGGGAACTTTTCCTGAAATTTGCCCAGTTCTTCTGCCGCAAAAGCAATAGCGGTGGCTGTGGTTAACCAGTAAAAACCCTCGGAGTTAAATAAGCTTATAGATAAATTTTCAGCAGGGGTAAAAATATTAAAAATTTTATTAAACTTTTGCCGCATTATTTTCCCACCCTTAAGTTATTAAATGATTTACCCTAAATCAAAAGCAATTTACTTTATGTATACCCCGCTTCTTGGAAGTTTAAAAATATACCTCTCGAAAAACCATAAATATTTTACCATGTTTGACAATTATTTAAAACAATCCAATAAATTCTTAATCTGAAAAAAAATTAAGGTGCAGCAGTAAGCTGCACCTTAATTTTTTAATCCTGTCCTTCGATAGATTGTATACCATGGGTCATAAAACGCTCCCGCAAAGCCTTTACCGTTTTCTGGGATACTCCCAGCTCTTTAGCCATCTCCGCATCAGATTTATTTTGTTCTATACCGGATATTAAACTATCCATATCAACTCCTACTTCATCACACAAAAATTTGAGACTGGGTTCTCTGCTCCAGGGTGCACCCCGAGTTCCTTGGGTATATTGGGTTGGTCCCTGTTCATATTTAGAAGTAACGCCTTCTGCATCTAGGCTTTTCAAAGTTGCCGAACCCTCTTCCGTAGGAACAAAAGAATTTCCTTTTATTTTTGTTTTTGTTTCCGGCGTATCTGGCTTTTCACCAATCATAACCTATCCTCCTTTTCGTTGGTTATGATTAGTGTTTCAAGTTTTTTGTAAAATATGAACTCAAGGGTTAAACTTTTTAGTCCCGTGCCCAGTAATAATTAAGTGTGTAAGTGTGTAAGTGTGTTAGTGCGAAAGTGTGTTGGAATTAGTGATTGGTGACTAGTGGCTAGTGACTGAAAATGTCGATTGCCAATAGTCGATAACCGATAGTCAATAGTGTTATTAAACTTTGTACTTACTGTAGAACTGCAGAACGGTAGCACTGTAGAACTATAATTAAACTCAACCTCAGCCTCAACCTCAACCTTTTTATTTTCCAACTGCCGGTGTATTAATTACTATAACCTCTTCGCCGCCTATTCTAATCCCGGTAATAAAAGGTTCAAGATTGATTATTTCCTCCTTTGATAAACCTAAGGTATCAAAGGTTATTTGACCTTTCACTTCCAGGCTTCCTTTGGGGGAAATGGTTTCCTCGACATTAATTTTGAAATTGTCGGTTAACACCTTATCTTTAATCCCTTCGCCTAATATTGGTTCAATCCATTGAATATAATCTTCAGTTTCGTCTTCATTGGTTATATAAATGGTATAGGTTAAGAGCTGCTGGTCCAAATTATCATTGCTGATAGAACCCAAAGCCGTTGACATACTGTAAATCTGCAGTCCCTTTTTGTCAGCAGTTTCTTTTTCTTCTATCTCTGTACAACCTACGGCCAGAAGAAAAAGTATTAAGCTTAAAAATAAGACAGAAATTTTAACGGTCTTTTTTGTCCTAGTATCCATATATTTTACCCCCTGAAATCCATGAAGGGCTATATCCTCCCATGGCTCTGTGGTCTAATTCTCCTTTTTATTCATTTCGAATAGCCACAATGGGACTTAAACGTACCGCCCGATTGGCCGGGTAAACCCCGGCAATCAATCCGATCAACATGGAAAAACCTAAAGCGAACAGGGCCAGCCAGGGTGGAATGACAGAAAGGGAATTGGCCATCTCTCCCGGTGGCATACCTTGATTAATGAAGCCGGCTGTAAAATGGTTAATTACTCTCGAAGTTCCATAGCTGAAGGCTAAGCCGAATATTCCTCCCATCAAGCCTATCAGTGCCGCCTCGGTTAAAAAGAGCATGCGAATATCAAAGAAAGAAGCGCCGATAACCTTCATAATGCCAATTTCCCTGGTTCGCTCATAAATGGACCTGATCATGGTATTAATAATCCCGATGGCCGCAACTAAACGCGTAATACTACCGATGCCGCCCAAAACGGCTTGAATTGTTCTGGAGGTTTCTTCAATTCCTTCCAGGCTGTCCGCCATGGAATAGGCCCGGTAGCCCCTTTCTTTGAGAATTTTGGAAACCTCTTTGGTAGTCTCCACATTTTCCGTTCTAATCCAGATTAGTTCATAGTCGTTCTTAGACGGCCCTTGGTCCCGGGAAGAGCGAGCCATAGCAATACGGCTCCCCCCTCTAAAAGCAATTTCCCTAAACATTCCGGAACTACCGCCGGCGGACCCACCCATTATAAAATCTCTTATTTTTTTAACTTCATCAATTGGAGCGTAAGCCTGCCAGGATTTATCCATGTTTTTTTCACTTAAGACCCCTACGACTGTAAAGTTAAAGACTTTTCTTTTATCGTTGTAATTTCTTACCTCCATGGAAATTCTTTGGTTCATCATTTCCACGGTATCGGATTCCGCTTGTCCCCCCATAAACATCCTGCCGCCACGGCCTCCACGACCTCTTTGCATCATTTCCATTTGCCGGCGGTCATAGAAGTTCTGACCCACATTCCAACCGAGAACAATATTGAAGCGATCATCCTTTTCCAATAAACGTCCTTCGGCAATTTCAAACTCAAATTGAGGCATCAGGGCAGGATCAATACCAACAATTTGCAAATATCCGGCTTTACGACCCCAAGTGGCTTCTCCGCCCAGATTAAATACCGGCGATACGGCAACCACTCCGGGGATATCCTTGAATTCCTTAATGGCATCGTCGTTTAAAGGTTTGGCATCACCAATGGGGTTGCCCTCTTCGTCAAAATTGACACCTTGATATACTTCAATTTGGTTTAAACTGCCCCAACGCTCCATATTCCGGGTTTGTGCCTCATTGAGACCTATTCCCAATGAAATCATGACTACAATAGAGGTAGTACCGATGAGAACCCCCAAAATGGTCAAAAAAGTTCTCACCTTGCGACGCCATAAGTTTCTATATGCCATTTTGACAATATCAATTTTATACATCGAAAAATTCCCCATTCGCTTTTACTTTGCGTTTTAATCTCCAGATAAAAACACCCTGAATAAGGACTATAACTAAAAGAACCATCGCTTTCCAATTGTCTTTAAGTTTTTGCCCCAAACCCCCACCCATTGCTCTGTCGGGGCCCATGGGCATTCCCGGTTTCCCTTCAAAACCACCGGGCTCCATATCCCCTTCTATCGGCATCGGTGCTTGGACCTGTACGGTAAAGGGCTCTTCAACCCGGACCTCTTTATTATTGTTATCGATGTAGGTAAATACAATGGCACCTGTTAGCTCGCCTTCGGACTGAGGAATGGCCATGGCTTGGTAATAATCGCTCATTCCTGTATCCAGAGTGCCGATGTAATAAAGAGAGTTTTCCTTTTGGAAATCGCCTTCCAAATTAACTATAAAGTTGGTCAGGGCAACTTTACCTACATTAACAAATTCTGCAGCAATGGGTACGGGCTGACCCACAAAGGCAGAAGGAGGCACATCCACTGATAAAACTTCGAAACGGCATTCTTGAGTAACAGGGATATTAAGGGATTCTGCGGCGCTGAATTCCGCACCTTTTTCATCTTCATACTCTATCCTGGCCATGACTATATGGGTTTTAGCCTGGGCATTAGGATCTACATAAAGGGGTATCTCCTTGGTCACTATGGTTTTCCCGGGGATCTTATCTATAAAGAAAGTATTACTGCTGTCAACGGGCGAAAAAACCGTTCCGCCAATGGCATTGTCCTCATTTTTGGGCACTTCCAATGAGATTTTTACATTATTGACGGCTTTAATGTTGGTATTTTCAATAAAAAGCTGCAAGATTACCGTATTGCCGGCTAAAACCTTTTCATCGGACAAGGTATATTTATTGATAATGACCCTGGGTTTTTTTCCTACGCCGGAATCCGGATCCGGCAAGGGGAGGTTAATAATTTCTTCCTGGGTTTCGTCTTTGCCTTCGTAAGTATATTTAAATTTAACCTTTAGCTCGTTTCCTTCCCGGAGTTCTTCGGCTTCCAGGTTGAAAGCAGCCATTCGGGTTTGTTTGCCTTTAACTTCAAATAAATGTTGGGTATTGGTTAAATCTAATACTGTAAAATTCTTTGTTTTTTCGCCAATTAACCCGTCGATGGATACACTGACGTTTCCGGCATTGGAATCGCTGATATTCTCAAAAAACAGGGTCATTTTAAAGGGCTGGGTTAAATCTGGTTCTTTGGGCTCAAACTGCACGGACTTGATTACAAATAAGGGCTTGGTCAGAGAATATTGGGTTGTTATGGTGAAATTACTATTTGTATCAAAGGTTTGGTTGGCATTTAAATGGGCATTTTGACAAAACAGCCTTACATTAATTCTATAAGTCTTTTGGGGGGCGTTTTCCTTAACCCTCATCTTTACCGTAAATGATTTTACTTCCCCGCTTCTAAATTCCTTAATATTGGCATCAAAAACATTATTACTGTCACCTAAAGAGTTTACTATTTCAAAATGGGGTAGGCCACTGGTTTCATCAGGTTCTTTAAATTCAATCTTGGGAAAAAAGGCCGTACCCGTTCCTATGTTTCGTACAAGTATCTTTACGGTAAATTCTTTACCGATGGCCACCTCTTTATCAACTTCAATATCTTCTATTGCCAGCAAAGGATCAATTCCTGTATTAATTAACTTGATTTCCTCTTTAGCCTCTTCTTTAGTTTCTTCTTTTTCAGAATCATTTGAATTATTTTCTGCTGCCATACTTAGTGGGCATAACATAATTAATAAGAGCATTACTAACATTAGACTAATTAGCTTTTTCATGAACAGGTACTCCTCCTTTTTTTTCTTCATTTATTATGACTCCGTCTACCATATGTACGATTCGATCGGCATAAGCGGCTACATCCCAGTCATGGGTAACCATAACAAGGGTTTGACCATTTTTTTTAATAGTACTGGTCAAAAGTTCCATGATTTCCTTAGTGGTTTTAGTGTCCAGGTTACCGGTGGGCTCATCGGCAAAAATAATTTTAGGATTATTAATCAAAGCCCTGGCAATACTGACCCTCTGCTGTTGTCCTCCGCTTAACTGATTAGGCTTATTAAGCATCCTTTTTTCCAAACCAAGGGTCTTTAGTAGTTCTTTCCCTCTTTGGGTCCTTTCCCTGCTGCCTACTCCTTGAAGCACCAAGGGCAATACCGCATTTTCCAAGGCGGTCAAAGAACCCAGAAGATTAAAAGACTGGAAAACAAAACCCATGTAGCTCCGCCTGAAAGCGGCCATATCCTTTTCTTTGACTTTATTAAGCAATACGTTATTAATCCAAATTTCCCCTTTGGTAGGCCGCTCCAAGCCCGACATCATATTTAAAAGAGTCGATTTACCACTGCCGGAAGTCCCTACAATGGCCAGAAATTCGCCTTTTTCAATCTGTAAATCAACTCCGTTTAAAGCAGTAATGATTTCCGAGCCAACCCTGTACTTTTTAACCAAACCTTTTACTTCAACTATAGGCGCCAACTTTTCGCCCCCTTTCAAAATTTACTTATCGAAAAATAGACGTATTAGTTCCCGGAAAAGTTCCAGTTTATTGTAACATAATCCAAAAATGGATACAGCCAGTTTTATTTAAAGTTCAAATCCAATATTTACATGCTTGTCGTTTTCACCATGATATTTTACCCGCTATTTTAAACTAAGCATTTTGCAAAATAGCTTTTTTATATAAGATAAAAGGTAATTTTAGCC
>JAAXZE010000017.1 GCA_012720075.1 Clostridia bacterium
GTTTAAGGTTCCCCAGGACCAATTGATAATCATTAATGATATGGTAAGAGGGGTTGTTAATTTTGAATCCAATGGAATTGGAGATTTTGTTATTGTTAAGTCCGACGGCATTCCTACCTACAACTTTGCGGTAACCGTTGATGACCATTTAATGCAAATAACCCATGTTATCCGGGCTGAAGAGCATTTATCCAACACTCCCAGGCAAATTCTTATTTATGATGCTTTGGGCTGGGAAAAACCAACTTTTGCCCATATTTCTTTAATCCTGGGAAAAGACAAAACCAAGATGAGCAAAAGACACGGCGCAACCTCAGTTGTTCAGTATCGAGAACAGGGTTATTTGCCGGAGGCAGTAGTTAACTTCCTGGCCTTATTGGGTTGGAATCCCGGAGGAGAAGAAGAAATTTTTTCTATGAAGCAGTTAATTGAACAATTCTCTTTGGACAGAGTTGCCAAAAATCCTGCCGTGTTTGATATGGATAAATTAAAATGGATAAATGGGTATTATATTAGACAGAGTTCGGTGGAAAGAATTACCGACTTGGCAATACCTTATCTTAAAGAAGCAGGCTTTTTACCCGGGGAGATAAATGAAGAACAATATAATTGGGCTAAGATGATTGTTGCCGCTGTTCAGGAAAAAATACATGCCGTTAGCGAAATCCTTGATTATATGCCAATATTTACCGGAGAAGATGTTACAATTGAGAACCAAGAGGCTGCACAGGTGCTGGAGGAAGAACAATTGCCCCTTGTTGTTGAAGCTTTAAGAACTAAATTGGCCCAAATGGATATACTGGAACCAGAAGCAGTTAAAAAAGCATTAAAAGAAATCACTAAGGAAACCAAATTAGGCGGCAGGAAAGTTTATATGCCTTTACGAGTTGCTTTGACGGGGCAAATGCACGGTCCTGAACTTCACTACATTATTCCCATCCTTGGGAAAGATTTGATAGAAAAACGCTTGGCAAAAACGCTGAAGGAAAGTGAGTAAGTGAGTAAGTGTGTAAGTGTTTTAGTGTATGTGGCACATATCAAACTTGATCCAGAATAGACCTAGAACTATTTTACTTGCTTAACTTAATTCATACCTTGACACTAGGAATTAACTTAAAATATAATATCTGTAAAGTAGCGATTAGGTTATACGCTAAAGATGATGACCGGGAGAGTAGCTTTTATCCGGGTCTGCAGAGAGGGTTTGTCAGCGGCTGAAAGCAAACCTAGATGCTGGTAAAAGTGAAGTGCACCCGTGAATCGAAAAACCGAAGGTTATCCGATTTGGTCGGATGACAGGTTGAGGCAAAGCTTTGACCTTTGTTGGATTTCCAACAAACAGTAGGTTTTTACGTTTGGCCCCGTTAAAGGCCTGTTGAGTGGAACAATGGAGAATGGTTTTACCCTTCTGCTTTGTTCAATCAGAGTGGAACCGCGAAGTCTTTCGTCTCTGCAAGAGACGGAAGACTTTTTTATTGAAGTGAGTGTGTAAGTTTGTTAGTGTTGGAAGCGTCTGTATATTTTTGTAACACTTATGCACTAGGTACTGTCTTTGCAATATAACCTACACCGTTCCACTGTCATGCAAAATAGTTATTAAGGTATCACACTGACTGTTAAAATAAACTAGAGTGAAGAGGGAGGAGAAAATGTATGTTCAAACGATTAAAAAAGGATATTCAAGTAATTTTTGAGCGGGACCCTGCCGCCAAAAGCGTTCTGGAAGTACTCTTGAATTATCCCGGTCTTCATGCCATTTGGTTTCATAGAATAAGTCACTATTTTTATAACAAAAAGTGGTATGTCTTAGCCCGTTTTATTTCACAAGTAGGAAGATTTTTTACTCAAATAGAAATTCACCCGGGGGCTAAAATAGGTGAAGGACTGTTTATTGACCATGGCGCCGGAGTGGTTATAGGTGAAACGGCAGAAATCGGTGATAATGTTACCATTTACCAGGGCGTAACCCTCGGCGGGACCGGGAAAGAAAAAGGCAAACGCCATCCTACCATTGGAAATAATGTGGTTATTAGTGCCGGTGCTAAAGTATTGGGTTCTTTTAAAGTAGGGGATAATGTCCGCATTGGAGCCGGCTCCGTGGTTTTGAAGGAAGTTCCACCTAATTGTACCGTAGTTGGTGTCCCCGGAAGAATTGTTGTTAAAGACGGAGTAAACTTAAACAAAAACAGATTAACGGAGATTGATTTGCAGCATAATAATCTACCGGACCCCGTTCAGGAAATGTTGTTGTGTTTGCAAAGGCAGATCCAGAGGCTGGAGGAAAAAGTATATTTGTTGGAGGCGGAACTTAATGAGAAAAAATAATTTAGAAGTTTATAATACCCTGACCAAGAAAAAAGAAAGCTTTGTACCTAAAGAGGAAGGCCACGTCAGGATGTATGTATGTGGGCCCACCACCTATAATTTCATTCATTTGGGTAATGCCCGGCCCATTGTTGTGTTCGATACAATAAGAAGATATCTGGAATATTTGGGCTATAAAGTCACCTATGTTCAAAATTTCACCGACGTTGATGATAAAATTATTAACCGGGCCAATGAAGAAGGCCAGGAGCCCCTGCAATTGTCAGCTAAGTATATTGACGAATATTTTAAAGACGCTGACCGGTTAAAGGTCAAACGGGCCAACATTCATCCCAAAGTAAGTGAACATATGGAAGATATCATAAATTTTATCAAAGGTTTGGAAGAAAAGGGGTATGCCTATGAGGTGGACGGTGATGTTTACTTCTCGGTAAGAAAATTTGCCGATTACGGAAAACTCTCAGGCCGCAGTATAGATGATTTGCTTTCCGGAGCCAGAGTGGAAGTTGACCAAAAGAAAAATGACCCCTTGGACTTTGCTTTGTGGAAAAAAGCCAAAAAAGGAGAACCGGCTTGGCCTAGTCCTTGGGGAGAAGGCAGACCGGGCTGGCATATTGAGTGCTCCGCCATGTCCTGCAAGTATTTAGGTCAGGAGTTTGACATTCATGGCGGTGGATATGATTTGGTTTTCCCCCATCACGAAAACGAAATTGCTCAAACCGAAGCTTTGACCGAAGCCCCCATGGCCAGATATTGGCTGCATAATGGTTTTATCACTATAAATCAAGAAAAAATGTCCAAATCGCTGGGAAATTTCTTTTTGCTGAGGGAAATATTGGAGAAGTTTGACCCCATGGTAGTAAGGTTTTATCTTTTATCTACCCATTATCGAAGTCCCTTGGATTTCGATAATGAAAAATTGGAAGTAGCTCAAAAAGGACTGGAAAGATTAAAAAATTCCTATTTCCAGTTAAATAACGGGTTAAAAAATGCAGGAAGTTTTCCAAACGGGGACAAGTTAAAAGCCGCTGCTCAAAAATGCCGCAGTGAGTTTGAAGAGGCCATGAATGATGATTTCAATACTGCGCTGGCCATAGCATCGTTGTTTGACTTAGCCAGGGAGGTCAATACTTATCTTAAGGAGACTGACCTGGATAAGGAAAGCCTTTTAGCGGCCAAAGAAGTCTTTGAAGACCTTTTGCAGGTGCTGGGAATAGTCTTCGCCGGTCATGAGGTGTCGGATAAAAAACTGGATGAATTAATTAATCTGGCAATATCCTTGCGTCAAAAAGCCAGGGCAGCCAAAGATTTTGCAACTGCTGACTGGTTAAGGGACCGGCTCAAAACGGCCGGAGTAATTTTAGAGGATAGCCCTCAGGGCACCAATTGGAAATTAGAAGGGGAAACCAAAGAATTAATGGAAAAGATTATGGAGATAATTATCGAACTGAGGGAAAAAGCCAGGAAAAATAAAGACTATCCTACTGCTGATTTGATCAGGGATAATTTGAAAGATGTCGGCATCACTCTTGAGGACACACCCCAGGGTACTACCTGGAAATAAGGTTTTAAGTATTGTTTGGGGATAATAAAAGCCGGCAGGGAAAAGGCTTGTTTCCCTGCCGGTCTTTCTTCGGTGGTTTTAGTTCTTATTTTAGTTATGGAAATCGAAGCCGCTGAGTTCATTTTTTAAAATTGTTTGAGCTAGCTTTTTGCTGATAATAAATATGGTTTGTCAACAAGCTGAAACGTCATTGACGTTTTTATTTTTTTATTTAGAATACAGTGGTTAATGGTATAATAACCTAAAGGACAAGTCCCTAAGAAAGAAGTGGATATATGTTTTCAGAAAAATTTACAGGTGATCCGGCCCAATTGCCTTCATTAACATTAGCTTATATTGGAGATGCGGTATTTGAGCTATATATCCGAAACAGACTAATATCTCAAGGTTTTATAAAGGTCCACAGCTTGCATCAAGAAGCGGTAAAGCGGGTCAATGCTTGTTTGCAGGCCAGACTTTTGGAGAACATTGAAAATGAGCTTACTGAGGCTGAACTGGCCATTGCTAAGCGGGGCCGAAATGCCAAATCGGGCCATGTGCCTAAAAATGCCGAGGTAACTGAGTACAGGAAAAGCACAGGGTTGGAAACATTAGTTGGCTATTTGTATTTAAAGGGCGATTATTGTCGCATAGAACAATTGCTGTCGAAAATTGACAGAATACTGGATGAATGTTAAATCGGTTTTAAAAAAGAGACCTTAGCCTGATAAAATTATGAGAAAAGAAGTGAAAACATGTTTTGGTATAGGGGAGGAGTGGCATTAGTTATGAGCAAAGCCGATCTTATTTTTATTGCTATGTGCAAGGACATTTTGGAAAACGGTTATTCTTCAGAAGGGCAGGTTGTCAGGGCCAGGTGGGAAGACGGCACGCCGGCCCATACCATAAAAAAATTCGGAGTGGTAAATAGGTATGACCTTTCGGAAGAGTTCCCTATCCTGACCTTACGGCCTACCAATTTGCAGGCTGCCATCGACGAACTTTTGTGGATATGGCAAAAGAAATCTAATAATATTAAAGATCTTAACAGCCGTATCTGGGATAGTTGGGCAGGGCCCGATGGGTCCATAGGAAAAGCCTATGGTTATCAGCTTTCCATTAAACATAAATACCCGGAAGGAGAGTTTGATCAGGTAGATCGTTTGCTTTATGATTTAAAGCACAATCCCTATAGCAGAAGGATTATTGTAAATATGTACAATCATCAAGACCTCCATGAAATGAATTTGTACCCCTGTGCCTACAGCGTGACTTTTAATGTAACAGGGAGAAAACTTAACGCTATCTTAAACCAAAGGTCTCAGGATGTATTGGTTGCCAACAACTGGAATGTTGCCCAGTATGCTATTTTGGTACATATTTTAGCCCAGGTAAATAATTTTGAAGTGGGTGAACTGGTCCATGTCATAGCCGATGCCCATATTTATGACAGGCATGTTCCCTTGGTTAAAGAGCTAATTAGCCGACAACCCTATCCGGCGCCCAAGCTTAGAATTAATCCTGAGAAAAAGGATTTCTATGATTTTAGGGTAGAAGACTTTGTATTGGAAAATTATCAGGCCGGTCCCCAGATTAAGAAAATACCGGTTGCGATATAGGAAGGAGAACCAATGAAAGCCATTGTCGCTGTTGATTTAAATTGGGCCATAGGCTGTAAAGGTCGATTATTAATATCCATTCCGGAGGATTTGAAATTTTTTAAAAGTATGACCTTAGGAAAAGTGGTTGTTATGGGCAGGGAGACTTTTGAATCTTTGCCCGGCCGAAAACCTTTAAAGGACCGCCATAACATAGTTCTGACCAGGACCGGAAATTATACCCATGATGATTTGACCATCTGTCGTTCCATAAACCAATTATTTAATGAGCTTGCCAAATTCCCAACGGAAGATGTGTTTGTCATAGGAGGAGAAAAGGTGTATAACCAGTTATTGCCTTACTGCAGCGAAGCCTATGTAACAAAGATCGAAGATACTTTTGCGGCCGATACTTTTTTTCCAAACCTGGACGAAATGGAAGACTGGCAATTGGTGGCTGTAAGTGATTTGAAATTTTTTGGTGATACTAAATATAGATTTACAAAGTATGTGAATAAGCGTGTGATGGAATAAGTGCGTAGGTGTTTAAGTGTGTGAGTAGGTAAGATTAATTAAGTTAATGGAGAATGGAGAATTGAGAGTTGAGAGTTGAGAATGGACACTGTGGCACTTACACACTGACATGCAGGTTCGCTGATGAGCCGTCACACTGAATTTTAGTATAAAGAAGGAGTATAAAAATGGCCGAAATTTTTGGGAGAAATCCGGTGTTGGAGTTATTAAAGGGTGAAAAGTCAATAAATAAAATATTGATAGCCGCTGGGGCTGAAAAAGGTTCGATGTTAGAAATCGTAAAATTGGCCAAGAAAAAAAGAATTCCCATTCAGCAGGTTGAGAGAAGCCATTTGGACAAGATGTTTCCCGGCCAAAAGCACCAGGGCGTTGCCGCTTTAGCATCGCCTGTTGAATATGTTGACTGGCAGGATATTTTGACAAGGGCCCGGGAAAAAAATGAGGATCCACTGGTGATTATTTTAGATGAAATTGAGGACCCCCATAACCTGGGTGCCATATTGAGAACTGCCGATGCGGCAGGTGCCCACGGAGTAATAATCCCCAAAAGAAGAGCAGTGCCTTTGACCGAAGGAGTGGCCAAGGCTTCGGCGGGAGCCATTGAATATGTTCCTGTGGCCAGGGTTGCCAATATCGTGCAAGTTATGGAACAGCTAAAAAAAGAAGGTTGCTGGATTGTTGGAACTTCTCTCAACGGAAAACTCCTTTATGAACAAGACCTTAAAGGTCCACTGGCTATTGTTATAGGCAGTGAAGGGGAAGGCTTAGCTAAACTAACTGAGGAAAAATGTGATTTTTTAGTAAAAATACCCATGTTGGGAAAGATTAATTCTTTAAATGCATCGGTTGCCGCCGGGGTTGTTCTGTACGAGGCAGTAAGGCAGCGGATTGGGTGAAGCTAAAGGGATATTCTGCAGGTGAGTATGACGGCTTATGGGTTAAATTGCACGTCGGGATGACATCTTTGGGGTTAATATGCACGTCGGTGTGACGGCTCATGAGCTATACTGCATGTCGGAGTGACGTCTTTATGGTTAAAATGCATGTCGGTTTATTTATTTTTTTTAGCTAATGATATTTCTTTTTAACCGACCCGAAATATTGCGAGGGAGACGTCACACCGACCCAAAATTTTTCCGTGTTAGACGTCACACCGACCAGAGTTTTTAACCAAAGAGACGACATACCGTCCCAATAGCTTAACCCTTAAGCCATCAAACCTGACCCAATAATTTGCTGAGAAGTGAAACACGGAGGAGTATTAATGGCCCTTGAGGAAATACTGATTATTGATGGATATAATGTCATAAATTCTTGGCCCGAGCTCATAAAATTAAAAGAGGAAAATTTTGAACATGCCAGGTTGAGGTTGATTGAAATCCTTAGTAATTATTCCGGATATAAAGGCATAAAAGTTATAATAGTGTTTGATGCCCATCAGGTAAAAGGCGGAACAGAACGCAAAGAATATTACGGCAATGTTGAAGTGATTTTTTCCGGGGAGGGTGTTACTGCCGATTCCGTGATTGAAAAGCTAATTTCATCTATTCCTCCCAAAAGTTTCAAGACATTTGTAGCCACATCAGATAGGGTTGAGCAAGAGATGATTTGGGGCAAAGGAGCATATCGCATGTCTTCCCGAGAACTACTGCTTGAAATTAATAAAACAGTAAAGGACAATGAACCTTTTCTTAAGGATTGCCGACATAAACCTAACCGTTTAGACTCTCATTTGTCCGACGAAGTTAAAGTTGTCCTGGAAAAATGGCGGAGGGGCAAATAGCTGGGGTATTCTTCCCTTGACTTAGTTTTGACATCTCGGTTATAATTATCAATGTGATAAATGGACAAACTGCGGGCAATATAGCTTGTTTTGTCATAATTTTCGACAATTGCCCTGACAAATGTTGGCAATATGTATAATATTCGGACAATTTAATATGGTTGGTAAATTTTTATATGGAGGCGAGGGCATGACTATTACTGCAAAGCAAGATTTGTGGGACACCTTTGAGTTAATGGAAGACGAAAAAGTAGTGGAGTTAGCAAAAGACGGTGATAACTATGCTCTTGAATTTTTAATTAATAAATATAAAAATTTTGTCCGAGCAAAGGCCAGATCCTATTTTCTCATTGGTGCCGACCGCGAAGATATTATTCAAGAAGGTATGATAGGGCTGTATAAAGCTATCCGGGACTTCCGTTACGATAAGTTGTCTTCATTTCGTGCTTTTGCTGAGTTATGCATCACTCGTCAAATTATTACCGCCATCAAAACAGCTACAATGCAGAAACATATACCTCTAAATTCTTATGTTTCTTTGAACAAGCCCATTTATGATGAGGATTCTGACCGAACACTCCTGGATGTGATCTCGGGTACCAAAATAACAGACCCTGAGGAACTTATTATTAGCAGGGAAGAGTTTGATGATATAGAAGAAAAAATGGGAGAAATTTTAAGCTCTTTAGAGTGGAAAGTATTAATGTCTTATTTAGAAGGCAAATCCTATCAGGAGATAGCTGTTGATCTCAAAAGACATGTAAAATCTATTGACAACGCTCTCCAGAGGGTTAAACGAAAGCTGGAAAGGTATCTTGAAAGACGGGAATGAATTTTCCTGTAATTACCACAGAAAAAGTGTTGACTAGCGTTAATTTTTGCGATAGAATGTATTTTGTCAGTCAAACAGGCGGGCCGATGTAGCTCAATTGGCAGAGCAGCTGACTTGTAATCAGCAGGTTGCGGGTTCGAGTCCCATCGTCGGCTCCATACAAGAAACAAGAGGCCAGGCATGGGGGCAAGAGTTTGCAGAAATGCTTCTTGTTTCCTGCGGATGCCTCATAATGTGGAGGGGTACCCAAGTTGGCCAAAGGGGGCAGACTGTAAATCTGTTAGCTTACGCTTTCACAGGTTCGAATCCTGTCCCCTCCACCAAATTGAACTTAGAGGTTGGAGGTCAGAGGTTAGAATAATTCTTCTAACATCTGTTTTCAACCTTTAGATATTCTTTATCGCGGGATGGAGCAGCTGGTAGCTCGTCGGGCTCATAACCCGAAGGTCGGAGGTTCAAATCCTCCTCCCGCAACCAATTATTTGCCCATATAGCTCAGTCGGCAGAGCGTCGCCTTGGTAAGGCGGAGGTCACCGGTTCAATCCCGGTTATGGGCTCCACTAAATATATTCTAATATATGGCGGCGTAGCTCAGCTGGCTAGAGCATGCGGTTCATACCCGCAGTGTCCGGGGTTCAAGTCCCTGCGCCGCCACCACAGACGGATGAGAATTATCTCATCCGTTTTTTGTTCTAAAAAATAACAACGGGAACTTCTTTGATTTCATTACATTGACAGGCTATTTTAAATGCTGTAGAATAATTTCGAATGGCAAAAAGTCTAAATTTTTTAAACTACATAACGGACAAGTTTAATCACTGAATTTTGCTAGCCAAATTCAGTGAAGTTAGCTTTCGGGAAATTATCGCCGTCAGGTTAAGGTTGAGGTTAAGGTTAAGGTTGAGGTTGGGAAAAACTTTTACTTATTTGCAAGGCTTAGTTTTATTTTTTAACCTTAACCTAGCGAAGCGAAACCTTGACCTACACTTTCAAAAAAATTAACCATTATCTATATTGAAGGAGGAAAAAGAAAGAATGGCAAAGCAAAAGTTTGAAAGAACTAAGCCCCACGTAAATATTGGGACTATTGTTCACGTTGACCACGGTAAAACAACAACAACGGCAGCAATCACCGCTGTCCTGGCCTTACAAGGTAAAGCTAAAGCTACCAAATTCGATGAAATCGATAAAGCTCCTGAAGAAAAAGCTCGTGGTATCACTATTAACACTGCCCACGTTGAGTATGAAAC
>JAAXZE010000018.1 GCA_012720075.1 Clostridia bacterium
ATAATGAATAATAATAAAAGAATAATTAAGAAATGCAACTAAATTTTCAATTAAGTGCCGGGGAGTTTTGATAATTCCCGAAGCCACCTAGTTCATTCCTTATAACTGTTTGAGCCGGCTTTTCGTTGAGTAAATTTAATAGGAGAAAAATTATGGCAAACTTCAAAAGGATTATTGTTTTTTTGTTATTAATAACTTTTGCATTTGTAATTGGATTTTCAAATGAAGTGAAGAAGCTAAAACAAAAAAATGAAGAATTAAGTTTTCGAGTCAAAGAACTTGAATTAGCTATTGAGGAATATGAAAAATTACTTGAACTGCGCAATTTATTAGACATAAAAAGCAGAGGGGTAATTGCAGCACTTTATGATAAATATTTTAGCAAAATTGATTTACTCAATGATAATATAAGCGTATTTGAAGATAAGCTGGTATTAAATTTTGATGGTTACTCAACAGAGTTACCTTTCAGTAACGGAAATTTAGACTATGAAAAATTGCGGCAACGATATTTTTACTTTGATAACGAAAAGTTTGTAACCGGTTACGAGATTGTAGAAAAAGAAAGCACTCCAAATGATATAAGGAGAGCCGTAATAGTTTTTTCTTATATAGAAGCTGATGGTTGGAAGTTATACAATATTGAAATGGACAGATAAATAAAGGGACACTCCTTGATAACTAAGGATTGTCCCTTTACTTTTAAAAAAAATTTTGGCTGTACTTTCTTTTCTATTTAACTGAACAACTTAATAAATACTCGATAATCTCCCTGCGGCGAACCAGGCCGATAAAGACATGATTATCGTCCACTACGGGAACAAAGTTTTGGGTAATAGCCAACTCTATCAAGTCTTCCATTTTGGCATTGATTTTTACAGGAAAATTCTGTACTCTGCGGGGAACATCTTTTAATGGAATCTTATGAGTATTTTCAAAGCTTAACCCGGGAGTATTTTTCATTTTCCAGAGTAAATCCCCTTCGGTAAGGGTTCCCACATATTTTCCTTTATTGTCTATGATAGGAATAGCGGTATATCTATGGTATTCCATTTTTTCCAAAGCCTGACGCATTGTTGATTGGATATTCAAATAAACCACATCTTGTTTTGGTATCAAAAAGAAGGAAATATTTTTGCCCATCTTTATCTCCCCCACTAAAAAGCCTTGCTAAATGAGCCTGTTCCAAAATATTGTTCGCCCGAAAAACAGATTAAGGCCATAAATAATTTTATTGACCCCCTTAGTTCACCTTTTATGATAACATTAAATATTTTCAATGTTAACCTCTTTTTCAGTTTGAATATACTTGAGAAAATGTTCCATGGACGGACTGGAATATTTCTTGGAACTGGTAACAATATAAAATTTACGCATGAATTTTATATCGGCGATCCTCAAAGCTTTCAGAGTTTTTAACTGTAATTCTTTTTGAACGCTCCTGGCCGATAAAACGGAAATTCCCAAATTAGCTTCTACCGCCGATTTGACGGCTTCGGTACTGCCTAACTCCATTACCACCGACAGGTTTTCCGGATCCCATCCGGCTTTAGTTAAAGCATCTTCCATAACCTGCCGGGTCCCCGAACCTTTTTCTCTTAAGACAAAAGGAAACAGGGAGAACTGTTCAAGATCAACGGTTTTTTGCCCCGCCAAGGGGTGGGAAGGGTGCACTATTACCAGCAATTCATCATCCAAAAAAGGAATAATATTGAGATCCTCACCGTCCACCTGTCCTTCAACCAAACCTATATCCAGGGTTTGTTCATGTACGGCTTTGGCAATATGCTGAGTGTTAAAAATCTGAATGGTAATCTGTACCTGGGGATAAAGTTCTTTAAATCCCCCGATAAATTTGGGTAAAAAATACTCGCCGATGGTCTGGCTGGCTCCAATAGTTAAACTACCTCTCACCACTTTGCTAAATTCGCTTAAATTTTTTTCTGCATCTGCAAAAAGGTTGCATATCTGGATTGCATAATGATAAAGCAACTTTCCCTCGTCGGTTAAAGAAACTTTACGGGTGGTGCGCTGAAAAAGCTTGACCCCCAGTTCCTCTTCCAAAATTTGAATCTGTTGGGAAATGGCCGGCTGGCTGATATGCAAAATTTCAGAGGCATGGGAAAAATTCTTTTTTTCGGCAACTACTTTAAACAGCTCCAATTGATGTCTGTTCAAAAGATTCACTCCTAAAAAAACTTTGCTCAATATCTTGATTTCTCTAATATCTTAAACTTCTTGACAGTTTTGCATACCATAACCTTTGGTTACTTTGTTTTCCGATGCCAGCTGCTGGGCATAACTGATAGCCTGCGCAATTCGGCCAAGGTTTATTCTTTTTTCGCTGCCATCCAGTATATTCAGTTTCACCAGTTTTTCATAGGTATCCTCTTTTAGGCCCGTTAAAATCAACTTTTTGCCCATTTGGGCCAGTTTCTCCTGAATTTTGCCTAAAATAACCACACCGGTTGCATCAATGGCCGGGGAATTCATTAAATTTATGACAACTATATCGGCATCAACGCTTTTTACTTTCAAAGCATTGACGATTGTCTCCGAAACACCGAAAAACAAGGAACCTTCTATGGTAAAGGATTTTATCTTTTTATTTAATCCATTGCAATCTACGGGATACTCTTTAAGATAGCTGTTGCCAAGATTGAATAGTAAAATAATTGCCGAAAGCAGTGTACCGATGGCAACGGCCGTTGTCAAATCAGTGATTACCGTCAAAACCGTTGTTGCCCCGATTACGATCAAAGCTTCTTTGGAAGCACAGGCCAAACGATAAGTTTCCCGGTATTCGATCATTTTTAAAGCCGTAGCCATCAAGATTCCTCCCAGAACTGCCAAAGGAATGGAACCGGCCAGAGACCCAAATTGGGAAATTAAAACCAATAAAACAATGCCATGGATTATTCCGGAAAGCCTGCCCCTTCCCCCGGCGTTAACATTGACCACCGAACGGACAATGGCTCCTGTGCCAATTAAATTGCCAAAGATGGCCGCTACGAAATTGGCTATCCCTTGACCGATTATTTCCCGGTCACTGTCATGCTTGGTCTGAGTCATTTCATCTACTATTAAAGAGGCCAGCAATGATTCTACGGACCCTAACAAAGCCAAAATCAAAGCTGCTTTTGTTATTTCAATCATATTTAAAGCCGCAAAATCCGGAATATGCAGGGAAGGAAATACTAAAGGTATTTCGCCGACCACTAAATCGGTAGGCAGCCAGTACTTTGCCGCCAGGGTTCCGGCTATCAAGGCCACCAGGGCATAGGGAATTTTTTTGTTCAGCAGAGGCAAACCAAACATTAAACCGATAACTAATAAGGCTAAAAGGGGACTGTCTTTAAAATATTCTATTTGCTTTATAAAAATTAAAATGCCAATCCCATTGGTAAACCCAATAATGGTGGGATGAGGAATTAATCGTATATATTTGCCCAGCTTTAAAATGCCCATTAAGATTTGGATTAAACCGGCTAAAATCATGGCGGCAATGAGCCCGTCCAGACCATATTTGTCAAACATCTCCACCAAAACCACCGTCATTGCTCCGGTAGGACCGGAAATCTGAGCTTTAGTGCCGCCGAAAAGGGAGGCTAAAATACCGGTAAAAATGGCGCCATATACACCGGCTGCCGCACCGGCTCCCGATAAAACACCGAAACTTAGGGCTAAAGGTAATGCAACAAAGGCGACAGTAACACCCCCCATTATGTCGCCTTTTAAATTGTGCCATCCTTCATCATTTGTTGCCATTGATATCCTCCTACTACAACAAATTTGCATAACGACTAACATTATACTATCCTTAATAAATAATAGCGATAGCCGTTTTTCAGGTTTGAACATGAAAATAGCCGCTTAATAACCGGTTGCTTTGCTTATCTCAGAAATTCTTCCGATATTGAGGCAAGTGGTCATACCTCTCGGTGGAGCATAGAAATAACCAAAGCAAGTTTCCCTTATAATATTGACATTACCGGCAAAGGATTTTATACTTATATTTATCGTGCAGGAATTTATACACCTTAAAGGGTTGGGTGAACATTTGCCCGACTTTAACCCCCGTGGGTGTATAGAATATAATATTTTGAAAGGGGGAGGCCATATGGTTTTTTCAACATTTGGTCGACATGTAATTGCAGATTTTTATGGTGTTTCGGAGGAGATTTTAAACGACTATCATTTTTTAAGAAAGTCTCTCTACGAAGCTGCCAAGGCCTGCGGCGCAACGGTTGTCGGAGAACAGTTCAACCAATTTGATCCGCAAGGGGTGACGGGAGTCCTGGTGTTAGCTGAAAGTCATCTTTCCATTCATACTTATCCCGAACATGGTTTTTGCGCCATCGATTGTTATACCTGCGGAACAGAGATAAATCCTGAATTAGCCTATAGGCACCTGATTACTCTATTTAAACCCAAGAGGACCTTTGAACGATGTTTGGTACGAGGGGCCGGCGAGATTATCGATTTAAAAGAAAAAGAATTAAAAGTTGTTAACTCATAAAGGGCTCAGGCCCTTTTTAGTTTGGGCACTTTAGCAGATTGAAACAAATAACCCGTAATTCATCCAATTTAATATAAAAAAAGCGGCCTGGAAGCCGCCTTTTGCAGCACACTTTCTTATTTAAAAGTTTAAGTAATAAAAGCAAACTAACATTTTTCCGAGTTTCACTAGCCAAGATGGTCCTAATTCTAAAGCACCAAAGACCCAACCATAGCCTGGGTTTCTCTCTGCAAATCCAGCGGATTTATTTCAATCTGACAGCCCCTTAAACCGGCACTGATTAAAATGGTGTCGTAATTTAAGGCGCTTTCATCAATAAAAATAGGGTAATTTTTCTTTAAACCTATTGGAGATACTCCTCCCCTGACATATCCTGTCAAAGGCTGCACTTCTTTTAAGGGAACCAATTCCACCTTTTTATTTCCGCTTAACAAAGCCAATGCCTTCAGGTTAAGTTCATCGCCTCCGGGTATACAGGCTACCAAAACCCCTGTTTTGTCGCCCTTGGCTACCAGGGTTTTAAAAACCCTCTCCAATGGCCAGCCAACCTTTTGGGCGACATTCTGGGCGCTTAAGTCATTCTCATCGACTTGATACTCATGGATTTTATAAGCAACCTTAGCCTTATCCAGGATACGGGCAGCGTTGGTTTTTTTCATGTTCTCAACTCCATTATCTTAAGCTATTAAATAATTGTAGCATATAAAATATTTGTGTAAAATCCTCCTCTTTCAACAACTGCCCGAGAATAATTAATTTTTCTTTTGCAAGCACTGAGCCGCCAACTCAATAGTATGCTTTACCTCTATATTGCTGCCCCTTTCCCTTAAAGCATGATTTAACTGCATAATACAGGAAGGACAAGATGAGGTTACAACCTGGGCTCCGCTTTTTTCAATAGCCTCCACTTTAGGAGCAACTACTTTTTGGGATAAATTATAATGGGTCAGATTAAAAGACCCTGCCGAACCGCAGCAGCTATCGGCCAGCGCCATTTCCACCCTTTCAAAGGAAGGACTTAGCCTGTTTAATAGTTCCCGGGGAGCCTCTTTACCCAGAGGTAGTCTTTTTAAATGGCAGGGATCATGATAGGTAACTTTAATACCAAGATCAGCGGGCTCTAGTTTAATATCTAAAATCTCTATCAAAAATCTGTTAATGTCTATGACCTTAGCACTTAACTTTTGAATATTTCCGTTATTTAGAATTTCCGGATACTTAAGCCAGGTTGATAAACAGGTAGCGCAATCTGTTACTATATAATCCACATCTAAGTCCATAAATTGTTTAACGTTTGCTTCTGCCAGAAATCTAACTACTTGGGTCTCTCCGCTGGCCCAAGCAGGAACACCGCAACAGTACTGTTCAGGTATCAAAACCCCAACATTATTGGCTTCTAAAACTTTTAACAAACTGTATCCTACTTGAGGATTAACATAATTGGTAACACAACCGGTAAAATAGGCAACTTTTAATTTATCATTTTTGAGGGGCTTAAATGATACTTTTTCCCGAAAACTTTCTCCTGTAATAGTTGGCAAGATCCTTTCTATTTTATCCAAATCCCCCGGCAGTACTTTAAGTAGACCGGTAGTTCTTACCAGCTTTTGTATTCCGCTTTTCTGGTAAAATGCTAATAGCTTTCCAACTGCTTTTAACCGGCCGTTATGTTTTAATAAATGTTGAAAGATATTCTTCTTTATTATTGGCAGTCCTTGGGCTGCCACCAATTCCCGCCGGGCAGCCACCACTAAATTTTCTATATCTACTTTATTGGATCAATTTTCGGTACAGGAACCACAAAGCAAACAGGTGGAAAAGATTTGGGCCAGCCGATCATTCCACTTTAAATTTCCCAAAGCCACATTTTCCATGAGTTCTACTTTACCCCTGGCTACATACTGTTCCCTGTTGGTAGCAAGATACAATGGGCAATGGGCAAGGCAGCCGCCACATCTACTGCATTTTTTAAAGGCATCCCTATAATCCATTTTCTCCATAGCTTCACCTAAAAAACCTTTCCTGGATTCAAGATATTATTGGGATCCACTGCTTGCTTAATCCTTCTAAGATAATCTAAGCCTACCTCACCTAATTCCCATTCCATAAATGGTTTTTTCATAACTCCTATTCCATGCTCACCGGAAAGGGTTCCACCCAAATCCAAAGCCGCCTTAAATATTTCTTCCACGGCCTGTTCCACCCGCGCCATTTCTTCCGGATCGTTTTTATCGGTCAATATATTGGGATGTAAATTGCCATCCCCGGCATGACCGAAAACGGGAAGGTGGATCCGGTACTTTTCGGCAATGGCCCTTAATCTTTTAACCATCTCCGGGATCCGGCTCCGAGGAACGGTAGCATCCTCCGAGATCTTGGTGGGTTTGAGCTGAACAATGGCCGAAGAAACGGCTCTTCTTGCCCTCCAGAGCCGTTCCCTGTCCTCCGGCAGGGAAGCTATTTCAATTTTCCGGCAATTATTAGCAGTACATACCTTTTCAATAATGGCAATGTCCTCTTGTACCTGGTTTTTGGAACCGTCCACTTCTATCAAAAGAATTGCTTCGGCATCCACGGGAAGACCAATTTTAGAATGATTTTCCACACAATTAATGGTTATTTTGTCCATTATTTCTAAAGTTGCAGGGATAACCCCTTCATAAATTATGGCTTTTACGGTATTGGCCGCATCCATTAGGGTGTCAAAGATGACAAGGGCAGTTTTTTTGTCCTTCGGTTTGGGAAGCAATCTGACGGTAATTTCCGTTATAATGCCTAAAGTTCCTTCACTGCCGGTTAAAAGACGGGTTAAATCATATCCGGTAACATTTTTCACCGTCCGCCCGCCGGTTCTCATCACCTCTCCCAGAGGAGTAACCACTTCCAATCCTAAAACATAATCCTTTGTAACCCCATATTTAAAGGCCCGGGGACCCCCGGCATTCTCCGCCACATTTCCACCCATAGTGCAGGTTTTCAAACTGGCCGGATCGGGAGGATAAAACAGTCCTAATTTTTCTACCTCCTGATGAAAACGCTCAACCACTACACCCGGTTCAACTACCGCCAGCAAATCTTCCTGACTGATTTCCTTAATTTTATTCATTCTGGTTAAGACCAGAGCTATTCCCCCTTCTTGAGGAATAGAGCCACCGCTTAAACCGGTACCGGCACCCCGGGGGAAAATCGGAATTTTTTCTTCATTAGCCAGTTTTACAATTTGCACTATTTCCTGAGTATTGGCCGGAAAAACTACAACAGCGGGAATACCCCGTTTAAATGTTCCGTCATAAGAATAACAAACCCTATCTTCCAACTCAGTTAAAACATTTTCATCCTTGACGATGGCTTTAAGCCTTCTGACCGTTTTATTATCCATATAATCACCCCCTCAGGAGATTGCCCTGTTCATCAAATTGCCAATCCTCCGGAATACCCTCTACCTCTATATTGGGATTACCTTTAATCTCCTCCAATAGACTTTCGGAACACCACATTTCATCTAAATAAAGGGTATTTTTTATCCTGACTATGCGGGCTTTTCCCCAGTCTTCAAGGTGAAGGGTCTTTAAGGCCGCTTCTATTACCTCCCGGTCAGTATTTAAAGTTACGGGGATCATCCCTCTTTGCACAAAGCCCGTTGTTAAACAATTGAGATATGTTGCGGAATAGTCTATTTTTTGGACCAGTCGTTGAGTAGTAAAATCCGCTAACCCGATGCCATTGGCATTGCCCTGGGAAAAGTCGGACAAATCCAAAACTGCAATCCTTTTATAATGAGGCTTTTCCGGCTCAGGTACCCCGTCTATTCGCCAGCGGCCGATAACATTGGTATCCATCCCGGTACCGGAGTAATTTTTACCCATTTCTTCAACAAGCAATAAATCCAGCTTCTCAAAGGGAATCCCGGGCATTAAATCTTTGGCGATTTTCAAAAGCTCCGCCTCTCGTTCCTCAAAATCCTCGGGTTTAACGCCTTCCAAAAGAGCTGTATCCTCATAGCCGTTTTCCACTATGGCTATGCCGGCTATTACGTTGGTTTTTTCCCTTACAACCCGGGATAGCTCCAAGATAACATGACCAATTTCCACGGTTCCCCGGGAATGGATAGCCTGAGCACCGGGAGCTCTGCCCAAACCAATACCCAACATTTTTAAAAGACCCGATTCCCGGGGAGCTCTAAAGGCCGTGTGGGCTTTTATCCTGTTTACCACAATTATACCGTCGGCCTCAACGGCTTCTTTGGCACAATAAACGGGTATCTCATGGGTGGGAGTAGTACCTAGAACTACTACATCGGAAGAGGCAATTACAGGACAGCCTATTTTTTCTTCCGTTACACCTAAGTGAGCCAAAATTTTTCTTTGCCCTTCAGGAGTACCTCCCCCGTGGCTGCCCATAGCGGAAACAACAAAAGGGGTACCCCCCTTTTGGCTGACAAAATCAGCTATTTCCCGGTAAATATCCGCGATATGATTGATTCCTCTGCTTCCTCCGGTTATGGCTATCCTTTTTCCCCGGCCAATTTTCTCCTCAATATTTAACTTTTCCAATTCTTCTTTTACTTTTTTCGGAACATCTTTGACCCGGGGCCGGGGAAAACGTTGTTTAATTTTGACCATAGCAGGAAGTTTTGGCATTAAATCACCTCAGAAACTTTATTATTTTTACTTCGGGTACTGATAATATGAAAGATAAAGGTTAAAACCAGGATAGTCAATCCTGCCAGGTCGGTAAATAAACCCGGCTTTATTAACATTAAGGAACCGGAAAAAAAGGCTAGCCTTTCAAAGATATATAGTTTTCGGGAGAAATAGTTTTCTACCGCAATTGCCAAACTAAAGACCCCCAAAAGCGCCGTTATTATCACTAAAATACCGTCAAAAATATTAAAGTCCTGCATTAACATTATCGGATTGTAAATAAAAATAAAAGGAACAATAAACCCTGCCAGGGTTAGCTTCAGACCCTGCCATCCGGTTTCCATAGGGTCTGAACCGGCAATTCCGGCAGCGGTATAAGAAGCCAGAGCTACCGGCGGAGTTACATTGGACATGGCTCCAAACCAGAAAACGAAAAAGTGAGCCGCCAAAGGCAATACTCCCAATTGTTCTAAAGCAGGGGCTGCTGTAACGGCCACAATTATATACAGAGCCGTGGAAGGTAAACCCATGCTTAAAACAATACAGGTAACCATTACCAGTAATAAAGCAACAAATATTATGCCGCCGGAAAACTGCATGATATTATGGGCCAGCACTGAACCAACACCGGTCATGGCAGCCACACCGACTATAAATCCACAGACGGCACAAGCCATACCTACTACTATGGCTCCTCGGGCTCCGTCCTCCAAAGCCTGAAAACATTCTTTAAAACCGATTCTATTGGCTCCTTTAGCCAGCCAACTGACAAAAATGGTCGATACAATGCCTGAAAAACCGGCAAATAATGGGGTTTTGCCTGCAATTAAAGTATAAATTATTACCAGAATGGGCACAACTAAAAGCCCTTTTTCTTTTAAAACCTTCTTTACATCGGGCAGTTCTTCCTTAGGAAGCCCCGAGAGACCTAACTTTTTGGCTTCAATATCTACCATCATAAATATGCCGGCATAATACAACAATGCAGGAATAACTGCTGCAGCCATTACAGTCAGATAAGGTACTCCCAAAAATGAACACATAATAAAGGCTGCGGCACCCATGATAGGAGGCATTATCATCCCGCCGGTACTGGCTGCCGCTTCTACAGCCCCGGCAAAGTAAGGTTTATAGCCGATTCTTTTCATTAAAGGTATGGTAAAAGCACCGGTAGTTGCAACGTTCGCAACGGCACTGCCGCTTAAAGTTCCCATTAATGCAGAGGAAAGGACCGCAACTTGAGCGGGACCTCCCCTTCTTCTTCCTGCCGCAGCTAAAGCAATGTCATTAAAAAAGCTTGCCGCTCCGCTAATCTTCAAAAAGGCCCCGAAAAGAACAAAAATGAAGATATAGGTAGCCGATACCGTCAATGTTATCCCAAATAAACCCTCATAAGTAAGATACATCCTGTATAATATCCTGTGCCAGCTTAGCCCGGCATGACCGAAAAGACCTGGGAAATAAGGACCGAATTTAGCATAGGCTAAAAATATTATGGAGAGTATGGGTATTAATAACCCGATGGTCCTCCTGGCCGCCGCCAATACAAGTACACAGGCCATAGCTGCAAAAAATAGATCACGGGTATTGGGAACGGAACCACGGACCATATGGAGGTCATTATAAAAAAGAACAATATATAAACCGACGGAAGCTCCTAAAATTGCCAGGGTAATGTCCCACCAGGAAAACCTGTCTTTCGGGGATTTTTTGCCGGCTGGGAAAAGCAAAAAAGTGAGTGCCAAAAGAAAACCTAAATGAACGGCATTTTTAAAAATTCCGGGAATAATGCCAAAACTGTTATACCATATCTCAAACAAGGAAAAAGCTATCAAAATAAAGGATACAATCTTAGCTCTATAACCGGTCAATTGGCGTTTTACATCAGAACTTTCCTTGTCTTTAATCTTTTTGGTCAACTTTATGGCCATAAATAACCTCCTTTTAAATTTGAGCGGTAAGAGGTAATCCGGAGACTACCTCTTACCAAAGACATCTATTTTGCTTCAGGGGGAATTAAATGTTCAGGAATATCCATTCCTTTTTCTTTAAAGTATTTATACGCTCCGACATGCAAGGGAGCGGGTAGACCGTCCAGAGCTGTTTCCAATTTAATTTCCTTGGCCGAACTATGAATTTGATGCACTTGGTCTAAATTTTCATACAAAGTTTTGGTCAATAAATAAACGGTTTCCTCATCGGTTGGTGCGCTTACTGCCAACCAGTTAGGCTGGGCTATTGTATGGATGGGCTCATCTTGTCCGGGATAAACACCGGGTTCTATAGTATAAGGAAACCAGGTATTAAAGACGCTGTTAACTCCATTTAAATCTTCTTCGGTAAAGTCTAAAACGTCTACTTCAATAGGACTGGCATACAGATCGGTAATTGCGGAAGCCGGTGGGCCGGCCGGCATGGAAGCGGCATCGATATTGCCGTTTTTCATAGCGTCAGCGGATTCTGTATAACCTAAGTATTCGGGAATAATATCATTAAGAGTTAAACCCAATCCTTCCATAATAACCAGAGTTGATTCTTCGGTTCCGCTGCCCGAAGGACCGATTGAAACCCGCAAACCTTTAATATCCTTAACATTACCGGTTTTGGCTTTACTTTTTACAATGGCAAAATGCTCAACATTGGGCCAGAGCATACCAATGGAGCGCAGATCTTTATAGGGGTTGCCTTCAAACTTGCCTTTTCCTGTCCAAGCCATAGCCCCGATTAACCCTTGCATTATAGCCAGTTGGGCTTCTCCTCTGCTTAAAATATGAATATTTTCCACCGAGCCTGCAGAAGACTGGCCGTTAACAGAAATATTATATTCCTTTAATTTTTCGGTCCAAATATTAGCCATGCCGATGCCAATAGGATAATAAGTTCCTCCCGTTGAAGCCGTTGTGATGGTCAAAAATTGTCTCTTAGGAGGTGCGGGGCTTTCTCCTTCTTTTTGCTCACCGCCGCCTCCGCCGCAGCCGGCAATAGAAAGGGCAAAACACATGATAATAAACACAGACACAAGTTTTGTCCATCTTTTTCTCACTTAAATTCCTCCTTTTTTATTATTTTGCGAATTTTGTAGATTTTTCAGAATTTGGTTACTAAAAAAATTTACCACCTCCTCCTATTCTCTTCCCCTTGTTTTTCAAATTTCTGACAAGTGCTTATTATGTCATCTAAATGGTCTTTCATTCGCTGATAAGCTTCTTGGGCCCGTTTTGAGGAAATAGCCTGAAAAATTAAAACATGCTGGTGATAGATTTCCTCCGGCCTGCCGGGAATCCAACGGCTGTACTGGCGGGTATGTTTTTGACAGTGCTTGATAAGTTCAGACATGTTTTCCATTATTTGATAGAGAATGGAGTTGTGACTGGCTTTGGAAATAGCCAGATGGAATTTAAGATCGATATCTTCACCAATTTTTCCCTGATTTATCTCATTTCGCATATCATTAAGTATTTCTTGAATTTGCGATAGTTCTTGGGTTTCGGCATTTAATGCAGCCAGATAAGCTCCATGGCATTCAATAGCCTTTCTGGCATCTAAAATTTCATAAACGGTACCTGACTTTATCAACATTTTTAAAGCCAGAGGATGAATATGATTGTTAATATCTATCTCCCTAACAAAGCTGCCTTCTCCATGGCGCATTTCAATGATTTCCGCCATTTCCAAAGCGCTTAAAGCTTCTCTGATAGAAGGCCGGCTGACACCGAACATTTCTTCCAATTCTTTTTCCGATGGAAGCTTTTCCCCCGGTGCCAAATCACCGTTGCTGATTAAATTAATAATTTGCTCCGCCACCTCTTGAGGAATTTTCTTTTTATAGATTTTTTGTACTTCCACGACTATGCCTCCTATTTTTTAGTTGTCTGACAACATGACATCTATTTATGTAGATTTCTTATTCTTTACTCAAATGTAAATTCCTGCATTTTGACTATTCCAAATTTTATAAATTATTTTTATAAAAATCAGAAATAACTATTAAATCATCTTAAGTATTTTTCGATAATACCAATAAAATGGCCTGCAATAACCCTTTAGTGCATACTTGGAATGTTTCTGCCGTAAAATTTTTCCAGCATTTCTTTTTTAATCCTCTGTTTAATCTTTCTTTTCTCCCACCCTTTCAAATCTTTTTTGGCAGTGCCAAAGAGATAATTATCCAAGTCAAATTCCTTAAGAATCATTTTTGTATGAAAGATATTGTCCTGATAAACATTGACATCTATCATTTGATAACGATCCCTGATCTTACTGGAGATGTAATTTTGGATGGAGTTGATCTTGTGGTCAATGTAAAGCTTTTTACCGTTAACATCCCGGGTAAAACCCCGGACCCGGTAATCAATATAGGCGATGTCGGGTTCAAAGCTGTTTATTAAATAATTCAACGCCTTTAAAGGCGAAATGTGTCCACAGGTTGACACGTCTATATCGGCCCGGAAAGTACTGATCCCTTGATCGGGATGCATTTCCGGATAGGTATGGACGGTGATATGGCTTTTATCCAAATGGCCCACCAGATCGGTGGGCATCGGTCCCGGGCTTTCTTTAGCGGTGCTGGGTTCAGGATTATCACAGATCGGTTCATTTTCCGCAATCAGCATGGTCACGCTGGCTCCCTGGGGATCATAATCCTGATTGGCTATGTTCAGGATATTGGCGCCAATTATTTGGGCCACATCGGTCAGAATCTTGGACAGTCTTTCTGCATTATACTCTTCATCTATGTATTGGATATAATGCTTTCTGTTTTCAAAATCCTTGGCATAGCAGATATCATATAAATTAAAGCTTAAAGTTTTTGTCAGATTGTTAAAACCATATAGCTTTAACTTTTTTATCGGTTTTATCTCCATTGCTGACTCTCCTTTAAGCTAATAATAACTCTTTCATATTTTGTGTAACAAAAACGGGTTTATGCATTAATGAATAAGTGCGTTAGTGTGTTAGTGCTTAAGTATCTCTTGGACTAAATTATTTGGTCCCGTGCCCAGTATCACATGACAGCCACATGATGATGCATAAACAACTAAAAAAAGCAGCTGAAAATCAGCTGCTTTTTTGCATCTTGGCCCAGGAATCTTTTAAACCGACAATTCTATTGAAAACCAATTTTTCTGAAGTTGAATCAGGGTCTACTACAAAATAGCCATTTCGCAAAAACTGGTAGCGGTTTCCGACTTTGGCATCCTTGAGGCTTGGCTCCACATAAGAAGTTAATACTTCTAAGGAATCAGGGTTTAAAACATTGGTAACTTCACCTTCCGGGGTAGTTTCTTCAATAAATAAATAGTCATATAGGTTTACTTGGACCTGTAAAGCGTGTTCAGCGGAAACCCAGTGCAGGGTTCCTTTGACCTTTTTGCCGCTGGTATCCTGTCCGCTTTTGGTTTGAGGGTCATAAGTACAACGCAGTTCGATTATTTCCCCGGTTTTTTCATCTTTAATTACCTGTTCGCATTTTATGATATAAGCATTTTTCAATCTTACTTCCCTGCATGGAGCCATCCGGAAAAATTTCTTGGGGGGGTCCTCCATAAAGTCATCCCGTTCGATATAAATAACTCGCGAGAAAGGTATTTTTCTGGAGCCCATTTCCGGATTTTCCGGATTGTTTTCGGCCTCCAGCAACTCAACCTGCCCTTCGGGATAGTTCTCAATAACTACCTTCAGAGGTCTTAATACAGCCATAACCCTGGGCGCTTTGGTATTAAGGTCTTCCCTAATACAATGCTCCAACAGAGCAATGTCAACCACGCTGTTGCTTTTGGCTACCCCTATGCGCTCACAAAAATCCTTGATTGCCTCAGGAGTATATCCCCTCCGCCGGAGCCCCGAGATAGTCGGCATCCTTGGATCGTCCCAGCCTTTAACATGACCTTTTTCAACTAATTCCCGCAAGTGCCTCTTGCTCATTACCACATTGGTTAAATTAAGCCGGGCAAACTCTATTTGCTGGGGCCTTGACTTGAAGTCATCCACCTTATCTATTAAAGCGTCAATGATCCAATCATATAAAGGACGATGATCCTCAAATTCCAAGGTACAAATGGAATGGGTAATACCCTCCAAGGCATCGGAAATGGGATGGGCATAATCATACATGGGGTAAATGCACCATTTATCACCGGTCCGATGATGCCGGGCATGTATGATCCTGTATAATACCGGGTCCCGCATGTTCATATTAGGGGAAGCCATATCAATTTTTGCCCTTAGAACCTTGGTGCCGTCAGGGAATTCACCGTTTTTCATTCTTTCAAATAAATCCAAATTTTCTTCCACTGAACGGTCACGGTACGGACTGTTTTTGCCCGGTTGGGTCAAAGTCCCCCTGTATTCTCTGATCTCATCGGCGCTTAAATCATCAACATAAGCCTTCCCTTCTTTGATTAAGAGAACGGCATACTCATAGAGCTTATCAAAATAATCGGAAGCATAATAAAGCCTGTCATCCCAGCTGAATCCCAGCCACTTGACATCTTCCTGGATGGATTCCACATATTCAACGTCTTCTTTGGTGGGATTGGTATCGTCAAAACGCAAATTGCATAAGCCATCATACTGTTGGGCCAGACCAAAGTTGAGGCAGATGGACTTAGCATGTCCAATATGGAGGTAACCGTTAGGTTCGGGTGGAAACCGGGTATGTACTCTACTGTTGTTTTTGTTCATTTTAAGATCTTCATTAATTATATTTTCAATAAAATTTGTTGAAGAAATGTTATTCTTATCTGCCAAGTTATCGGTCATATAATTTCCTCCTTGATATTGGCCTTCCTATTAATTTTACCTAAAATTTTCATATTGTAAAGGGCATGGAATGGTGGAGATAAGCAAAACAGGTAAGTGGCACCATGCCACCGTATCATTGTGACATCAAAAACATTAAATTGTATGGCATTTTTAGGGAGCATCTTTTTTGGACGATACAGCTTGATATACATTTCAAATTGAATATAAAAACGGAGCCGGAAAAACAGACTCCGCCGAAATTCAAAATAACATCCATATAAAATGGACACAACGCTGATGCATCCTTTAAGCCAAAACACAGAACTTGATACAGCTTTAATATTTACTTTCATAGGATACATCAAGGCAAATTGACATTCATCTTAATATTTGGTCTGCTCTTTAATAGTTAAACTCAATAATATCCTGGTCGGCAAAAGACAGATAAGCACCGCTGGCATTGGCAAAAATATCGCCGGGCAGCCAGAAGCGTCCTTCATTAATACTTACTTTTTGTTCCGCTTTGTAAACTTGCCCGTTAATTTTAAAATAAGGACTGTTGTTTTGCAGCAAAACCTTTAACTCCAAAGGCTGTAAGGTACAGAATCCGGTGCCGTACTCCCGGTCGGCTCCTTTTATCCCCAAATCCTTGGTGTTGAGTTTTATGGATTTCCAAAGGTAATCTTCGGTTATATTCTGGTTAAAAGCGGCTTTGTATTTAGCGGCCAGCAGTGCGGCTATACCGCTGACAATGGGCGTGGACATGGAAGTACCGCTCATTTTGGCGTAACCACCCTGATGCCAGGCGCTGATAACCTCAACACCCACCTGACAAACGTCAATATGATCCCCCATGGTTGAGAACAAAGCCCTTTTTTGCTTAATATCAACGGCTCCTACACAAATAACTTCATCAAAAGCCGCCGGATATCTGATTTCTTCCTTTCCGGTATTGCCGGCGCTGACAATGACCGCTATATTATTATGAACCAAATCCTTGACGGCCTGGTGTAAACTTTCTTTTTCTTCATTGCTTAAATCGGTGTCCACCGAAAGACTCATATTTACTATCGAAACCTTATTGCGGCTTTTGCTGTTATACTCATTTATCCAATTTAACCCCGCCACCAGGTTTTTAACGGAGCCGCTGCCCTCTCCGTCCAAAACTTTAATAGGAAGAATATAGGCCCTGGGAGCAATACCCACATTACGGCCGGCAATGGTTCCGGCCACATGGGTGCCATGACCGTTGTCGTCCCATGTCCTGGCTGTATAATCAACAAAGGATTTGCCGTTTAAAAGCCTTCCCTGCAATTCAGGGTGGGGACTGACTCCGGTATCAACCACCGCCACGGTTATTTCCTGACCGTATATTCCCTGGCTATAATATGATTTTCGCCCACTCAAATTTAAAAAACTTAATTCTTTTTCTGTGACAGTTCTTCGCAAATCATCTATTACAAATTCCTGTAATCTAACCATTTCCTCACTCCTCTTTCAAAAAAACAGTCTCCATATTACCAATATATGAAAAGAGGAGCGATAAGGTTTCAAAGATAGACTATTTTCCGGCCCTCAAATGGGCCCGGTTAGTTCACCGCGGATGTTTACCTGCATTAAACGCCGTATTTCTTCCACACTGTATCCCCGGCTAAAGAGATAATACATTTTGGTCAAGGCAGCCTCCGTCGTCATGTCATATCCGCTGATCACCCCTATTTTTTCCAGAACCGAACCTGTTTTATAGGCCCCAAGGTCTACGGTGCCCCGGAGGCATTGGGTACAAGCTACAATCACAACGCCCTGCTGACAAGCCCTTTCCAGCACCTTAATTAACTCCTTGTTCTGGTCAGGTATATTGCCCAAACCATAGGTTTCCAGCACCAGACCTTTCAGGGGAGGATGTAAAATATTTTCCACTACTTGGGCGCTGATCCCGGGGAAAAGTCTTAAAGCACTGATGGAGTGATCTCCAAAATCATGGACAACTATTTCTTTACCGGGAGCCCTATTGATTAAATGGGTGTTAATTTTAATATCAACTCCCACCGTTCCTAAAGGCGGAAAATTGGGCGAATCAAAAGCATCCAAGCGATCGGCGTTGACTTTGACGGTGCGATTGCCCCGAAACAACCGGTCGCCAAAATATAAACACACCTCAGGGATATCAAAGTTTCCGGCAATAAGAATGGCCGTAATAAGATTATCCCGGGCATCATTGCGAATTTCGCAAATGGGTATTTGGGAACCGGTGAAAATCACCGGCTTTTGTAAACCTTCCAGCATAAAAGATAAAGCCGATGCGGTATAGGCCATGGTATCGGTTCCGTGCAAAACCACAAAACCGTCGTATTCATGATAATTTCGGGCAATATCCCGGGCAATGACAACCCACTGTTGGGGAGTCATGTTGGAGGAATCCAGTAAAGGGTCATATTCATTGATGGTATATTGAGGCATGAGGCCGCTTTTTAACTCCAACATTTTTTCCATCTGCTCTTTTAGATACCCCGGCCGGGGAACATACCCTTCTTCCGACGGAGTCATGCCAATGGTCCCGCCTGTATAAGCAATATAAACTCTTTTGCGCATCATTACCTCCATGTCTTTGTTAAAGTTCTATTTTTCTACGGTTCTATAAACTTAGGGAACTGCGCTCCTTGCCTACAGTTCTACCCTGCTAAAAAAAGGTTTTAAGATTGAAGGTTACGCCAACTTCGTTGGCTAGGTTTCGCTTCGCTAGCTTAAAGCTAATATGAACGCGAAATCGTGCCACCGTGACAAACTAAATAATTCTCAACTCTCCATTCTCAATTCTCCATTAATATAGTGCCCATAATTAGAATTTTTTGGTAATAATATAACCACTACCCGAATATTGTTGATAAAAAAGATATAAGGAGAAATTTCCATGGAAGAAAGAAAAAATATCATTGAATTTATTCGTGAAAAAGACATTGAATTGTTGATTTTTAATTACCTGGAAGAAAAGGCAAATAATATTAGAGAAAAGGATCCATATAATTTTGTTAGACTCAATGAAATAAAATGTGAGCTGAAAAGGATTTTTCTGGCCAATTCCCAATAGCGGACGTTCTACCGCAAATATTGGCCAAATTCATTCCAAAGTTTTAAAAAGACCTGCAAAAAAGCAGGTCCCTTTTTTTAGCTTATTTTTCATTTTTCCGTTCTTTAGCTGAAAAGAATAAGTGCAATCAATTCCAAATCGGTATCTCCGGTATTTTCAATGGAGTGGCTGGAACCACTGGGGGTATAGGCCAGATCTCCCGCCTTTATAACAGTTTTTGTACCATTATCATTCAGTAAACCTTCACCTTTTAAAATATAGTATGCTTCGGCATCACCTTCATGTTTATGATAACCGACTGAAGAACCGGGCTTAATAGTCATTCTAGCAAATAATCTTCCTTTGCCGTTAAATTCGTTTTTATCAACCTCTAGCAAATGTTCCATTTCAATCGGACCGTTCCCGCCTCTTAAACCTTGAACTACTTCTCTTTTAAATTCTCCCGCTTTCCTTATCATTCTTTAATCCCCATCCTTTCGAAAGTTTTATATGTTAATTCTATAAAACTCAGAAAAATCCTTTTAAAAAACAAACCCTTTCCATACGATTCTCAATATCAGGTATTTTAAGGTATTATTAAAATTAGATGTGGGGTTTTAAATAACAAATAAAAAACTGTCTTTATTATTTAGACAGTTAAATTTAATCAAAATTAGTAAATAGGAAAACTTTTCTACACCCGTTTCATTAAACTATTCTTTTTTTAAGGGTTCGGAAAGTAGCCGGCGTGGTTCCTTCAAGTTTTTTGAAAGTATTATAAAAATGATGAATATTTGTAAACCCTACTTCCTCAGATATTTCTTTTATGGGTTTATTATGTTCAGTTATTAAAAGAAACTTGGCCTTCTCAATTCTTGCCTCGTGAATAAAATTACTTATTGACACTCCTGTCGTAGATTTAAACAAACGGCTTAAATAACTGGCATTAATGTATACCAGTGAAGCTAAATGTTCCAGGTTTAAATCTTTATCCAAATTGTCCATTATATAATTAATTACCGTCGTGACCCTTTTATCTTCAAAAACTTTATATTTGTATTTTTGTCCTTCTTGTCTTTGAGTCAACCAATAATCAAATAATTTATTTGTTTTCGCATCATTTTAAAATTGTTTTTGTAACATAATATGTTTTTTTACCTTTTCAATTGAAGCTATTAACTCTTTTTCTTTGTCAGGTTTTAATAAATAATCAAAAACCCTGTTTTTTATAGCCTGCCGGGAATACTCAAAGGATCTAAAAGCTGTTAAAATTATTATTTCTACATGAGGACTATGTTTCCTAATAATCTCCGTTGCTTTTAACCCATCTAAAATACCCAGGCAAATGTCCATGAGGATTAAATCCGGTTTTAAATCTTGGTTTAGTTTGATTGCTTCTAAACCATTTATGGCTTCTCCTACAACTTCCACTTCTAAATCTTTATTTTTATTAAAGAATTGTTTTAGAGCTTCTCTTTCAATTTTGTCATCATCAACAATTAGTAATCGCATTTTTATCACACCTATTTATTAAACCAGAATACCGGTATATATTTGTTTTTTAAATTCAGATTTAATTGGTAAAATAATTATAACTCATTACCAATTTAGGTTGGGTATTATAATTATATCATGTATATCATATATATCATATATCATATATCGTGAAAATAAAAAATATTCGCTTTTTTATGTTTTTTATTCCACTTTGAAGAAATATTCCCGTTTTCCGGAAAAATGTTTAATAAGCCCTGCATGTGCAGGGCTTTGATTAATAATTGTTGTTTTGACTTTAGAAAAGAGGAAATCTACATAACCAAATTACCTTATTAAGTAAGGTTTATTTACTTTTATTGCCTCTCGGGGACATTCTACCTCACAAGGTGAGCAATACCAACAGGTTCTATATTTGCCGTATGGTTCTCCACATGATAAGCAACGTTTGGCCTCCATTAAAGCTTGTTCTTTAGTTATAGATTTTTCTAATTCCTTAAAACTTGCCCTTTCTTCTCCCTCTAATTTTTCAGGACATACCCTGGGTATCATTTCAGCTTTTGATAAATCAACTTCAAAGTCTAATTGGCATGAAGCAAAAGGATCTCGGTCAAACCCAATTGGTAAGTCCCGTAGAAAACGATCAACGGAAATAGCTGCCTCTCGCCCTTGAGCCATAGCATCAGCAACTGATTTGGGGCCAATAGTAATATCTCCGGCGGCAAATACTTTGTCTACAGAAGTTTGTTTTGTAACAGAATCTGTTATTATGAACCCTCTATTTGTTTGAATACTTCCCAAGTCCAAACCGGGTTCAACCTCTTGACCAATAGCGACTACAACGGTATCTGCTTCAAATATTTGAGTTTCATCTTCTGAAAACTTTGGATTTAAATTGCCATCTTCATCAAATACAGAGAGACAACGTTTAAATACAACCCCTCTGATTTGATTATCCTCAACTATAAATTGCTTCGGCCCCCAGCCATGTTCAATAATAATACCTTCTTCCAGAGCGTCGGCAACTTCCCACTTATAAGCAGGCATCTCTTGGTAGCTCTCTAAACATACAACTCTTACTTCTTCACAGCCTAGTCTATGGGCAGTTTGGGCAGCATCAATAGCAGTATTTCCACCGCCAATGACTAAAGCTTTCTTACCTACTTTTATTTCTTGTTTATTTCTAACCTGTCTCAAAAAGCTTAGAGCATCGTAAACATTTTCTGATTTTTCCCCGGTTAAACCAATTTTCTTTGCTCCCTGGGTCCCTATTGCTATTATTACCGCGTCATATTGATTGAGAATATCAGTAAAAGGGATGTCTTTTCCTACCTTTGTATTGTAAAGTATTTCTATACCCATATTGTGCAGTAGGGAGAGTTCTTTTTGTACTATTTCCTCGGGCAAACGAAACTCAGGTATACAACCGGAAAGCATACCACCTAACTTATTTTGCGCCTCATAAACCGTCACCTGGTATCCTTTGGTTCTAAGGGTAAAGGCTGCCATAATGCCTGCCGGGCCGCCACCGATAATTGCAACCTTTTCATCAAGTTCTTTTTCAGGTTCGATATCCTCTAAAACCAATTCTAAATTATCAGATAAATACCTTTTTAAAACCCTTAAGGCGACACCTTCACCATCAACTTTATTGCGACTACATTCACTTTCACAGTGATGATGACATATTCTCCCCAGAATACCGGGAAAGGGAAGTTTCTTCCCGATAAACTCCAGGGCTTTCCCTTCATTTCCTCTGACAATCAGTTGAACGTAGCCCTGACAGTTTAAACCTAACGGACATGCCTTCTGACAGGGCGCAAGTTTCATCCGCAGGTTATCCATAGTGCAGGCATCAACACATCTTGCACAAAAAACACATTTATCTTTATCAACTTCAATATTTTGACTCAACACTTCTAAAATATTACTCATGAACAGTCACCCTCCCTGCATTATTTCCGGTTAAATCTAGTACTTTTTGCGGATCACGAAGGGACACAGCAGGTAAGTTTGTTTTTTCATCTTTCTTAACAATCAAAAGCTTTAAGAATTTTTCATCATCCTTAGCAGGATAATCAGAACGATAATGGAAGGAGCCCCATCTGCTTTCTTTGCGTTCCTTAGAAGCAGTTGCAGAAAGAATTCCACAAGAAATAATGCTTTCTGCCTCAAAGGCTTTTACCAAATCATGTGTGTTTTTTATCTTTACAATTTCAAATAATTCCTTTTGCATAATCTTCATTGTTTCAATTCCACGGTTTAATTTATTTTCATTTTTAGGAGAAGTTAAAAAATCTCCGATTAATCTCCGAGTTTTATACTCAAATTCTTCTATTGTGACTTCGGGTTTTGCAGTATTTAGCCACTTTTCAATTTTGTCTTCAATGGCTTTCAAATATCTAGAGTTAGCAGCTTGTTCATTACTAACGGTTTTTACATACTCCGAAGCTGTTTCGGCTGCAATCTCCCCAAAAACAAATGCGCCGGTCAAATGACCTTTACCTACATTGGCTGCGTCTCCCGCTGCAAATAACCCGGGAATGGAAGACTCTGCTTTTTCATTTATAACAATACCCGTAAGACCATGGCCACCACACAGGAACGTTTCTGTAGATCTAAACTCTGTGTTGTTTTCACTAATTCCTTTGTCGGCAGCATACCTTTCACACTCGGGATTATCCTTTGTTAAATGCATGGTATATTCTAGTCCTGTTAATTCTGCACCGGCCTGGTAAGCCAGATTGTAACCGTCTCCCGTATTTGCAGGACAATCATAAACACCATAAAGATATCCATTGCTTGGGAGCCCAAATCTGGCACAACCTCCAGAGGAAATAATTACAGCTTTAGCATTACATATAATTAATTCTCCGGTACGAATATTCATCCCTATTGCTCCGGCTACTCGGCCATCTTCCTTAATGAGATCAACTGCCATTGTTCGGTTCAAAATAACGCAATCAGTATTCTGTAACCTCTTAAATAAAATGCCCTTTAGGTTTGGCTCTTTCATAGTAACAGTATAGCCCTTTTGAGCATGGGTTTTTATTATTTCATATTGCCCATCATTCTTTGGAAAACCCACTCCCCAATCAATAAGTTTTTTCATTAAAGGCCAACTTCTTTTAGCCATCTCATAGCTTGGTCCTTCATCAAGAATTCCTTCACAGCTTAATACGGCATCCTCGACATAATCCTCCGGGGCGGCCGTTCCGGGAACAGTGACAACTTTAAGGGCATCGGTACCTTTAGTTAAACAACCACTATATTTCACATTCCCTTTTTCAAAGATCACTACTCTTTGTTGGGGATTTATTTCTTTAGCACGGAGGGCAGCCATTATCCCTGCACTACCGCCGCCAATGATTAATATATCGGTTTTAATAGTACTGGTCTTCATTTTTCATTCCTCCTTTTTAAGAATTTTTATATTCATCACCTTTTTCAAAATAATGTAGAAAAAAAGGTATAAAAAGTTTAAATCTATGTATTCGTCATTAATTTTCTTTAACCTTTACACTTTTTTTACTTTTGTTTAAGTAATATTGACAATATTTTTCATATATAAAAAAAACGATTCAAATCTGAATCGTTTTAATCATACTATCATCACCGGAAAAGCCTGATTTAAATATCTAGTTATTTTGTACCTTTTCATCTATTTTCACATCATTATGGCAATCCCAGCAATTGGGCTCCACTCCGGCGTATTTATGGCAAATATCACAAAATTCCTCTTTATTGGAGTGGCATTCCAGGCATGTCTCTTCTATGCACATTAGATACTGCTGTCCGTCTTTGGCCGTATAAATCCGGTTTCCGCCCCTTACTACTTGACTCTTCCATTCTGATAACAATTCCATGTGATTGGCCCGCATGTATTGGGTATCCTCGATGCATTTTTTTACTTCCAGGGCTCTAATCTGGGGGGTATCCAGACTTATCTCCGGTTTCCCCTGTTTTTGGGCCATATTATACCAGAGGGGTACCATGACAAGGACTGCAAAGATTACCAAACCTATAACAATATTTCTAAATTTCAATTTCTCGGCCTCCGGAAAAAATAATTCTTAAAATAGGATATCCCTAAAGGGATTTATTATGCCACTGATGCCAATATCTCGCCTTTTTGAGATTCAATTCTTTCTTATAAGCACTGAATTCAGAGCCGGAAGCATCTTCCCAGTAAGTTTTTATCCAGTCCAAAGTTTCCCTTAAGTCATAATTTTCAGCCAGGGAAACAAGATAGGGAATTTCCTGATAATCATTTAAAGAAATACATTTATCAAGCACAGGGTTTAAACGGTGAAAACGATCCTTTAAAAATTGGTAAGAAAAATAGGAATCGGCTTCAACCGCACCATCGAACATGATTGTTTCCAACGGGAAGGAAGGATGCCGGTGGAACAGCCACTGGAATAATCCCCATTTGGTAGTGTCGGCGGTAATTTTGTGGGGACAAAGACCGGTGCCGATGGACAGCAAAGAGATTTCTTCTCCCCTTCGGTTGGCGTAATAAGGGTCCGAGGCTACCGATAAAGCGGCGGTACAGGGATTATTGGCTATTAACCCGCCGTCGACATGATATTTATATGAAGGAAAATAGATGGGGGCGGCACTGCTGGCTAAAGCCGCATCTATGACAGGAAGGTTACGGGTCTTGGAATCGGGGAAATTATTGAAAAACACCGGACGCCAGCTGTCACTTTTGGTACCGTTAATCTTAAAGGAGGGGATAACCACATACCGTTTCAAATCACCCAACCTGAGGTCTTTGGGAAAAACTTCCAACAGCATTTCTCTTAGCCTATCGTTTCCATATTTGGGTCGAAACAAACCCAAACCTTTAGGAGAAAAGATATACCGGCCGTTGGCCACAGAATAAAACTCAGCCACCTTTTCAACGGAATGACCATAAGCCAGGGCCAGAGCAATAAAGGAACCGGTAGAAGTACCGGCAAACAAGTCTGTCTTTTCAATCAATTGGGGAAATTGTTGATTCAACCTTTTGAGCAGGGTGGCGGTTAAAACTCCCCGAATTCCCCCGCCGTCACAGCTTAAAATTCTAAAAACGGTCATTATCTTCACCCTAATCGGAAAATTTCTGCTACATAATATGACCGAGGGTTAAAATGAGTGAAGCAGATAGACCAGATAGAAGTTGCATACTGCTGCCAGGGGAATAATAATTTTAAAAGTCCAATGCCGGGTCTTGTGCCGGAAAATATACATTCCGGCCCAAACCCCTATTGCCCCGAATAAAAAGGCAGCAATAAAAAATGTCCTTTCACTTACCCTTCTTCTACCTTTTATAGCTCGGGTTTTATCAATCTTTATCAAGATAAAGGTTATAAGATTCCAGATTAATATTAATAAAAAAAGAGCCTTTGTTATTTCCCCCATTTCGCTGACCTCCGCTTTTTTTAAAATAAAGGGGCGTCAAACCGCCCCAGTAGATTTATCGATTAGTTAGGCCGGCACCCTTTGCGGCTAGTCGATACCATATTCCGACTGCCACCAGCATTACCCCCGTTACCAAAAGAATAGACCCGATGGAAACCATATCGGCCAGGGGGCCAAATAACAAAATGGCTACCGGCATGGCGCTGCCGGCTACAATCTGGACCAGGGAAAACACCCGTCCCATTATGGTTGGCTCCACAATTTCCTGGATTAATACCGTTTGGCTGGTAGCGATGAGAGGCATGAAAAACCCGGAAATACCCATAATCAAAAGGTACAACGTAAAATTGCCGGCAATTCCTAAGAGAGCAAAAGTAACACCAAAGGCCACCAGGCAAATGGCTGCAGTTAAAATCTTATCTTTGAATTCACCCTTTAAAGAAACAAAAAATCCACCCACCAGGGACCCAATGGTCCAAACCATTTCATTGGCCGTTAAGCGCCAAACCTCACCGCCAAAAGTGCGTTCCACCAATAACGGGGTCAAAACCGCAGCCGGCGTAATAAGAAAGACGGACAAGCCAAAACCGATTAGAATCAGCCTCAATAGTTTATGGTTGAAGGAATATGCCAATCCTTGGCGCAGCTCGGTTAAAACCGATGTTTTTTCCGACTTCCGGGCCACTTTTTCAACCTGAATAAAGCTGAGAACAATTACCGCCAGAGAGGCAGTAATCACGTCCAACAGAAAAGCCCAGAAAATTCCTACAGTACCCAGCACCAATCCCCCTACTGCCGGAGATAACAGCAATAACACCGAATTCAAGGTTTGGTTTATCCCCTGGATTCTGGTTAATTTCTCCACAGGAACAATCTGGGGGAAAAGGGCGCTGACGGCCGGAACTTGAATCCCCCCGCCCAGTGAGCGAATAACGGAGACAGCCAAAAGGAGTTCCAGCTTTTCGTACCCGGACCAAAAAGCTACGGCCAAGCCAAAGGTGGCCAGGGCAATAAAGGTATCGGAGAGCATAATAAGGTATTTTCGGTTATAACGGTCGGCCCATACACCGGCCCAAAGGGAAATAAGGACTTGAGGCAATGTAGAACAAATAGTAAAAGCCATTACCCATTTACCCGATGAAGTCTGCAGGGTAATATGCCAGATAATGGCAAAGCCAACCACATTGGAACCAAAAAGGGAAATGTTTTGACTGGCTAAAAAAAGAATTACCTTTTTTAATGGATAATTATCCTGCTTTAAACTTGGTTTCAATTAAATCTTCCTTTCCGGCAAAGTCTAACAATTGCTACAGAAAAAAAGACGATAGAAAACACTACCGTCTTAATAATACTTATATTCTATAAACTAAGTATTAAAAAAGATGTGCCTTCCCCAAAACTTTAGATTTCAATTGGCAAAAAAGGGCATACTTATCCCTATAGACAAAATCAATTGCAGGGAACATGACAATGGCTGCCCCTTGCATTCCTGCATAGATGCACATCTTTTCACACCTCCTGAAAGAAATCGTTTTTATATTACAATATTTAATGCAACTAATCAAGATTTGCTTTTGTTTGAGCTATGTATTCATGTATACATGTTCAAAAAGTATAGTCAAAAAAGTTAATTATGCTATAATAACAAGAAATTTATTTAATTGTAAAATATTTTAGACTACTAAATATTGTATTTAAGGGTGATGGTATTGATTAAAAAGTTTAAAAAGATTTTGGTTGCCAATCGCGGAGAAATAGCCATTAGGGTTTTCCGGGCTTGTTCCGACTTAGGCATCGGTACCGTAGCAATTTATTCCAAAGAAGATATTTATAGTCTCTTTAGGACAAAAGCCGACGAATCTTACCTTATCGGTGAAAACAAAGGCCCTTTGGATGCTTATCTTGATATTGACCAGATAATCAGCCTAGCCAAGAAAAAAGAAGTGGATGCCATCCACCCCGGCTACGGCTTTCTTTCTGAAAATGCCGATTTTGCCCAGGCTTGCCGGGAAGCCGGCCTTGCCTTTATCGGACCCAGCCCTGAAATACTTAGACAAATGGGCGACAAAATCAATTCCAAGCAGATTGCCGAGAAGGCCGGGGTTCCGACAATCCCTGGCGGGAAAAACCCTATTGCCTCTCTGGAAGATGCTTATAGACAATCAGAAATCTGCAAATACCCGGTAATTTTAAA
>JAAXZE010000019.1 GCA_012720075.1 Clostridia bacterium
GCATACCCAAAATATTAGTGCCCGGCTTTCTCTAATAAGGAAAAGAATTTAAAAAGAAAGCCGGGCATTTTTTAACTTATTTTTTCTTTTGAACTTTTTTCCAATTGTTGATTATTATTATAAATAGCCTGTTTTAATTGTTGTCTTCCTTCCTTTAAAACCATGGAATGTTTTTCTAATTGGGCTTCTATCTGGGCCATAACATCATCGGCATAACGAAAAGCTCCCTGGGTTATTTCCAAAGCCTGAGCCTTGGCCTTTTTCAAAATTTCCTGACTATTCTGCTCGGCTATTTTCTGGATTTCTGATTCACTGGCCATTTCTTTTATTTTTTCTTTAGCGTTTTCGATAATCTTTTGAGCTTCTAATTCGGCATCTTCTAAAATCCTTTGCCGTTCTTTTTTTATCCACTGGGCTTGTCTAATATCCTCAGGCAAAGTTGCCCTTAACCTGTCAATATGTTTATAAATAACTTCATCCTGAATTACAATTTTATTTGTTAAGGGTATTCTGGTGCATTCCTCCAATTCAGCTTCCAACTCGTCCAAAATTCTATAGACCTCCATTGTTAAACCTCCCCTATTAACTGAAAATATGTTATTTTTGTGTCACCATATTTATCTTCTCTTACTTTTTGTAAATTATTGTTTCCTGCAGATAACTGCATATCTAAAGCGGTCTCAGCGATTACAACGGCCTTCTCTTGCAATAAGTGCAAGGAAACCAACTGCTCTAAGATTTCATCAATAATGTCTAATTTATAGGGCGGATCAAGGTAAACCAAATTAAATTTCAAATTTTTCTTATTTAATATTTTTAAAGCCTTAAAACAATCAACAGGAAGGATTATCGCTTTGTCGGTAACATTGCAAGTTTGTAAATTATCTTTTATTACCTCCAGCGCAGGTTTTTCCTTTTCTACAAAAACCGCTAAACTACATCCCCGGCTAATAGCTTCTATTCCTATACTTCCCGTACCGCCAAAAAGATCTAAAAAACAGGCATCTATTACTCTTGACCCTAAGACATTAAAAACAGCTTCTTTTACTCTATCGGCTGTTGGCCGGGTTTTTAGTCCTTTAACGCTCTTTAATCGCCTTCCTCGACAAAAACCAGCTATTACCCGCATTTTTTTACCTCTATTACTAAAATATAGTATATCATAATTATAAATAATTTGCTTAGTAACCTTAAATAACCTCTTATATCTTTTCAAATGAATACACAAACTATATCCAGAAAATAAATTTCTCCCTAAGTGCTTTTCTTCCTCTTTTCCGCAGAAAATTCTGCGGATTTTTTTAAATTTTTTTATTATAAGCTTATCCAAAGATTTAAATCTTACTCCTTGTATACTATTCATAAAACTGGAAACAATTAACGTGAAAAAGAAATAAAGGAGGTTAAATATGGATAGAATTGAATTTTATAAACACTGTGGCTTAAATCTGGATTTAGCTTTAGAAGCCCATGAAGCAATAAGGGGAACCAGAGGAGGAGAAATTCCGGGAGTAAGTCTTAAAGATGAATCCTATGATATTGCCGAGGTAAAAATTGTAGAGGTTCTGGACCAAAGAGGAGCTTCCATTATCGGTAAACCCCCGGGAAAATATATAACTATTGAGTCTGATGTCTTAAGAATTAATAATAAAGCCTACCATCAAGAATTAAGTCAAATTTTGGCTGATAAATTAAAAGAAGTATTGCCTTTTAAAACAGAAAATGACAGCGTTTTAATTGTAGGTTTAGGAAATTGGAACGCTACTCCTGATGCCTTAGGGCCCCAAGTCGTGGAAAAAACAATGGCTACCAGACACTTATATGGAAAAGTTCCTCAGGAACTAACCAACGGTCTCCGTTCGGTAAGTGCCATTGCTCCGGGAGTATTGGGCACTACCGGTATAGAAACGGCGGAAATCATAAAAGGAATTGTGGAAAAGATTAACCCTTCCGTTATTATTGCCATCGATGCTTTAGCTGCAGGTGATGTTCGAAGAATTGGAGCTACCATTCAAATAGCCGATACCGGAATTAATCCAGGCTCGGGAGTTGGAAACAAACGCAGCGGTATTAATGAGGAAACTATGGGAGTACCGGTAATAGCCATAGGAGTGCCGACCGTCGTTCATGCGGGAATTATTGCCCACGGAATTATTGAAAATTTTGTGCAACAAATGAAAGAAAGGCCGCCTCTTACCGAATTAACCAAAGAATTGCATCCTCCAATGTTAAAAATGATAATTGATCAAGTGCTTCAACCTTATAGTAATTCTTTAATGGTTACTCCCAAAGAAATTGATGACTTAATTGAAAACACCTCAAAAGTAATTGCCATGGCTTTAACTGAAGCCTTGCATCCGGCAATGCCTGAAGAAGTAGCCAATTACATTCATTAAACAAAGCTAATTAACAAAGCAAATAATAAACAAGCAGATGTAAGACTACATCTGCTTGTTTATAAATATTTTACTGCAATTTCTGACCTGATAATTGTTGCTCAGCAAATTGGATCATCTTTCTAACCATATATCCACCGACATAACCGTTTTCCCTAGAGGTTAAGGAACCTTTGTCGATGGTTTGATAATTGGTTAAACCTAATTCACTGGCTACTTCATACTTAAATTTATCAAGAAAAGGAGCGGCTCCTTGAACTGCAGGTTTATTAGTGTTACGAGGCATATAAATTTCCACCTCCTTTAAATCCGGATTAATTATTTATTTAAAGCCAATTATCTTATAGTGCCACCATTCATTAATTGTTGCTCGGCAAACTGAATCATCTTTCTTACCATATATCCACCAACATAACCATTTTCCCTTGAGGTTAAAGAGCCTTTGTCAATGGTTTGATAATTGGTAAGTCCCAGTTCATTGGCAACTTCGTACTTAAAACTATCCAGAAAAGCGGAAGCACCTTGAACAGCGGGTTTATTAGTGTTTCTCGGCACCTTAGTTTCACCTCCTCTCCTGTTAGTAATACTAGTTTGTGTTTTTTGAAATTTATTATTCTAGTATTATTTTCCTTTTTGTTTGGAATTATCTTTATTATTGTTTTTATTATCTTCAAAAGGTTTTTTGTTGGAAAGACCCATCTCTTGGGCAATTTCGTATTTAAAGTTTTGCAGTTTGGTCTGATTTTTTCGGGTATCGGCCATTTTTACACCTCCAATATTAGTGTGTAATTTTTATAAAAATTAATGTAAGAATAGTAAGTATTTTAATTGCCAATATTGGCTTTTTCTGGTTCTGGAAAACAAAAAAACCGGCAACTGTCTGCCGGTTTTTTAATAATTTATTTTATTATTTTTTATTTTTTCTTCAACAGCCATTTTAAATTTATGATATTTGGGTAAATCTAAACCTTCAGCCAAAATTTGGTTAACTAACCTTCCGGTCTCTGCCAGTATGGGTTGGTCGAGAATTAAATCAGCAATTTTTAAATCAGGAAGACCATGTTGCTTTATGCCGAATATTTCTCCCGGTCCTCGGATTTTTAAATCCTCTTCGGCAATAATAAAACCATCATTGCTGCGACACATGACCTCCATCCGGGCTTTAGCTACTTCGGTTTTAGCCTCGGAAACCAAAATACAATAACTCTGGGCATGGCCTCTTCCTATTCGACCCCGTAATTGATGAAGTTGAGCCAATCCAAACCGCTCGGCATTTTCGATTACCATTACCGTTGCATTGGGAACATCTACTCCTACTTCAATTACTGTTGTCGTTACAAGAATATTTATTTCTCCATTACGAAACCGGTTCATGATACTTTCTTTTTCGCTTCTCGTCATTCGTCCGTGTAATACGGCTATATTATAGCGAGGAAAGATTCTTGATTTCAGAAAATCAGCCAACCGCTGTACATTTTCCAAATCAAGCCTCTCCGATTCCTCAACCAAAGGACATACAATATAAACCTGATGGCCGTTTTTTATTTCACGGTTGATTAAATTATAAACTTGCTGCCGATTTTTTTCCGATAAATGATATGTCTTTACTTCTTTGCGGCCCGGCGGCAGCTCATCGATGATGGATAAATCCATATCACAATATAAAGTTAAAGCTAAAGAACGAGGAATGGGGGTAGCTGTCATTACCAAAACATCAGGGTTGCTTCCTTTTTCCTGTAAAGCTAACCTTTGTTTTACCCCAAAACGGTGTTGTTCATCTATAATTATCAAACCTAAATTTTTAAAAATAACTTCATTTTGAATTAAAGCATGGGTTCCAATTACCAGCTTTATTTCTCCTTGAGAAACAGAGTTTAATATTTCTTTCTTTTCGGTAATAGGTGTATTGCCCGTTAGTAAAACAGGAGAAATTTCCAAAGGTTTAAGGATTTTTTGCAAATTAAGATAATGTTGTTCAGCCAATATTTCGGTAGGAGCCATTAACACTCCTTGAAAACCGCCATTTATAGCTTTGACCAAAGCCCAGACAGCTACAACGGTTTTGCCTGCTCCCACATCGCCCTGTACTAAACGATACATAATTTTTTCACTTTCCATGTCGTGCTCAATTTGAGAAATGACCTTTTTCTGAGCCTCGGTTAAAGAAAAAGGAAGATTCTCAACTAACTTATCAGTCAGTGTTTTATCTTTACAATGTTTTACTCCCCGAAGTTTTTCTATTTTTTTTCTATAAGCCTTAATGCTAAGCTGTAAGACTAAAAGTTCCTCAAAAACCAGACGGTAGCGAGCTTTCTTTAATAAATCAAAGTCAGAAGGAAAATGGATTTCGCTCAAAGCCTCCGTTAATGACATAAGTTGGTATTTATCGATAATTTCCGGAGGCAATGTTTCTTCCATTTGGGATAGATATTTATCCTTGGCTTTATAGATTATTTCCCTTAGTAATTTGGACGTTATTTTTTCTGAGCCCCAATAGACGGGGATAATTCTGCCGGTATGCAATTGTTCCGGTTCAGACCGGCAAATCTCATAGTCACTGACTATTATTTGTCTTTCAAACTTTAAATCAACTTTGCCGGAGGCAATAATATTCGTTCCGGCTTTCAGAACATTTTTTAGAAAAGGCTGGTTAAACCAAACTGCAATAATACTGCCTGTTTCATTAACTAAAAAGGCTTTATAAATTGTAAGACTCTTTTTAGGCCGTACAATTTCGGTTTTTTTAATAGTGCCCTGGATGGTTACGTTAGTGTTATTAATCAGTCTGTCAAGGGGAGTAAACTGAGAGCGGTCTTCATACCGCCGTGGGAAATAATAAAATAAATCTGCCACATTATTTATGCCTAATCTTTTCAATTCCTTTTCTCTTTTGGGGCCAATACCGCTAATAGCCTGTATACCAATCTCCAAAGGTTTTAAATTGGAACGATTACTCTTATTCCTCATCTTTCTTTAATACTTCGTTTAAGATTTTTAATGTCTCTTCCAAGTTGAGACCATGGGCTTTTATCCCATCTTCTAAGGTCTCGGAAGCAGCTCCCATGCATACAGCACAGCTCATACCCATTTCTTTTAACTTGGCAGCGGCTTCGGGATACTCCTGAATAAGCTTGATCAGGGTTATGTCTTTAGTAATCATATTATATCCCCTCCATTACTTTTCAAAAATTTAAAGGCAGGGGAGAATGGCTTTACCATACTCCCCTTAATAAATAGTTTATTATTAACCCCCATATAAGGACAATAAAACCCCAGCCGCTACTGCAGAACCTATAACACCTGCAACATTAGGACCCATAGCATGCATCAATAGATAGTTGTTGGGATTTTCTTTTTGACCTACAACCTGAACAACCCGAGCTGCCATGGGTACAGCCGATACTCCGGCTGCTCCGATTAAGGGATTTACTTTGCCTCCGGACAAAATATACATAAGCTTACCCAAAAGAACACCGCCGGCTGTACCTATAGAAAATGCAATTAAACCCATTATTATAATTTTTATTGTAGCTGGAGTGAGAAACCTTTCAGCCGTTGCAGTAGCTCCGACCGTTGTACCTAAGAAAATAGTCACAATATTAATCAATGCATTTTGGGCAGTATCACTTAACCTTTCAACTACTCCTGATTCTCTAAATAAATTGCCCATCATCAACATCCCAATTAACGGTGCGGCGGATGGTAATAAAAGAATACAAACTATGGTAACAATTATAGGGAAAATAATTTTCTCTTTCTTTGAAACAGGTCTTAATTGTTCCATAACGACCTGCCGCTCTTTTTTAGTAGTTAAGGCTTTCATTATCGGCGGTTGAATAATGGGGACCAGCGCCATATAAGAATAGGCGGCAATAGCTATCGGTCCTAAAAGGTCGGGAGCCAGCCTACTGGTAAGATAAATGGCTGTAGGACCGTCAGCTCCTCCAATTATACCGATAGAAGCAGCCTCCTCCGGGACAAAACCTAAAAGTAATGCACTGATAAAGGTAATAAATATGCCTAATTGTGCTGCAGCACCTAAAAGAAGGGTTTTGGGATTAGCAATCAACGGGCCAAAATCCGTCATAACACCTATGCCTAAAAAAATTAAAGGCGGATAGATTCCTAATTTAACTCCTTGATATAAATAATACAGGAGTCCTCCCGGTTGGCTAACGGTATGTGGATCATTAGGGTCATAAACCGCGGGATTCATAATACCGGTACCGGGGAAATTGGTTAAAAGCATTCCAAAAGCTATAGGTAGCAGAAGGAGCGGTTCGTATTTCTTGACAATTGCTAAATACATTAATATTAAAGAAATACCAATCATGATTATTTGGCCCCAGCTAATAGTCATAAAGCCGGTACTCTTAAGAAGATTAACCAGCGAACCGGCAAGGTCCATTTCATAATTCATAAAATCCTTTCTCCCCCTCTATTATAATTTAAAAACCATGTTCTTAATAACAAGTCTATTACTCTGAACATTGTAATAAATTATCCTATTACAAACAGAACATCACCGGGGTTTACTGCAGCACCTTCGTGTGTTGCCATTTGTTTTATACTTCCGTCAATAGGGGCAGTAATCTCGTTTTCCATTTTCATCGCTTCTAAAATTAATACGACTTCACCGGCTTTAACGATATTTCCCTCGGTTTTAACTATTCTTAATACTTTGCCCGGCATAGGCGCCGTTACCTTCTCACCGCCGGATATAGGAGCCGATGGTTTTGTTTGTTCAACAATTTGAGGAGCGGGTGCTACCGGAGCAGGAGCATTAACCTTAGGGGTACTGACTGGAGCAACTTTTGTCGGCGAAGGAAGCCCGCCTATTTCCTCAACTTCTACTTCATATGTTTTTCCGTTAACAGTAACATTAAATTTTCTCATATCTAATTCTCCCTTCCAAAAAAAGCTAAATTTATAATTTACGCAGATTCATAGCATCAACACGACCCATCTGGGCCCAAGGCAAACCTTGACTTCCCGTAATACGTTTAATGTTTTTAACAATTATTTGAGTACCATAAACAGCTTGAATGACGGCAGCTATAACTGCCACTGTTTCATCATCCAATTCATTATCTTCTTGTGTATTACTAGGGTGGGCTGTTTCCGGCACCTTTTCAACGGGAGAGGTCGCCGATTGGGGGGATTTTTGCACAAAAAACTTGGACTGAAATTTAATAATCAGCATTAAGAGAAACAAGCCTATAAATACAATCCCCATTCCCAAAAAAGCAACCTTTAACCCATAAGCCAGCATCAATTCTCACTCCTTTATTGGAAAGTGCCCATAAGTTCATTAATATCCTAAACAAATTTTAGGGCATCCGTTATTATAATGGAATATTTCCATGTTTCTTGGCGGGACGAGTCTCCCGTTTAGAAGAAAGCATTTCAAAAGCATTTATTAACACAGGCCGGGTTACTGCCGGTTCGATTACCATATCTATATATCCTCTTTCAGCGGCGACATAGGGTGTATTAAAACGTTCTTCATACTCTTTGATCAATTCTTCTCTTTTCGCCTCTTTATTTTCGGCAGCTTCAATTTCCTTGCGAAAAATAATATTAGCAGCACCACTGGCACCCATTACGGCAATCTCTGCCGTTGGCCAGGCAATTACTTGGTCACCGCCCAAGTGGCTGGATGACATGGCAATATAGGCTCCCCCATATGCTTTTCTAGTAATTAATGTCACTTTAGGAACCGTAGCCTCCGAATAAGCATAAAGGAGCTTTGCACCATGTCGAATTATTCCGCCGAATTCCTGATTAACTCCGGGTAAAAATCCAGGCACATCTACCAGGGTTAACAGAGGAATATTGAAGGCATCACAGAAACGGATAAATCTAGCCGCTTTATCACTGGCATTGATATCTAAACATCCGGCCAAAAATTTAGGCTGACTGGCTATTACCCCTATACTTCTTCCATTAAGTCTTATAAAAGCAGTTATAATATTTTGAGCATAATAGGGCTGAACTTCAAAAATTTCCCCATTATCCGCAATCCTGGCAATTATTTCTTTCATATCATAGGGGGCATTGGGATTATCGGGAATAATATCATTTAAAATTTCATCTTGACGTTCCGGATCATCTCCGGTATCGACTATAGGAGGTTCCTCCAAATTATTATTAGGTATGTAACTTAATAAAGTTCGAATTTGAGCTATGCATTCTTCTTCATTTTCTGCAGCATAATGGGCAACACCGCTAATACTGTTGTGAGTCATGGCTCCACCCAGCTTTTCAGGAGTTACTTCTTCACCGGTTACCGCTTTGATAACCTGAGGCCCGGTAATAAACATCTGCGATGTATTTTTCACCATAAATATAAAATCGGTTATAGCCGGGGAATAAACGGCCCCACCTGCGCAAGGACCCATGATTACCGAAATCTGCGGAATTACGCCGGAAGCAATGGTATTTCTGTAAAAAATTTCGCCATAACCTTTAAGGGCATCGACACCTTCTTGAATTCTGGCACCGCCGGAGTCATTTAAACCGATACAGGGTGCGCCCATTTTTAAGGCTAGATCCAGCACCTTGCAAATCTTTTTGGCATGCATTTCACCCAGAGAACCGCCAACTACGGTAAAATCCTGGGCAAAGGCATAAACCAACCGGCCGTCAATGGTACCATATCCGGTAACCACACCCTCACCGGGCGCTTTGGTGTTTTCCATACCAAAATTGACACAACGGTGGGCGACAAATTTATCCAGTTCGGTAAAAGTACCTTCGTCAAAAAGCATAGTCAAACGCTCACGGGCCGTATATTTACCTTTCTCGTGTTGTTTTTCAATAGCTTTGACACCGCCACCCAGCTCAACTTGTTCGCTTTTAATTCTTAATTCATCTAGTTTGGCTCGAGTACTCATGTCTGGAAACTCCCTTCGCTTCTTTATAATTATCCGGAAAACTATCTTTCAGATATCTCTAATAAAACTCCCTTGGTTGATTTTGGATGCAAAAAGGCAATTCTTGCCCCTCCTGCACCATACCGAGGTTTTTCATCAATTAATTGCATTCCTTTTTCTTTTAAGTATTCCAAGGCAGCATCTAAATTTTCTACCCTCAAGGCAATATGCTGAATGCCTCCCCGCCCTCCGTTTTTTTCAATAAATTTGGCTATAGGCCCGTCAGGTGTGGTAGACTCCAGTAACTCTATTTCGCTGTCCCCGCAAGGCAAAAAGGCAACCTTAACTTTCTGCTCTTCTACCACCTCTATACCTTGGCAATCAAGGCCCAAAACTTCGGTGTAAAATTTTAAACTCTCCTCTAAATCATTAACGGCAACTCCTATATGATCTATTTTTAACACCTTCATCTAATTTTTCCCTCCTTAGCCATATTTAAACCATTATTACTGTAACAGTTCCTTAATTACCCGGTCAATAACATCATAAGGATTTTTTCTTTTTTCCAAAATTTCAGCCAATTCATTTTCCCAATTATCTTCGGCAAGCTTACGCATGATTTCAACGGAAACCCTTTTTAAAATCAAGTTGAAAATTTCGTTACTTATTCTTTCTTTTCTCCGGATAATCAGTTCTCCGGAAGAATTCAAAAAATCCTTATGAGCATCAATTTTCTCAACCAATTGGATAATACCTTCATTACGAGAAGCAACAGTTTTCAGGATGGGAGGAAACCACTCTCCCATATTCTGGTTTAATTCCAGCATTTGAGACAATTCTATTACAACCCTGTCCGCACCGTCACGATCAGCCTTATTAACAACAAAAATATCGCCGATTTCCATTATTCCTGCTTTAATAGCCTGTATATCATCACCCAAACCGGGAACTGTAACAACAACCGTGGTGTCGGCAGTTTTGACGATATCTATTTCCGATTGCCCCACCCCTACGGTTTCAATCAAAATATAGTCAAAACCGGCCGCATCCAATATTTTTATAGCGGCGTGGGAAGCCTGGGATAAGCCTCCCAGGCTTCCCCTGGTACCCATACTTCTAATAAAGACACCCTCATCTAAAGCTAAATCACTCATCCTAATTCTATCACCTAAGATTGCTCCTCCGGTAAAGGGACTGCTAGGATCTACTGCTATCACACCGACAGTCTTGTTCCTTTTGCGCAATTCTTTAACCAGCTTATCGGTTAAAGTACTTTTACCCGAGCCAGGAGGGCCGGTAATACCTACCAAAAAGGCTCTTCCTGTCTTCGGATAAAGCTGGCGTAAGGCTATAGTGGCTTCTGGATCTTCATTTTCGGCTTTGGTTATCAGACGGGCAATAGCCACTCGATTACCTTCGATAACCTTTTTAACTAAATCTATTGTCCCCGCCTCCCTTTAAATTTCTATTTTTTAACATTGGCTTTTATAAACTCAATGGGAACAGAAGTAGGGGTTCCGGGGGTAAATACTTCAGCAATCCCTGCCGCTTTTAACCCAGGAATATCATCGTCGGGGATAACTCCGCCCCCAATAACCAGTTTATCACCGGCACCTTTTTCTTTTAACAAATTAACTATTTTCGGCATTAAGGTATTATGGGCGCCTGATAAGAGACTTATTGCGACAACATCAACGTCTTCCTGGATTGCAGCAGCAACGATTTGTTCCGGAGTTTGCCTTAAACCGGTATATATAACTTCAAAACCGGCATCCCGAAAAGCCCGAGCAATAACTTTAGCTCCTCGATCATGCCCGTCTAAGCCTGGTTTAGCTACTAAGACTCTTATTTTACTCTCAACCATTACTCTAACCCCCTTAAAATATTAAAGAACCTGAATAGGTGTGTATTCGCCGAATATCTCCCTTAAAACATCACAAATTTCACCTTCGGTACAATAAACTTTAGCCGCCTTTAGTATTAACGGCATCAAATTAGCATCACCTTTGGCCCCGGCTCTTAATTCATCTAAGGCATTTTGTACCGCTATACCGTCACGCTTGGCTTTTAATTCAGCCAGTTTTTTAGCCTGCAATATTCCGACATTAGGATCAACTTTCAATAATCCCTCCGGTGCTTTTTCTTCTATCTGGAACTTATTAACTCCAACGACTATTCTCTTGCCAGATTCAATTTCTTTTTGATATTCATATGCGGCATCCTGTATTTCCTTTTGGATATAACCCTGTTCAATAGCTTTTACAGCGCCGCCCATTTGATCGATTTTATAGATATATTCCCAGGCTTCCTTTTCAATCCGATTGGTCAAAGCCTCAACATAATAGGAGCCAGCCAAAGGATCTACAGTTTCGGCAACACCGCTTTCATAGGCCACTATCTGTTGAGTCCGTAATGCAATTCGTACCGATTCCTCCGTAGGCAGGGCCAAAGCTTCATCCCGGGAGTTAGTATGTAAGGATTGTGTGCCGCCCAATACCGCAGCTAAAGTCTGGATTGTAACCCGGACTATGTTGTTATCCGGTTGCTGAGCAGTCAAAGTGGAGCCGGCGGTCTGGGTATGGAATCTAAGCATCATAGACCGCTCTTTCTTGGCTTTAAAACGTTCTTTCATTATCTTTGCCCATATTCTGCGAGCGGCCCGGAATTTAGCTACTTCCTCCAATAAATCGTTATGGGCATTAAAGAAGAAGGACAATCGTCCGGCAAAGGTATCTACATCGAGACCTGCTTTAATGGCAGCGTCAACATAAGCAATACCATTGGCCAGAGTAAAAGCTACTTCCTGTACGGCAGTAGAGCCGGCCTCCCGAATATGATAGCCTGAAATACTGATAGTATTCCAATTTGGTACAAATTTTGAACAAAATTCGAAAATATCTGTAATTAATCTCATTGAAGGTGCCGGCGGGAAGATGTATGTACCCCGGGCAGCATATTCTTTTAGAATATCATTTTGAATTGTACCATTAAGCTTGTCAGGAGTTACACCCTGTTTTTCAGCTACTGCAATATAAAAGGCTAACAAAATCGCTGCCGGTGCGTTTATTGTCATGGAAGTGCTTACTTTATCCAAAGGAATGCCATCAATCAAAATTTCCATATCCGCTAAGGAATCTATAGCTACACCTACTTTGCCAACTTCACCTTCGGCCATGGGATGATCGGAATCATAACCAATTTGTGTCGGTAAATCAAAAGCAATGGAAAGTCCGGTCTGGCCTTGTTCCAATAAATATTTATAACGGGCATTGGACTCTTCGGCATTGGAAAAACCTGCATATTGCCTCATGGTCCAGAGACGACCCCGATACATATTGGGTTGAACTCCTCTTGTAAAGGGATACTGTCCGGGGAAACCGATATTTTCCAGATAATCAATATCAGCCACATCCAAAGGCGTATAAAGTTGATTTACAGAGGCACCCGAACCTGTTACAAATTTACCTTTTCTCTCCGCACTTTTTCCTTGGGCTGCTAATTTTTCAACGTTCTTTTGCCATCTGGACATATAATTTTCTTCTGCCGATTCCAACTGTTTTAGCTTCTCTTTGTCATACATTAGGCTACACTCCCTCCTAAATAAATGTATACTGTATATAATATTCCTATATAGTTATTATAAGCAATATTTTGTCATTTTAAAATCTTTTTGGTTTAAAATTGCTTAAAGAATTAAAACGGTATTCAAAAATATTAAGCGTAATTCCCTGAAGAGTCTCTTAAAGATACATCTCCGGCAATTACCCGATGAATATTATTTTCTTTATCCTGGATAATTAAAAAACCTTCCCTATCCACATCAATAGCTTTGCCTTCCAGTTTAGTACCGTCCATAAAAACTTGCACTTCTTTACCTAAGGTGTCGCAATGGTTTTTCCATTCTTCCAGGATATAATCAAAGCCACGCTGCAAGTATTCATTATAAGTTCTTTCCAGTTCCTCCAGCATGACTTTTAAAACCTGAACTCTAGATACATAATGCCCTGAAGCAATTCTTAAAGATATTGCTTTATTTCGCAACTCTTCCGGAAAATCCTTTATTTTTTGATTAACATTTAATCCAATGCCAAAGACAATATAATTCACCCGTTCCATTTCCGCGGAAAGTTCTGTCAATATTCCGGCAACTTTTTTTCCTTTAATCAAAAGGTCATTGGGCCATTTTATTTGGGCTTTTATCCCTAAAGCTTTGTAAAGGGTGCGAACCATACCCACCGCTAAGACAAAGGTAATTTGCGGCGCCTTATAAGGCATTATATTAGGTCTGATAATAATAGAAACCCATATTCCCTGTCCTTCTGGGGAAAGCCAAGTTCGACCTAACCGTCCTTTTCCTTGAAGCTGTTTTTCAGCAATTATTACGGTTCCTTCAGGTTTTCCTTTCGCAGCATAGCTTTTTGCTAATTCATTGGTTGAATCAACCTCTGCAAATGTATATAAATAGTCTTTTCCCCATTTTTCTGTGGCTAAATTGCTTAGAATTTCCGTTTTTACTAATAAGTCCGGACGGTGTAAAAGCCTATATCCCAGGCGAGGTTGGGTTTCAATGACATAACCATCTTTTTTTAAACTATTTATTTGTTTCCAGACAGCCGTGCGGGAGACACCAAGTAAATTGCTGAGCCGTTCACCTGAAACGAAACCTTCAGTACTGTTAAGAATATCCAGCAATTTAATTTTCATATTTTCACGCTCCAATTTTCACCGTTATTTCCGAAAACAATTAATTATTAACATATGCTAAATATATTGTACTTAATCATATTTTTCCTTGCAATGGAAAGAGCTTTTTGTTAGAATAAGAAAAGTGATTTTATTTATTTTTTGTAATGGATGCTACTGAAGGAGGTGTGCGCACCATGGCAAGAGTATGTGATGTTTGCGGAAAAGGTGTAATGACTGGTATGCAGGTTAGTCACTCCCATATAAGAACGAAGAAAAGATGGGCACCTAACTTACAAAAAGTAAGGGCTATTGTTAACGGTACTCCTAAAAGAATTACAGTATGTACCCGTTGTTTACGTTCTGGGAAAATTAAACGTGCTATCTAGTAAGGACTAAAAAAACCTTTTATCATAATAATCAGGATGAGATATCCTCTCCTAAACTAATTATAAAAATCACCCTCGGGGTGATTTTTTATTTTAAAAGCTCTTTCAATTCAGCCTTATTGAGAAAATATGCTTCATTGCAAAAATGACATACCACTTCCGCCTTGCCGTCTTTTTTAATCATATCCTCCAGCTCTTTTTGACCAAGACTCACCAGCGCACTCTTTACCCTTTCAAGACTGCACCTGCATTGAAATCTTACCGGTTTTTCCTCTAAATATTCAACATCAATGCCTTCCAAATATAATTTAATTAAATCTTTCGGCTTATTGCCTTCCTTAATTAGCGTACTTACAGGTAAAATCCTAGCCGCATTTTCCTCAATTTTAACCAAAACTTCCTCAGGAGTATTAGGCAAAGCCTGAATAATTATCCCGCCGCTGGCTGCCACTGTAAAGTCCGGATTTACTAATACACCTAAGGAAACCAAGGAAGGTATTTGTTCCGATTGAGCCAAATAAGCCGCAATATCTTCGCCAATTTCTCCTGAAACCAGGGGAATACTGCCGGTATACGGTTCTTTTAACCCGATATCCTTGGTTACATAAACGGTCCCCTTGCCTACCGCAGCCCCGACATCAAGTTTACCCTTCTCACTTAAGGGTAAATCCACCTGAGGATTTTGCACATATCCTCTTACTTCCCCCTCGGTATTGGCATCTACGATAATGCCTCCTAGCGGACCATCGCCTATTATTCTGATTGTGATGGTTTCATCTTTTTCTTTTAATCCCCAAGTTAACAATAAAGCAGCATTCATAGTTCTGCCTAAAGCAGCGGTTGCAACAGGAAAAGTATTATGCCGCAATCTGGCCTCATTGGTCAGCTTCGTAGTAACAACAGCCGAAACTCGAATGGTATTATCCAATGCCGTAGCTCTTACCAAACTATCCCACATATATATAAACCTCCACATAGCAAATTGAAAATTAGTAATCTTTTTTGCTTTAGAAACAATAAATAGTTTAATACAAGAAGTTTAATTAGACAAGGTTAAACTAAGGCTAATATTTCTAATCCTTTATTTTGGAAAACTAAGGTAATTAAACCTGGCTTTCATGAACTATAAGAAAAAAAGACCTGTCTAAACAGGTCATCCGCAAACATCATTTTTACTATTGACAAGGTTCATCGGAAATTTACTTTTCGGCATAAACTTCTTTGGAACGGGAAAGAGGTTCAAAAAAGAATTTGACTTTTTTATATAATACAAAGGTAATAATACCTGTTACACTTCCTTTAAATAAATTGAACGGTATTATTGCTGCCGTCATTAGCGGAAGGATACTGTTTTTGGGAATGCCCCATAAAGGCAAAAGAAAGAAGTAATTGCAAAGAGCCATAGTAATTGTGGTAGATATAACTCCGGCAGCTATGGCAACGATTGCTCTCAATTTGGTTTTATTACTGGCATAAATAAAACCTTCCACCAAAGAAAAAGTAGCTCCGGCTATAAAATTTGCCGTCAACCCAATTAATCCAGAAGGAGCATTGCCAATAAGCAAAGACAAAAGGTTTTTGCCAAAGTCAACCAATACTCCTGCCCAGGGGCTTATAGCAAAAGCGGCTATCAATGCCGGAAGTTCCGCCGCATCATACTTTAAATATTCAGGAAAAAAAGGCAGAGGGAAGTCAAACATTTGTAAAATAAGTCCAAATGCCGAAAGTAATGCCAGCCTAGTTAAAATTTTAATATTCATTTCAACCACTCCTCTTATGTTAAGGTTTTAATTCAATCTAATCTTGATCTTTCTTTTTCCACTTCCGAAAAACAATTAACCCCGAAACAAAACGCTTCGGGGCAAAAATAGGCAAGACTAATCACGGATAAAAACCATGAATAGCTATCACTCCCTTTCTCCCATCCAGACTTTAACTGTCGGCTCTGGAATTTCACCAGATCAACCATAAGGCTCGCGGGCTTTACCGCCGGTAAGGAATTTCACCTGACCCCGAAAGAGATTTATTATATTTTTCAATTAACATAATATTAAAACATAGGCAAATTAATGTCAAATATTTTTTAAAGGATTCTTTAAACAAGAAATGGCTTTCCTTCTGTCTTCCCTACCGAACACAAAAGAACCGGCCACTAATACATCAGCACCTGCTTCAGCAACTTGTGCCGCATTATCGGCATTAATGCCGCCATCCACTTGGATAAAGGTCTTTAACCCTCTATTTTTTATCATCTGCCTTAGTTCTTTTATTTTTTGTAAAACCTGGGGTAAAAACTTTTGTCCGCCAAAACCCGGGTTTACACTCATGACCAACACCAAATCCAAATCATCCAAGATGTACTCCAGTCCGTTCAAAGGTGTTGCGGGATTAAGCGATACCCCAACCTTCACTCCATAGCTCTTAATATTTTGTATAGAACGATGCAAATGTTTTACTGCCTCTTCATGAATGGTTATTAATTGACAGCCGGCCTTTACAAATTCTTCTACATAAAAATCAGGATTTTCAATCATCAAGTGGGCATCAAAAAACAGATTGCTGTGAGGTCTTAATGCTTTGACCAAACCGGGTCCAAAAGTAATATTGGGAACAAAATGACCATCCATAATATCAAGATGAAGCCAATCGGCACCGGCTTCTTCAATATTTTTTATTTCTTTTTCCAAATTGCTGAAATCTGCCGATAATAATGAGGGCGCTACTAATACCACTTAAAAACTCCTCTCCTGTTTAATTACTTCTTCCAAAAAGGATAAATAATTGTCATACCTGCTTTTGCTGATTTTTTCCTCAGATACGGCCTGTCTAACGGAACACTGGGGTTCCGATTTGTGCAGACAAGTAGAAAACTTGCACTCCCTTCTAAAGTCCTCAAATTCAGGAAATAGAAAAGGAAGATCTTCTCTTACTATATCAGGCGGAAGCACAAGGGAACTAAATCCCGGAGTATCGGCCACTAATCCCCCCGAGGACAATGGCAACAATTCTACATGCCTGGTGGTATGCTTGCCTCTTTTTAATTTTTCGCTTATCTCCCCGGTTTTTAATTGAAATCCCGGTTCAATTGCATTGATAATGCTTGATTTGCCTACCCCGGAAGGTCCGGCAAAAACAGAAATCCTGTTTTCCAATATTTTTTTAAGCTCCTCAATTCCAATCCTCTTTTTAGCACTTGTCACTACTAGTGGAAATTGAGTTTTTTGGTAGATAGACAATAAATCCGAAATAATATCATCATTGACCTGGTCGCATTTGTTAAAACAAATAATTGGTTGAACATCATTCCATAAAGCCAGTACCGTCAAACGATCTATTAACCATAAATCGGGATTGATTAATGATGTAACGATTATTACCTGATCTACATTGGCTATAGGAGGTCTTATTAATTCATTGCGACGGGGCAATAGTTCATCAATAACCCCTTTTTCATTGGGAAGAGATTCAAATTCAACAAAATCACCCGGCAAGAATCTAATTTTTTTAAGCCTGTTTTTTCCTCGCAATGAACACTCATAGATGATGTTATTCCATTTTACATAATAAAAACCACTATACCCTTTAAGGATAATGCCTTCTTTCATCAATACCTCCTTTATTGCTCCACCGGTACTACCTGTTCGCTAACCTGTTTTCCATTTATAAAAACTGTAATGATTCCTTGCCCATAGTGGCTGACATTTACAACAAAAACATCACCTTTTTCATGATATTTTTGATAGGCAATTCTTGTACCCTGAACATCCCTCACTTGTATTTTAACTTCCCCGGTCTCATTAAGCTTTACCGTAACCCGAGCCGATTGGGAAGTAGGACCTGGACCGTCGCTGACTATTAATTTAACCTCCGTTCCTTGAATAATTTCCTTGCTTGCGATAGGGTCCTGCTCAATTACAAAATCCTTGGGATACACTTCACTTCTTTGGCGAGAAATTTCTCCTAAAACCAACCCGTTCTCCTGGATCCTGGCCTGGGCACTTTTAAAATCCAGACCTACCAAGGCAGGCATGGAAACATTTTGCGGCTCCGGTCCTTTGCTTACCACAAGATTAACAGCAGTTTTCTCCGGCACTTCGGTACCGGCTTTTGGGTATTGATCGATTACAATCCCATTGGCATATTGGGAACTATATTCCTGGGTTACTTCGCCTAAAGTTAAATCAGCATTGGTAATATTTACATCGGCGATTATCTGCGAACTTCCTATAACATTAGGAACAAGAACTAATTGGGGTCCTTTGCTTACAACAACTTGAATGGTGCGGCCTGCTTTGATCATGGTGTCCGGAAGAGGATCCTGGCTTATTATATGGTCCTTAGGTACTTCGGCATCAAATATCTCATTTTGTACCGCCATTTTTAAATTTTTTTCCGCTAATATTCTTTGGGCATCAGGAGCAGGCAAATTAGTAATATCAGGGACCGGAATTTCTTCTTTAATCCAGAACCGGCTAAACCCCCAAATGGCTCCCCCGACAACTAGTAAAC
>JAAXZE010000020.1 GCA_012720075.1 Clostridia bacterium
CAATTATAAGGAATGAACTCGGTAGCTTCGGGAATTATCAAAACTCCCCGGCACATAATTTAAAACTTATGATACTAACCATTTTATTTTTTTTATATTAAAGATGCATTTTTCTATTAAAGATGCAGAATCTCTATAACAATTAAGTGCCGGGTCAAACAGTTGATAATTCTATTCCTCAGCCACCTGCGTTCTTTTTATTCAATCTCGCGAATGCTTTTCTTTTGATAATAAATCTCTTAGCCTTTTTGCTGCATATTAATTAATAACTTTGTCGACAGTCAGAAGTGGTTAGGTTTCCCTAACCACTTCTTTTAGTATTTAAAGATATTATAAATGCAATAATTATTCAGCAAGATTATATTGTTTATCTTCCTCAGCAAATTTAAAGTTTTTCAAGAAAATTTCTATACCTTCAGATTGGTGCTGACACATTAACTTTTGGGCCCTTTCTCCGTCACCATCAGCTATGGCTTTAATTATTGCCACATGATCTTCTATAGATTTAGTATAACGCTGTGGTGTTGAGATAAATAATGCCCTTGCCCGTTCAGTTTTAGCCGTTAAATCATCTATTATTTTCTTTAGATGTTCATTACCGCTTTTTTGATAAATGGTTTGGTGAAAAATAATATTTAATTTACTGTATTGACGGAAGTCCTGCTTTTCAATGGCAGTACGCATTTTAGCCATTTGGCTTTCCAAATCCTTGACAAATTCCTCATCGGCATTTTTTGTTGCCAATAATGTGGCATAACCTTCCAGCATAATACGGATATCGCTAAGCTGTTTAAAATCAGTCTCGGACAATTTACTGACAACAACCTCACTATGGGCAGAAACCTCAAGCAACCCCTCTGCTTCCAGAAGTTTAACGGCTTCACGGACAGGAATAGCGCTAACACCAAGGTCGCTGGCCACTTTACGCAAAACAATCCTTTCTCCGGGTTTCAAATCTCCTGAGACTATGGCTTCTCTTAAAGTAGAATAAATCATCTCTGTCTTGGTTTTCACCTGAAAAGGCGGATGCAAAACACTCATTTTCTCACCCCCTTGGACCCATTCCTATACCGCAAGCCTTTTTGCATAACCTTCCCATATAATAAAATATCCACATATATAATATATTATATAATCAACTGTTTTTTTTTGCAATTTTTATTACAAAGTATCTTTACAGGCTTGTTAAAGGGAATATTATTTTAATGCAATCTTTGGGGCAGTCCATGCGACAAGCACCACAATACCAGCATTCTTCAGGGTATCTCACTTCAGGCTTTTTGGTTTCCTCATTCATAAAAATTATATCGCCCGGACAATGAGCCTCACAAAGTCCGCAGCCGTTACAAAGTTTCTCGTCAATTAGAATAGCCATCGTTGCTTTCTCCTCTCCTATTTAATTATATAGAAAACATGTTTCGGGTAAAGCAAAAACTCTGTCTATATCGTAATGAACTCAGCTCCATTTACTCTCCGTATAAACTACTGGGCGGAACACGTCTAAATATAACTTGCCCCTTTTCCAGCTTTTGATGAAGCGAACAATGCCATTCTTCACGGGTTTCGGGGAAATCACCCCTATAGTGGGATAAACCAAAGCGGCTTTCTTCTCTTATTAAAGCCCCTCTCACTACTGCCTGGGCCACTTCCAATAAATCTCTGAACTCATATAAGCGCATCAGTTCATGCAGGTTTTCTGCTTTAGCCGAATTAAACAGATTACTCAATTTGGCAAGCTCAGCTTTAGCATTTTCCAGACCCATTTTTGTACGTCCGACGCTAACATAAAGGCCCATTACCTGACGCAATTTCTCTTCAAGCTCACAGGGTTTAAATCCTTCTGTATTAGACAAATGTTGATAAAGGGAGGCTTTTATTTCCTTAATTTTATCTTCATCAGCCTCTAATCTGCCGCCACCGCCATTTAACACAAAATTTGCCGCACCTTCGCCCGCTGCATCACCTACACACATGGCACCGGATAAACTTCCGACAGACACTGTACATGCTCCCCCTGCAAACAGCCCTGGCACATTTGTGGCACATTCGGGACCGATATTTATTCCGCTTACTGAACCTAAAAATGCCGGATGCTGACCTTCGGAAATCTGAATCTCCACTAAATCTTTCCGTACATCCACACCCTTCTGTTCACAGTAATCAAGAAATGTATTCTTATCAACAGGCAGTAAATTATAAATAAGGTGATCCAGGTCTTTTTCCGATAAATGACGGACATCGAAATAACAGGGACCCCTGCCTTCTTTTAATTCCCAGTAAACCGCCCAAGGCATGACCCAACGAGGTGCCTGTTCCCCTTTTTCATGATATCTAAATAAAAACCTTTCCCCCAGGCCATTAACAATGTAACCGCCCATTCCCACAACGGCATTTAATCCTGATGCACTGAAGTTAACAGGAGTTATTGTATAGTTGACGAATTCCATGTTCTTAATTTCTGCTCCGGCCCGGAAGGCCATGGCCTGGGCTCCGCCGTTATTGTATGGACTGTGCCAGCTGTTAAAAGGCATCCCTGCCTGATTGCTATAAAATCTGGTGGTATTTCCTGTTGCAACTACCGTTGCCTTTGCCAAAAATACATAAAAATCTCCTTTGCGGATATCGAAACCCACTGCCCCTACGACACCCGTTTCATTGACAATTAAATCAATTATATTGATTCTTCTAAAAAACTTAACTCCTATTTTATGAGCTTCCCTACTGACTATCGGTTTTAAATTTCTTCCGTCAAAGTTTATAAAGTACTCTCCGGGCTGTCCAAATGAGCCTGTCCTAATATAAGCATTATTCTCTTTATCCTCCCGCATGGGCACCCCTAACTCTTCCAAGTAGGCCAATAATTTTTTGATTCGGGATAAATAGACCTTGGGAGGTATCTTCATATCTACCAATCCTTGCGTTAAACGATGATACCACTTCATAAAAGCTTCATGGGTATCCCAGTCAGGACCGGTTTCTAATACTGCCAAAAAGTGGTCATTTCCTGCAGCTCCACAACCACTTCGATCAATACCTGCCTTATCAACCAGGGCAACCTCCAGTCCCTGCCGCCTTGCAGCCAAAGCCGCCATGGTACCGGCAGAACCTCCGCCGATTACTAACACATCGGTTTTCACAACATTTTCCTTGATGTTTTGTTCCATAAAACTCATTTCGACACCTCCATAAATTTAGCCTCAGCTATGTTAATCAATCTTCTCCAAAATATGAATACCCCCGCCTGCACGGTCAGTAGTATAAATAATACCGTTTGCTTCCACATAAACATCGGTGGTTTGAATAGCCTCTACCCCAGGTGGATCACTGGGAACATAAGAATCAACTTCAACAGGATTATATGGATCGCTAATATCAACAACCCTGATGCCGGCATTATTATAAGTTACAAAGATTAATTCTTCGCTTTGAAATGCGCCGGGCCAATTTTCATGCAGGTTATGGGGTCCAAACCTCAGACCTTTTTGGCAATAATCACCCTCGGGAACCGGAAATTTTGAAAGAACTTGGGGAGACTTTTCATCCTTGATATCTATTACCCTAACGTATTTAGGCGGTTCCCGACACCTGTCCCTGGTAGATTCATCGGTGACTATTAAGAGGTTTCGGCCAGGCAAAGGCAAAGCAGTATGGGTGCAGCCCCCTTCTTCCGGAGACCAGCAGAGGTTACTAACAACTTTTATATCGGAAAAATCTGTGGTATCGAGAATATACATACCGCCGTCCCACATGCCCAAATACGCCCGGTTACCATGGGGAATAGCATGATGAAGCTTATATTTCAAACCTTTGGGCCAGCCAGGGGTTTCCCCTCCTTCCGTCCACTGGCCGGGCAACCACCAGCGTCCGGCTTCCTCCGGTTTTTCCGGGTTCGACATATCAATTATCAAAAGCATTCTATCCAAAAAACCTTCCGGTACAGCAGTAACATAAGCATAACGTCCGCCTCTATATGTGATCCTGTGTACTCCCTGACCGCCGGTATCATAAAAACAAATTTCTTTTGGATTTTTAGGGTCTTTTAAATCAAATACCGAAAAGCCAACCCTTTCGGCTTTTTCACTTCCTCTTTGCTCATAATTTACCAGAAGTAAGTTATCAACAATCTGAACTTTGGGAGACATTGTATTTTTGTACCCCGGCAATTCGCCCACCGTCTTAGGTTCCCTGGGATTGCTAATATCCAAAATGCTGGTCCCTTTTCCCGGTGTTAAATGCCCGGCATATAAATAATTGCGGTAGGGCATAGATTGCATGGTTTTCCCAAAGCCATTTAAATCGGAATGGCCTAATAACCTAATTGTCATTTGCCTCAGCCTTTCTCTAAA
>JAAXZE010000021.1 GCA_012720075.1 Clostridia bacterium
ATTAACCAATTAGTGGATATAGAAGGAGAAGAAGGATTGGATTATAGTGGAAATTATCGTACAAGAGTTGAGGATATTAGGGAAAATTGTTTAGTCATAGGCATGCCTATGGAAAAAGGTAACTATGTTCCTTTGCGACCGGGATCGGAAGTTATAGTTTGGCATTGGGATAATTCAGCTTCCCATGCTTTTTTCTGCAAGGTAAAGGAACGTATTATTGAACCAATTCCATTGATTTTTTTAGAATGGCCTCCTTTTAAGATAAAAAAAATCCAAAGACGTAGCTTTGTCAGAGTGCCGGTAAATTTATCCATGGAATTTGTCTTGGACAGTCAAAAAGAAAAGGGAGAATATGAAAAAGCATTGATGAGAGATTTAAGTGGTGGAGGAGTTCAGTTTATTTCAAAAACTAATTTAACCAAAGGGGATATTTTACACGTGCGGTTATTTCTTCCTCAGAAAACCATTGAGTGTAAAGCTATAGTCATGTGGGTATATACGGATAAGAAAGATAATATAGAACGTTATATGGTAGGAATTAAGTATATTGATATTGCTGAAAGGACCCGAGACCAAATAATAGAATATGTTTTTCAAAGACAGCGGGAGTTAATTCAAAAAGGGGTGTTATAATGGCCAAAATTCGGGTATTAGTCGTTGACGATTCCGCTTTCATGCGCAAGGTTATATCTGACATTATTAGTAAGGATAATGAATTAGAATTAATCGGCACGGCCCGAAACGGTAAAGATGCTCTGACTAAGGTAATCAAACTAAACCCCGATGTTATAACATTGGACGTTGAAATGCCGGAAATGAACGGTTTAGAAGCACTGGAAAAAATAATGGAAATTAAACCCACTCCTACCGTTATGCTTAGCTCTTTAACCCAAAAAGGTGCGGAAATTACTATAAAAGCATTGGCAAAAGGTGCCATTGATTTTGTTCAAAAACCAGGAGGAACAATTTCTCTAAATATTTTTGAGGTAGAAAAAGAACTGATTACAAAAATAAAATTGGCTTACCACGCCAATTTAAAAGGGGTTTCTGAGGATTATATATTAGAAACAAAGGACCGAACCCTACCGGTATCAACTAAGAAAATAGAAGGGCGGAGACTTTCCTTTCCTTTAGTATTAATCGGTACATCTACCGGAGGACCTAAGGCGCTTCATAAAATATTTGAAAACTTTAAACAACCTTTAAAAGCGGCATTTTTAATAGTACAACATATGCCGGCCGGTTTTACCAATTCTCTAGCTCAAAGACTGGATAGTATAAGTGCAATTAATGTAATAGAAGGTAAAAATGGTGAAAAAGTACAACCGGGTTTTGCCTATATTGCTCCGGGCAATTATCAAATGGAAGTGAAGCTTGATGAATATTCCAGTGAGCCCTATTTAAATGTTCATCAAGGTCCATTGGTAACGGGCCATAGGCCTTCCGTTGACGCATTATTCAATTCAGTTGCCAAACTGGGTGTTTGTAATGTGATAGCGGTCATTATGACAGGAATGGGTCATGACGGCAGAGATGGGATAAAAAGTTTAAAAGCCAACGGTTCATTGACTATTGCTGAAGCTGAAGAAACTTGTATAGTATATGGCATGCCCAAAGCCGCCGTTGAAACCGGTTGTGTGGATAAAATTGTACCATTGCATCATATTCACGATGAAATTGTAAGAAGTTTAAATTTTATTTCATAATATGGAGGTGGTCCCATGAACAAGAACGAGTATTTAGATTTATTCTTTGAAGAAACCAGAGAACATTTGCAATTATTAAATGAAGGTCTGTTAAAAATTGAACAAAATCCAGCGGATGAAGAACCGATAAATGAAATTTTCCGGGCAGCCCATACCATTAAAGGAATGGCTGCAACCATGGGCTTCGAACAGATTACGGAATTAACCCATAAAATGGAGAATTTGTTGGGAAAAATTAGAGATAAAGAACTAAATTTTTCTTCTGACATTAGTGATTTGCTTTTCAAATGTGTTGACACTTTAGAACAAATGATAAATAACATTGATGAAAATAAAGAGATAGAAATTGCTCATTTAATCAATCAATTAACTAATTTTGAGAAAGCAGACCCGCAAAAGGAAAACCAAATTAAGGAAGAAACCAATTCCTTAAATGAATATGAAAATAAAGTAATAATTGAAGCTCAAAAGCAAAATCTAAATGTTTTTAAATGCGTTATTAATGTTTCACCGGAATGCGTTATGAAGGCTGTTCGGGTATTCATGGTTTTCAAAAGCCTGGAAGAGATTGGTGAAATAATAAAATCCATTCCAAATTCACAAGATTTAGAAGATGAAAAATTTGATAATCAATTTACCGTTTATTTGGTTACAAATAAAGGAAGTAATGAAGTTGAAAATATCATTAATAGTATTAGTGAAATTAGTTTAGAAAAAATTGAATTAGCCGGAATGGATAATGAAAAAATGATCCCTTCAGGAAATTTAGGAAAACAGGAGACAAAAGATAAAAGCGTTAATTCTACTACGAAAATACACCAGACGGTCCGGGTTGATATTAATAAACTAGATAATTTAATGAATTTAGTTGGCGAACTGGTAATTAATAAAACTCGCTTAGAAGATATTATTAAAACCAATGATATGAAAGCTCTTACTGAAACAGTAGAACAAATCGACAGGATAACCTCCGAACTGCAAAACGTTGTAATGAATGTTAGAATGGTTCCCATTGAGCAGGTTTTCAATCGTTTTCCACGGATGGTTCGGGACCTTTGTAAAGATCTGGGTAAAGAAATTCGGCTTATAATGGAAGGAAAAGAGACGGAACTGGATAGAACCGTTATCGATGAAATTGGCGATCCTCTGGTCCATTTGCTGCGAAATGCCATAGACCACGGTATTGAAAGTCCGGATATAAGAGTAAGAAGAGGAAAAGAAAGAGAAGGCACGTTAAAGCTTATTGCCCGCCAAGAAGGAAAATCAGTTGTCATAATAGTTCAAGACAATGGACAAGGCATAAGTATTGAAAAAATTAAACAGAAGGCCCTGGAAAAAGGATTGTATACAGCAAAAGAATTGGATCAAATGGATAATAACAGTATCATTAACTTAATTTTCAGTGCGGGATTTAGTACCGCTGAAACCATAACCGATGTTTCCGGTAGAGGGGTGGGCTTAGACGTTGTTAAATCGAAAATACAAGCCTTAAGTGGAAGTGTATACGTTGAGAGTAAAGAAGGGGAAGGAACCAAATTTACTATTAAACTTCCTCTCACCTTAGCAATTATCCAAGCTTTGCTGGTCAAAGTAGGATTGGAAATATATGCTATCCCGTTGGCTAATATTGACGAAACAACAGTTATCGAAGACAGCCTGATTAAAAATATTCAAGGCCAGGAAGTAATGGTTTTACGGGGTAAAGTATTACCGTTGATACGATTAAGTAAGGTATTAGATGTCAAGATTACTCAGGAATTAGAAACTAATGAACTTTATGTAGTAGTAGTTAGGAAAGGTGACAAACAGGTAGGCTTGGTAGTTAATGAATTGATAGGCCAACAAGAAATAGTAATAACTTCTTTAGGCAAGCTTCTTTCCGGAATACCGGGAATTGCAGGGGCAGCTATATTAGGTGATGGAAAAGTATCCCTTATTTTAGATATTGGATCACTTTTTTAAGGGGGTAAATGACAATGGAAGAAATTCAAATAGTTGCTTTTCGCTTGGACAATGAAGAATACGGCGTTAATATTTTAAATGTCCAGGAAATAATTCGTCCTACGGAAATAACCAGGGTTCCCAAAGCACCTGCATATATAACCGGTGTAATTAATCTCAGAGGTAATGTAATACCTGTAATGAATTTACGACAAAGATTTGGAATTCAAGGAGAAATGCAAAATGATTCCAATACCCGAATTATTATTCTGAATCTTCAGGATGTTAATATTGGAATTTTTGTGGACAGCGTTTCTGAAGTGATAAGACTATCCGGTGAGGAGATCGAAGAACCAAATTTAGTTGAAGCGTTAGATGACAAATTTGTACAAGCTGTAGGAAAATACAACGGACGGCTGATTATCCTTCTTGATTTAAACCAACTGCTGGATGTTAATAATGAAAAGGCACATACTCTAAGTTCCAGGAGTGAGTAGAATGGAATTTGAAAATCTGAATAATTTACAAAAAGATGCCTTAAAAGAAATCGGTAATATCGGTGCCGGAAACGCAGCAACATCTTTATCTACTTTATTAAATAAGAGAATTAACATGGCTGTGCCAAACATATTTATTTTACCGTTTTCTCAGGTAGTTGAATTAATGGGAGGGGCAGAAAAACCGGTTGCAGGTGGATATTTGCAAGTTAGCGGTATAGCTCCGATGAGTATGCTTTTTGTTTTACCGGAGGATAGCTTAAAACTGTTTTTGAATATCTTAATCGGCAAACCAATGTCGGAAAAAATCCAGCTAGATGAAATGGATATTTCTGTTCTTAAAGAAATTACCAATATTTTAGCCGGTTCATACTTGACAGCGTTAAATGGTTTTACAAATATTGAATTTAACCCCTCGGTTCCTGCTCTTGCCTTTGATATGGCGGGAGCAATTTTAGGAAATGTTTTGCAGCTCTATGGCGAAGTAAGCGATTATGCCTTAGTAATTGAAAGTATCTTTATGGAAGAAGAAAAAGAAGTTAAGGGGCATTTCTTTCTCTTACCGGAACCGGGAACATTAGAAATAATGCTGCAAAAGCTAGGAGTTGTTTTTTAATGGATTTGATCAAAGTGGGTATGGCCGATTTGGCTGTCTGTAAGGCTCCCCAAAAACTTATTACTACCGGTTTGGGATCTTGTGTTGGAGTTTGCCTTTACGATCTGGAAAAAAAGGTAGGTGGACTGGCCCATATTATGCTTCCGGACAGTACTCAAGCCAAAAGTGTCCAAAATGTGGCTAAATATGCCGATACTGGTATAGTCGCTACCATTGAAAAACTAATGGCTCTGGGTGTTGATAGAAGTCGTATTTTGGCTAAAATTGCCGGTGGAGCTCAGATGTTCAATTTTGCAGGCACAAGCAATATCATGCGAATTGGGGAAAGAAATGTAGAAGCTGTAAAAAAACAATTAGAACAGCTTAAAATTAAACTGGTAGCAGAAGATACAGGGGGTAATTTTGGAAGAACTATTATTTTTGATCCCCAAAATGGACAATTGCATATTCGTACCATTAACCAAGGCGAAAAAACTATTTAATTTAATTCAGGAGTGGTTTAATGGATGAAAAAAAAGAATTATGGCAGAATTATTTTGCCAACCCTTGTCCTGAAAATAGGGAAAAAATTATTTTAGCATATGCTCCACTGATAAAGTACTGTGCTCAACGAATATATCAAGGATTACCGGCCAATGTTGAATTGGACGATTTGCTTGCCTATGGCTCTATTGGACTTATTGATGCAATTAATAAATTCAATCCCCAGAAAAATAACAGTTTTGAAACTTACGCCGTTATCAGAATAAGAGGAGCCATTATTGATGGTTTAAGAAAAATGGATTGGATTCCTCAATCACTGCGAAGAAAGGCTAAAGAAATTGAGAGAGCCTTTATTACTCTGGAACAGAAACTGGGCAGGAGTCCTTCAGATACGGAGGTTGCCCAATTTCTGGGCATTGATGAAAAAGAGTTGGACAAACAACTGCAAGATGTCGGTAATTTATCAATAATTTCCTTAGAACAACCTATTGATAACGGCGAAAAAGATTTACTTTCGTTAAATGACCTTTTGATTGACGACAATAGTCCTGATCCAACGGAAAAAATTGAACTGGAAGATTTAAAAAAACACCTGGCGAGAGAATTAAGCATGCTGACGGAAAAAGAAAGATTAATCATTACTTTATATTACTACGAAGAATTAACTACAAAAGAAATAAGTAAAATTTTGGAATTGTCCGAGGGGAGAATTTCTCAAATACATAAAAAAGCCGTTTTAAAATTAAAAAGCAAACTATATCATTGCTTTATTAACTAAAGACAGGGAGGTGGCAAAATGGATTTATATAAATTTGAAGTAAGACCGGACGGGTTGTATGTGTTATTGACCAATGATGATACCGTTAAAAGCTTAGAAATATTAGAAAAAGAATTAAACTTGCGAAACATTCAAGTTGATTTCCAAGATCTGAAAACTAAGCTTTTAACTGACCGGAACCAACCCTGTAAATTAGGAGAAATTGAAGGAATTGATTTAGGTGGTAAATTTGAAATTAATTTGGCTAAAGATTTACTAACCGCCTACTTGTCTATATTCCCTGCACTGGTTGGTCCGCTGAATATTTCCTTATCAGACGTTAAAGCCCAACTTATAAATAAAGGCGTAACCTATGGTGTGGATGAAGTTAAAATTATGATGGCCTTAGCTGAAAACAATCATGTTTTGGATTTACCTATTGCCCAAGGACGCAAGCCAGTTGCGGGCGAAGATGCGAAGCTAAAATTTAATTTTCACGAAAAGGGTCTTGAAGTAAAACCAAAAGAATTAGAAAACGGCAAAGTTGATTTTTATAATATAAATTTAATTCAAATTGTTAAAAAGGGTCAATTGTTAGTTGAAAAAATACCGGCAACCAAGGGTATTCCGGGAATTACTGTTACCAGTCGTGAAATACCTGCGAAAAATGGTAAGGATATTAAAATCCCTTTGGGTAAAAATGTGGTTGTTTCGGAAGATGGCTTAAAGGCCTATGCCGGCTGTGATGGACATGTTGTTATGGCCGATAGGCGGGTTTCGGTACTGCCGGTTTATGAAGTTAATGGTGATGTGGATTTTTCAACGGGGAATATTGATTTTATCGGAAATGTTGTGATAAAAGGCAATATTAAAGAAGGTTTCAGCGTTAACTCACAAGGGGATGTTGAAGTATATGGAGTAGTAGAAGGAGGAAATATAAAAGCTTCAGGAAACATTTTTATTAAAAAAGGTATCAGAGGTTTAAAGAAAAGCAAAATTGAGGCTCAGGGCAATATTTACAGTAACTTTGTTGAATATGCCTCAATTTTTGCAGGAGAGGACGTAGTAATAAATGAAGCCATAATGCATAGTGTAGTTAACGCCGGTGCCGTAATCCGAGTGGGAGGAAAAAAAGGATTGGTTGTAGGTGGGACCTGTCGGGCCGGTAGGGCTCTTATATGTAAAAATATTGGTTCCAGTCTGGCTACGGCAACTGATATCGAAGTCGGGTTAAGACCGGAATTGCGCCTGGAATACAAGAAAGTTTGCCAGGATATAATTGAAAGCCAAAAAAATTATGAGAAAACACTACAGGCTGTAAATCTTCTAACCGATTATAAGAAAAAATTAGGGCAATTGCCTCTTGATAAAGAGAATTTACTTAGCAAATTATTAAAAACCCGTGAACAATTAATAATTCAAATTGAAGATTTAGAGTTGTACAAAGCTAAATTGGAAGATGAAATTAAAGACTTGGACAATGGATATATTGAAGTTTCCGGAACACTCCACAGTGGAGTAAATATTACCATTGGAAGAGCCAATAAACATATTACAAATGATTTCTTTAAAGTTAGGTTAATCCAAAAAGGCGTAGATATCAGTATTTCACCTCTAATTGTTTCTTAAGGAGAGTGAAAGTAAATGGTATTAAAGGCCATAGATATGCAAGTTCTCATTCCCCGGAGTAATGAAGTAGGGAAAATTCGGCATGAGCAAATACAACACCAGTTGATACATAATCATCATGCCGAAGAAGAAATGCGTAAAATAAATTCAAAAAAACAAAACTCCGTAAATAAGCTGGATTATGTTATAAACGATAACATTAGGGATAATTTAAAGAAGAAAAAAAGAGACGGGGATGAAAAGGAACGGATAGTTAAAACAACTGATGAAGAATCTAAAGTTGAAAGTCACCTTGGAAATATTTTAGACATTCAGGTATAGTAATATTGATTCGTAAGTTGTAAAATTAAATGCCCAAGTAAATAAAAAAAGAGACCCATAGCTAAAATCCCTGTATAATGTTAAGCGACAAAACCAACATCAGGAGGGATATAGCTATGAGTCATAACCATTTTACCATTGAAAAGAGAA
>JAAXZE010000022.1 GCA_012720075.1 Clostridia bacterium
TGGAAGAAAAGATGGGGTATGTTACCACCTGCATCGCCTTCTTTTGCAAATATTTTCGTGAGAATTTTAAAATTGTTTACTTATGAAGAAAAACCGTTTTTAAGTTTAGTACTTTAAAACGGTTTTTGTCTACAAGCTGAAGTCTCCCCAAATTGGGGAGGCTTTTTATTACTTTATGTAAAATTAAATTTTTATTAGTAAAAAGAAACTTTTTTGATATTTTTTAGTCTAAATAGTAAGATTAATAAAAATAGATTACTTTGTTTGAAAGGAGTGGTTAATGTTTGAAAAGAAAATTGCTAATTGCATGTTTAGTTATGGTTTTCCTTTTAGGTATTTCTACTATGGCGGTTGATGCTGCTGAGAAGAAGGTTTCCGTGAAGATACCCGGTTTTTCCGTTTATCTTAACGGGACTAAGGTGGACTCTTGGCATCGGCAATATCCCCTGATTGTTTATAATGATATAACCTATTTCCCTATGACCTATCACGATTCCAGGTTTTTGGGCATTGAAACCCGTTGGCAGCCTGAGACCGGCTTGGTTATTGAGAAAACAGATATAACCGCTGCTTTTAGAGAAGATTACCGTAAAACTAAAAATAGCGCAAGCTATACAGCCACCGTTCCGACTTTCCCCGTTAAAGTAAACGGTAAGGCCATTGATAATACCAAGGAAGAATATCCTTTATTACTTTTTAGAGATATTACATATTTTCCTTTAACCTGGCGTTTTGCCGTGGAAGAGTTTGGATGGGAATATTCTTTTGATGCTCGGGAAGGGTTGAAAATAACGGCCGATAATAAGAAAGTACAGGCAGTCACTTTACCCAATTATCAAGGTCAAGGCTTAATGGTCATGGGGGAAAATTATGTTTATCAGGGTAAAGACGGTATGGTATTTATAGCATCAAGGACTAATCCGGATAAAGCCCGGAAGATATACCAATTGCCTCATCCATGGCCCGATGAATCCATTTTTTCTTTGGCCCGTTTTTACAAGGATAACGGGGAATACTTCATGTCTTACCATACCGGTGGGGCTACCATGGGAACCGACCACTATTACAAAATAAAAAGTGACGGCCAGTTAGAGAAAGTTTTGGGGGGGAATAACTATTCCACTTCCAAGTTCTTTAAAAATATGCAAATAATTGTTCAACAAGGGGTACCGCCCTATCCAAATAATCTGGTTGTCTTTGACGGTAAAGAAACCAAAAACATCGGAAACCCTGATTACATCTATGGCTGGGCCTCCATGAGTAATGGCGCTGTAAGCCATAGTCGTGATATTTATCTGGTTGGCGATGATCTTTATCTCTTGGCTTATAATGGTACAAAAGAAAAGGATCATAGTAAGGTTTACCGGGTTAATCTTAATACCAATGTCTTTTCATTAGCCAGTCCTATAGATGCCAACCGTTTCGTTATTGAAGACAATGAGATATATTTAGCTAAGGATAACAAACTATATAAAACAGATATTACCGGAAGGGAGCCCCGGTTATTGACTGATAATATGGCTAATTTCAATGGGTTCCAGGTTTTAAAGGGCCAAGTCTATTATATTAACAAAAATGATCAAAAATTATATCGGTTGGGTTCGGATATTCCTCTCAATGAAAAGGGCAAGGTTACAAGCCTCACCCGCCAAGAACAATTTATTATTGCTGTCTTTGAAGAGGAAGCAGAAAACAGGTACCGTTTTATGGTCTTTGATGCAAAAGGAGACTGCGTGTTTAAAACCTCCGATGTACCCGGTGCCGTATCCATTGATAACGACCGGATGGCTTATTCCATAGATGACAGCGGTAAAGTTTACTCTATTAATTTAAAATAAAAGTTTATTTAAGTTAAATTTATTATTATGTAATGAAGAGGCTTTCAGATAATTTATCTGAAAGTCTATTTATTTGTCTTGTTTCCCCATAGCTAAGAAAAGGAATTAAATGCCCTTTCTGGTTCGTAAGTTGTAAAATTAAATGCCCAAGTAAATAAAAAAAGAGACCCATAGCTAAAATCCCTGTATAATGTTAAGCGACAAAACCAACATCAGGAGGGATATAGCTATGAGTCATAACCATTTTACCATTGAAAAGAGAA
>JAAXZE010000023.1 GCA_012720075.1 Clostridia bacterium
ATGACCGGCTTATCCAGGTTTTCTATTTCATTAAAGACATCCTGACCCAGCATAGTCATTTTCCTTCCTTCCAATACGTCCAGATCCCGCATTTGGGCAATATCGGCGCCGGCTACAAAGGATTTTTCCCCGGCGCCGGTAATAATTACAGCTTTAACCTCTTCTCTTTGTCCCGCCTCTTGAATAGCAGTTCTCAGTTCCTTTAAGGTTTCAGTATTTAAGGCGTTTAAAACCTGGGGCCGGTTAATGGTTACAGTCATAATACCGTCTTCCAATTCCAAAAGCACATTTTTCAATTCCATTTCTTCCAACCTCCTTTTCTCCCCCGCTATTAACTAACAGCTTCAGCCTGATTTTTTAATCATATTTATAGAAACCTTCACCGGTTTTTTTACCCAGCTTGCCGGCTCTTACCATCCGGCGCAGCAGGGGACAGGGACGATACTTGGGGTCACCGTACTCCCGGTATAATACCTCCATAACAGCCAGCAAAACATCCAGGCCGATTAAATCAGCCAAAGCCAAGGGCCCCATCGGGTGATTGCAGCCATAGACCATTCCGCTATCTATATCTTCTTTTGAAGCAACTCCTTCATCCAAAAGATAAATGGCTTCATTGAGCATAGGGTCTAAAAGGCGATTTACGATAAATCCGGGACTGTCCTTGGATACAATGGTCACTTTTCCCAAAGATTGGCCTACCTCCTGGGCAACTTTTAAAGTTTCCTCTGAGGTATTAAGGCCCCGGGTGATTTCCAAAAGTTTCATCACCGGAACGGGATTGAAAAAATGCATGCCTATGACCTGCTCAGGCCTTTTGGTATTGGCAGCCAACTGGGTAATCGAAATGGAAGATGTGTTGCTGGCTAAAACAGCTTCCCCTTTACAAATCCCGTCCAGCTTTTTAAATATTTCACCTTTAATTGCTTCATCCTCTATAACGGCTTCGATTACCAAATCGGCATCCCGGGCGTCATTTAAGTCCAGAGAACCGGCTAGCCTAGCCAAGGATTTTTCCTTTTCTTCACCACCGAGTTTTCCTTTTTCCACCAGCCGATTCAGTCTTTTGGCAATGCCCGCTCTGGCTTTTTCTAATATACCTTCCTCCAAATCGTAAAGGATTACCTGATAGCCGGCTTGGATAGCAGTCTGGGCTATGCCCGACCCCATTTGGCCGGCCCCTACAATAAAAATTATCTCTACGGTCAAGAAATTCACTCCTTTCTTATGGCCTAAACACCGTTATCGAGCTGATTTTCATTCTTCACATCTTTCTACTAAGGTAGCAATGCCTTGCCCGCCGCCGATACATAAAGCTATTACCCCTCGTTTTTCTTTGCGCCGTTCCAGTTCATACATCATGCTTACCATCAACCTGGCACCGGTACAACCTACCGGATGACCCAAGGCAATAGCCCCGCCGTTAACATTTACCTTTTCCAAATCAAGGCCCAGTTCTTGAATACAGGCCACGGCCTGGGCGGCAAAAGCTTCATTTATTTCAAAAAGGTCAATATCTTCTTTCTTCAATCCCTCCTTTTTCAAAAGTTTGTCGATAGCCAATACCGGCCCAATGCCCATCAGGGAAGGCTGTACTCCGGCCGCAGCCTGGGCCACTATTTTTAACCGGGGTTTTAGACCCAGCTCCAGGGCCTTTTTTCTACTCATCATCACCACGGCCGCTGCCCCGTCATTAATGCCGGAAGCGTTGCCGGCCGTTACCGTTCCTCCTTCTTTAAAAGCCGGTTTTAACTGGGCCAGCTTTTCCAAGGAAATGTCATGACGAATGGTCTCATCCTCGGAAAATTCAATGGATTCCTTTTTCCGCTCCACGGTTACAGGTACGATTTGCTCCTTAAAAAAGCCCGATTTGGCTGCTTTGGAGGCTAAGACATGGCTTCGATAAGCAAATTCATCCTGCTGCTCTCGGCTTATTCCGTACTTTTCCGCCACGTTTTCGGCGGTAATTCCCATGTGATAGTTTTCAAAGGGGTCAATGAGGCCGTCATAAAACATGCTGTCCAAGAGCTCCCCTGAACCCATCCGGTAACCGAAACGGGCTTTTTTCAAAAGATAAGGAATGTCGCTCATGTTCTCACAGCCGCCGGCTACTACTATGGCATTATCACCGGTTATTATGGATTGGGCCGCCACATGGATGGCCTTTAAACCAGTGCCGCAGTTTTTGTTAGGGGTCCAGGCCGGCACTTCTACCGGAATCCCGGAGTAAATGGCCGCCTGCCGGGCCGAATTGGCCCTGATACCCGCCTGGAAATGGGTACCCATAATTACCTCATCAACCATTTGGCCTGTAATATTGGCCCGTTTTAAGGCTTCCTTAATAACTATTGCTCCTAAGCGAGGAGCAGGGATTGTACTTAAGGTTCCTCCAAAGCTGCCGCTAGGGGTCCGAGCCCCTGCAACTACGACTACCTCAGCCATTTTCTCCCTCCTACTCTTTATCCTCTTTAGTTGCCGCCACTTGAGTCTCAACACCCAGGGGTTTTATACCGGCCAAGTTTTTGGCAAACTGAGCTTTTTCCTGAATATTGGCTTCCCGATACAACATTATCCGCATAGCCTGGGGCGAGCCGGCACCATGCATGGATTCAGCCAAAGCCGTTCCCCCGGTCATGTTTTCAATAAGGCGGGCCATTCTAATCCTGTCCTCGGTAGGTATGTCAGCTCTGCCTTTTAAATATTTTTCGATATAAGGCCCTGTGACCGGCGACTTATAGTCGGCTTCATAGGGGAGGGTGGCAATAAATCCACCGGCGATATCATGGGCCAGGCGGGATATCTCGTACATGTTTCTGGTGCAATTAAGTTTTACCGTATTGGCCAAAAGAGTATCTACATAATACGACCCCGCCTCAGTGGGTTTACCTTCGGCGGAACAGGCTATGGAACAACAGTACATGGTCTCAGCCAGATTAATCATCTCGATAATTTTATCCTTGATATGGCTGGCTTTGGCGACACCATTGTACTCGGCCATGGCCTGGGAAGCTCCTATAATAACATCGGCCAGACCAACTTTGCAACCGCCGTAATTTTGCCGGTGGTAAGCCGCAAATTTCTCCACATATTCCTGGGCGTATTGATACTCGCCGCACATAAAGACTCTCTCCCAGGGAACAAAGACATCGTTAAGTATGGTCAAGGTTTCTCCGCCGACGATGGCAAATTTGGCATTGCCGGTGTCAATGTTTCCCTGGAGCCTGCGCTGGTCATTGGTTTGCCGGCCGAAAATATGAATTACTCCCGGAGCATCGACAGGGACAGCAGCCGCTACGGCATAATCCCGGTCTTCCGGTCCCAGGTTGGCGGTGGGTAGAATGAGCATTTCATGGGAGTTGGCCATCCCCGTCTGGTGGGCCTTGGCTCCCCGGATGACAATGCCGTCAGAATTTTTCTCAACAATATGAACATACATATCGGGGTCAGCCTGCTGACTGGGCTTAAGGCTGCGGTCCCCTTTGACATCGGTCATGGAACCGGCAATCATGAGGTCATTTTCTTGGACATATTTGAGATACTCAATAAACCGTTGGTGGTAGCCGGTTCCCAGTTCCTTGTCAATCTTATGGGTCACTATGAAGGTGGCATTCAGGGCATCCATACCCACACATCTTTGAAAACAGGTACCGGTTTTATGGCTGATTTTTCTTAAAAGTTTTACTTTGTTTATTAAATCGGAGGTACTCTGATGGATATGGGTAAACCGGTTTACCTTTTTGCCTGTTAAATGGGAGGTGGCCGTGGCTAAGTCCTTATAAGGCCCAAAGGCAAAAGCATAAGTCATAGCCGCCGCATTGACGTGGGGTCGGGTCATGGGATGATCAACCACCGACTCTATCCTTTCCCCGTTACAGTAAATGACGGGTTTCAAGGAACGTAAACTTTCAATATACTCTAAGCCGTTTTTCATTCTTACTCAACCCTCCCTGCGTGTTTTTTAAGGATTTCCCACTCCTTATCCCGATGTTCTTCGATGACTGCAATATCTTTCTCCCCTAAATGCCGGAAACGCTTTTGCCGGATTAAATACTCTTGAACCGGCTTAAACTTTTTGGGGTTATAGTTGATTTTAACCTGTCCCTTTTCGTATTCGGCCAAAAACCAGAGCCCGGTCTCTACCGCCAGTCTCCCTATCTCCACGGTTTTTTCCGGCCCATGCCCCCAACCGGTAGGGCAGGGAGCCAAGACATGAAGAGCCTTGGGACCCCGAATATCCCTGGCTTTGGCCAGCTTATTCAAAAGGTCCAAGGGGTAGCCCACACTGGCGGTTGCGCAGTAAGGGATACGGTGGGCCATCATAATTTCGAAGAGATTTTTCTTAAACTTTTTCTCACCCACGGCATTATTATTGGTTGGAGTAGTTGTCGTCCAGGCTCCGTAAGGAGTAAGCCCGCTTCTTTGAATCCCGGTATTCATATAGGCTTCATTGTCGTAACAAATATAAAGAAAGTCATCTCCCCGCTCAACGGCACCGGACAAAGACTGGAGACCTATATCAATGGTTCCCCCGTCACCGGCAAAGCCAAGCAGGGTAACATCTTCCAGCCTTTGGGCGCGACAGGCCGCCGCCATGCCTGAAAGAACAGCTGCTGCAGCGGGGAAGGCACTGGTTAAACTATTCACAAAAAAAGCCATCTGGGGATAAATGGTGGTAACAGAGGAAATACAGCTGGCCGGCAACACGACACACGTCCTTTCCCCTAGAACCTTTAATGCCAGGCGGGCTACAATGGCCCCGCCGCAGCCCTGACAGGCCTTGTGACCATAAAGCAACTCCTTATCCGGCAAATCTTTGATTTTAACTGCCATTTACGTCCACCTCAATCCTGTAAACTGTATTTCCGAAACCTTTTCCCCCAGTGCCAGGGCTTCCAATGGTTCATACATTTGGGCAAGGTTTTCTTTAGTTATATCCCGGCCTGATAACCCGGCGATAAAATTAACGGTTTTAACCTGCGCTCCCGGCCGGTAAAGGGCGGCCTTGACATCGGAATAAACCGCGCCCTCATATCCGAAGGAAATATCCCGATCAATGACACCCACTGCCTGCACCCTTTGGCCCAAATCTTGAAAATATTCCTTGGGAAAAGGCCGATAGGAGCGGAGTTTGACCAAACCGACCTTCTTACCCTTAGCCCTTAATTGATCCACTACTATTCTTGCTGTTCCCGCTACACTGCCCATAGCTACCAAAACATAATCAGCATCTCTACAACAATATTCATGGATTAGGCCTCCGTAAGTTCGCCCAAAAACCCGGCCAAACTCTTTATCGACTTGGTTAATTACTTCCTTGGCTATCTCCATGGCTTCAAACTGCTGGAAACGAAATTCGGTCTGCCATTCGGGAGGAGCGCTGAAGGAAAGACTTTTAGGCTTTTCAAAATCTAACTTATTGGTTGTTTGAAAGGCCGGCAGGAATTGATCCACCAATTCTTGCGGCGGAACATCCACCAGTTCATAGGTATGGGTTAATACATAGCCGTCCAGGTTAATCATAACCGGCAGGGAAACTTTGGGGTCTTCGGCAATTTTATAAGCCTGAATGGTTACATCCAAGGCTTCCTGGGCATTTTCCACATAAAACTGGATCCACCCTGAGTCCCTTTGGGATAGGGAATCCCTGTGGTCGCCGAAAATATTCCAGGGAGCGGCAATAGTCCGGTTGGCATTAACCATGACTATAGGATAGCGGCTGCCGCTGACATAATGGAGCATCTCACACATATACAACAGCCCCTGGGATGAAGTGGCCGTAAAGGTCCGGGAACCCATCAAAGAAGCCCCCATACAGGCAGCCATGGCGCTGTGCTCGCTTTCCACATGGAGGTATTGACAGTCCATTTCTCCGGAAGCTACAAATTCGGAGATTTTCTCCACAATAACCGTTTGAGGCGTTATGGGATAGGCTGCTATGACGTGGGGACGGCAAAGTTTGACCGCAAAAGCCACCGCTTCATCGCCCGACAAAAAATGTTTCTTTTCCATAGATAATTTACTCACCCTTTTTCACCCCTCTTTCTCCATAACAATGGTCTTTCTGGGGCACTCATAAGCGCAAAGCCCGCAGCCTTTACAAAAGTCATAATCAATCTCCAATTGAGGTGTATCTTTGCTGATTACCCCATCGGGGCAAAGAAGCCAGCAGATTAAACACCTCGTGCATTTTTCCTGATTAATTACCGGTCTTAAGTTGCGCCAGCCTGAATTTATTTCAATCAAAACTCCGGCCTCCGAGCCCGGTCCAAAAGGCATTTGCTCTTTGGATTGGGGAAATTGATAATTTTTTACCACCTGGGGTTTCATTAGAGGCTCACTCCTTTTATAGAGTTATAAGCAACCTCAACGGCCTTTTTATTTCTGTCCCTTATTTCCGGTGCCATAACTTCATCAATGGCCTGATACACGGCATCCAGTTCCACAATACCGGTAAGAGCCGCTATAGCACCTAGCATTACTGTATTGACAATAGGTACTCCCAGGACTTCCTCGGCGATTTGACCGGCATTAAGAGTGTGAACCTTAATATTTTTCTGAATATTAAAGTCTTGAGGAAGCTTAGAAGAATTAATAAGCAAAAGTCCTCCTTCTTTTATACCTTTGGTTACATCAAAGGTTTCCATCAGGGTTTCATCCAGAACAATTACATAATCGCAATTATAAACCTGACTATGGTCATTGATGGGTTGGGAATCAATTCGGGTAAAACCCAGTACATGGGCTCCTCTTCGTTCCGGTCCGAAGGAAGGAAAAGCCTGGGCATAATTACCACCGTAAACTGAAGCGGCCAAACCCAAAAGCCGGGCTGCGGTAAAACCGCCGTGTCCTCCCCTGCCGTGCCATCTAATTTCTATCAAAATCAAAACCTCCCAATTTATGTATTTTCATATTGTGGTTTCTATTTTCATTTTATTAATTGGTTTTTAATATTGTCAAGACAAGATAAAATTTGTTTTTGTTGAAAAATAAAAACCTCCGGAAAAATCACGATTTTCCAGAGGTTTTATATTTTTTATTTTTATTTTATTTTGAAAATAATTTTTAAAACTCCTACGGCCTATAGCCCAGTTCCTTGGAGATACCTGCCGCAGCTTTAATTACTAAATCTTTATATTGATTATGCATTAATTCCTCAGTGATATTGACCGAAACTCCGGAAATGCTGACAGAAGCAACTACCGTCTTGCGATAGTCAAAAATAGGAGCTGCAACACACCGGACATTGGGTTCGTTTTCCAAATCATCAATGGCATAGCCCAGTTCTCTAACCTTTTGTACTTCTGCCAACAATTTATCCACTTGGGTAATGGTTTTTTCCGTTAAGGCCGGCAAACCTTTCTGGCTTAAAATTTTCTTTATTTTTTCATCACCAAACCCTGATAAAATACATTTTCCGTTAGCTGTCGAATGAAGATAGTTTTTTGTTCCGACTCCTGCGGTAAGAGTGACGTTTCTCTTGCCTTCCAGCTTTTCTACATAGATTAAATCATTTTCTTTTTCATCCAATATGGCCAGATAAATGGTTTCTTTGGTGATTTCATTTAACTCTTCCATGTATTTATGAGCTATTTTTCTTAAATCCAAATTTTTCAGAACAATAGCCCCTAACTGGATAAATTTTACTCCTAGAGTATATAGGCCATCAGAATTTTCATGGACATAATTCCAGGTCACCAAATTTTGAATTAAGCGGTATACCGTGCTAACAGGAAGATCTAAGCTCTTGCTGAGCTCCGTTATACTTACGCCGTGTCCGTTGTTTTCACTGATTTTTTCAATTATTTCAAAGGTTCTATTTACTGATTGAACAAAAAATTTATCGTCCTTTTTGGTCATTGCTGATCTCCTCTTAAAAACTAGCCCAATTAATAAACATTTTATTTTTATAATATAAAAACAGTTTTCATTTTGTCAACCTTTGAGCTTTAAGTGTATTTAAAACCTTTGTTGCTTTAAGTTCAAAAAGAAAGTAGCTATATTGCTTTAGATAAAAAAGAACAGGTGTTGGTTAAACACCTGTTCTTACTTAAATTTATTTTTTTATGACCCTATGCTGCCGCATCTTTAGTTTCAGCTTTTTTAGTATCAAACCATTTGGGAAGCATCGCGGATATATATCCCAGCAAAACACCTATAACCAGAGGAATCAAAGTAGCTGTAAAATCTCCTACACCGAAGAAGGAAGCGCATGCGGCAAACTGGGCAGGGATAACACTAAACAAATCGACATTAGCCATCATAACCATGATAAAGGCTATAACAGCCACCGCTATGGCTAAGCCAATCATTCCCAGATTGGAAGAAGCCAGAACTCCCAACCACCCCAAGATAACCCCGGAGATTAAGGGCGCACCGGCTTTATATATGGCTTTTGCATCGCCGCCGGCAACAAAGAAGAAAGCCCAACCTACGAAAGCCGGCCAGGTTAAAACGGCAATCAACGGGGAAACAAAAGTCCATACCCCGGCCAACACTGCAATACTAAGGGCAAGACAAAACAATTTCATGGTGGTTACCCTCCTTTCTTAAAAAC
>JAAXZE010000024.1 GCA_012720075.1 Clostridia bacterium
ATTGAAACTATCAATTTTGTATCTTTTAAAAAATAATGAATAAAATAAAAGAATAATTAAGAAACGTAACTAAATTATCAATTATGTGCCGGGGAGTTTTGATAATTCCCGAAGCCACCGAGTTAATTCCTTAAAATTGTTTGAGCTGGCTTTTCATTGATTATAAATGTGGTTTTTCAAAATGTTAGAGGGCCTGAAGAGGCCCTCTTTTGCTCTCTAATAGCTTATAGCAATTCTTTTTAATAGATTTATCCTTTCCAAGGCTTGACCCGTTCCCTTGGCTACGCAAGCCAACGGGTCATCAGCAATATGAACCGGCATATCGGTTACTTTGCTTATTAGTAAATCAATATTTTTTAATAAGGCACCTCCGCCGGCCAGAACCATCCCTGTTTCCATAATGTCGGCGGCAATTTCCGGAGGTGATTTTTCCAAAGTAGATCGAATGGTTTCAATAATACTGTTGCAGGGTTCGGACAATGCTTCACTGATTTCTTCGGCGCTTACCTCAATACTGTTGGGTAAACCTGTGGCCAAGTTTCGGCCCCGAATCAAAAACTTTTCATTACGATTGGGCTCCGTTGCATAACCAATTTGAATTTTGGCCTGTTCAGCGGTTCGATCACCCACTTCTAAGTTATATTTTCTTTTCATATAGCGAATAATTGCTTGGTTCATTTCGTCCCCGCCGACTCTCAACGATTTCCCAACTACTACTCCTCCTAAAGATATTATTGCTACTTCAGTAGTACCACCACCGATATCGACAATCATGTTTCCCACAGGTTCATATACTCTAATTCCCGCACCGATGGCCGCAGCTACAGGTTCTTCGATAACAAAGGCTTCTTTAGCACCGGCTTGGATTGCAGCTTCAATAACTGCTCTGCTTTCAACCTGGGTAATGCCCAGGGGAACCCCGATTAAAACCCTGGGGCGGACAAAACCCATTCCTTTTAAAGTTTTAGAAATAAAGTATTTTAGCATCATTTTAGTTATGTTAAAATCGGCAATTACTCCGTCTTTTAAAGGCCTAATAGCAATAATATTGCTGGGAGTTTTACCAATCATAGCTTTGGCCTCATCACCGACAGCCAATAATTCATTGGTATGGGCATGTATGGCAACTACGGAAGGCTCCGTTAAAACTACGCCTTTACCTTTTAAAAATACCAGCGTATTGGCTGTCCCCAAATCTATTCCAATATCTTTGTTAATACCAAACTTTAATGAAAATCCAGGTTTTTTATTAGCCATTTATCAACCCCAAAAACAAATTATATGTTTAATGATTTTTGCTTATTTTAGTATTTGTTAATATTTAAGCTCTATACAATTTAATTATTTTATTTCTAAAAAAAATTGTTGCAAATGCTATAGAACTGTGTTCTAATAATATCATTGTAAAAATGGAGGTGGGTAATATGTCAGCTTTAGATCAATCAAAAACTCCATTATTTGACGCTTTAATGGGTTATGTAAAGGAAAACACCATTCCCTTTCACGTACCTGGTCATAAGCAGGGGAGAGGAAATGGGTTTTTAACATCCATTTTAGGAGAAACGACTATGGCAATAGATTTGACCTGTATGGAAGACCTGGATAATATCTGTAATCCTAAAAGTGTTATCAAAGAAGCGGAAAAACTGGCTGCCCAGGCTTATCAGGCCGAAAATGCATTTTTCCTTGTTAATGGAACCACTTCCGGAATCCAAGCAATGATTATGAGCGTATGCCGGCCGGGAGATAAAATCATATTGCCAAGAAATGCTCACAAATCAGCCATAAGCGGCATCATTTTAAGCGGTGCCCATCCTATATATATTGAACCCGAAATTGATCCATTTTTTGGTATCGCCATGGGTGTTACTCCTTCCAAGGTAAAGGAAGCCCTGGAAATGCACCCTGACGCCAAAGCTGTTTTTGTTATCAACCCAACCTATTATGGAATTGCCTCAAATTTAAAAGAAATATGTAAAATTGCCCATGACTTTGAGGTGCCGGTATTAGTAGATGAAGCCCATGGTGCTCATTTGGTTTTTCATGAAGATCTGCCTTTATCAGCTATGGAGGCGGGGGCAGATTTAGCCGCTTCCAGTACCCATAAGTTGGCGGGGTCTTTAACCCAGAGTTCGATTTTGTTACATCAGGGCAATTTAATTGACCCAGAATATATAAAATCTGTTTTAAACCTTACCCAAACAACCAGTCCATCTTATATTCTTTTAGCTTCTTTGGATATTGCCCGTCGTGAGATGGCGTTAAAGGGAAGAGAACGCTTGCAGAGAACCATTGCCTTAACCAAAAAAGCTAAGGAACAGCTTAGTAAAATTAATGGGATCTATTGTTTGGATGAAGATATTTTGGACGGCAATGGTAAATTCGCCTTGGACTCTGCCAAATTAGTAATTAATGTTAGAAACTTGGGTTTTTCCGGGTATGAAATTGAAAGGATTTTAAGAAAAAAATATCATATTCAGATTGAACTGTCTGACCTATATAATATTATCGTTCTGCTCACCATTGGTGATGATGAAATAACGGTAAATGCCTTTTTAAAGGCCTTTAAAGAAATTGTATCCAGTAGACCGGCTAAAAAGATAGTTAAATATACTATAAACCTGCCGGATATTCCTGAACAGCAAATTTTGCCTCGGCAAGCCTTTTATGCCGAAACCGTTTTGCTTCCAATTGAAGAAGCGGAAGGGGAAATAAGCGCTGAGATGATTATGGCTTATCCACCGGGCATTCCTCTAATTTGTCCCGGCGAAAAAATAACCAAAGAGGTAATCCAATATGTAAAGTTATTGCATAAAGAAGACGCCCAGCTCCAAGGAACCCAGGACCCTCAGGTCAAACACATAAAAGTTCTTAAACATCGGCTGGTATTACTGCAAAATCAAAGTGAAACATATCAAAATGCTGGATAAAAAACCTTTTTCTTCTGTCCGATGTTAAAGTATAATATTTGAAGTATAGTATTTTCTGGTTGTATTTTTTTACTTGGGTATAATAATAGGGGAACAGAAATTAGGAGGAAGTTTTGTTATGACCTCAACGGAAAAAAGGTACTACATCCAAACCTTTGGCTGTCAAATGAATGAAAGGGATACGGAAGTCCTTTCCGGAATACTAAAAAAAATGGGTTATCAAAAAACCGCTGACATGGAAGAAGCAGATATAATTTTGTTTAATACCTGTTGTGTCAGAGAAAAAGCCGAAAATAAGGTCTTAAGCCATTTAGGGGAATTACGAGAATTAAAATCGAAGAATCCTGATCTAATTATCGGTGTATGCGGTTGTATGGTTCAACAAAAAGGAATGGCCGAAACAATAAGACGCTCAGCACCCCATGTCGAATTATTGTTTGGAACCCATAATATCCACCAATTACCGGACTTAATTGAAAATATTTTAGCTTCCCGAAATCCCCAAATTTCCATTTGGGATTCCGAAGGTGAAATAAGAGAAAACTTGCCTTCGGAAAGAGAGTTTCCCTTTAAAGCTTTGGTTAATATAACTTACGGCTGCAATAACTTTTGTACCTATTGCATAGTTCCATATGTCAGGGGCAGAGAAAGAAGCCGGCAGCCGGAGCATATAATTGAAGAGATAACATCTTTAGCCGCCGATGGTGTTATCGAAGTAATGCTCTTAGGACAGAACGTCAACTCTTATGGGAAGGATTTTAAAGATATTGCCATTGATTTTGCCGATTTATTGAAAATGGTAAACAATATTGAAGGTATAAAACGCATTAGGTATATGACCTCCCATCCCAGGGATTTTAGTGATAAACTAATTACGACAATTGCCCAGTGTAATAAAGTATGCAAGCATTTTCATCTGCCGGTTCAGGCCGGAAGCAATAAAATTTTGGAAAGAATGAACCGGGGGTACACTCGGGAAACATATCTTCAACTGGTAAAAAAGATTCGGCAATACCATCCTGATGCTGTCATAACTACTGATATTATTGTTGGTTTTCCGGGAGAAACAGAAGAGGATTTTGCCGAAACCTTAAAATTAGTAGAAGAAGTGAGATTTGACGGGGCTTTTACCTTTATTTACTCGACCCGTGCGGGCACACCGGCGGCGGAATTTAAAAATCAAGTTCCACCAGAAGTAAAAAAAGAAAGAATTCAAAGGCTTAATGACCTAATTGGCAAAATCGGCTATGAAATAAATTTAAAATATTTAAATAAAAAAGTAGATGTATTAGTAGAAGGTCCCAGTAAAACCAATTCCGATATGCTTACAGGGAAAACCGACGGAAATAAAACGGTTATTTTTCCCGGTGATTCCTCTTATACCGGAAAAATTATTCCCGTTCTTATTACCGAACCACAAACTTGGATTTTAAAAGGAAAAATAGAGGAATAACGAATGTTTTAGCGAAATATTATCCTTGGAGGTGTTGAAATGGATATTTATACAAAGGCCCGAGAGTTGGCCCAAGCGATTTCCCAGTCAGAGGAATTAAAGAAAATGAAAGATAGTGAAGCTGCTATGATGTGTGACCCGGAAGCTAGAAAAATGGTTGAAGAGTATCAAAAAATTCAAATGGAAGCCTTGAAAAACGGCTTGCACTTCGATCAATTACCGGAAGAGCAACAAAAGAAACTGGAAGAGCTGGATGAAAAAATGTCTAAAAATAAACATATAGTTGCCTATATGGAAGCCCAAGAAAATTTAGAACAAATATTACGTTCCGTAAACCTTATTATCACCAGTGCTTTAAATGACAATGACGGCGCTTGTCCCAGTTCGGGTTGTGCCGGTTGTACATCTTGTAATTAGATGTGAAATTAGGAGACTAAAATTAGTCTCCTAAATTTATATATACATTATTTACTTTCGGCGGACTCAAAACTTTATTTGAAACAAGTTTCCTATCTGGAGGATTGTTATGTTAGGCGAAACCCCCATGATGCTTCAATATCAGGAAATAAAATCACAATACCGGGACGCCATCTTGTTCTATCGATTGGGTGACTTTTATGAAATGTTTGGTCCCGATGCCTTATTGGCTTCTAAAATTTTAGAGATTGCTCTAACTTCTCGAGAAGCCGGTAAAGGAAACAGGGTACCTATGTGTGGTGTTCCTTATCATTCAGCGGAAAACTACATTGCCAAACTGCTCAATAAAGGGTATAAAGTCGCTATTTGTGAGCAGGTCGAGGACCCTAAAGAGTGCAAAGGTATTGTAAAACGGGAAGTAATCCGAATTATTACCCCAGGTACGGTTTTGGAAAATAATATTTTAGAAGAAAAATCCAATAATTTTTTGGTTGCCGTGGTTTGTGGAAAAAATGCTTTTGGATTGGCGGCGGTGGATATTTCTACCGGGGATTTTTTTGCCACCGAGATTGAAAAAAAACAAAGTCTTCTAAACGAATTATTAAGATATAATCCGGCTGAATGCATCATTTCCCACAAAGACCGCCACGATTTGGAAGAGATACTAAAATTGGACGGCCTCTTAATAACAGAACATTTAGATTATGCTTTTGAATTTCCCTATTGTGAAAAAATACTTCTTGACCATTTTAAAGTTAATTCTTTACAGGGTCTGGGCTGTGAACAATTGCCTTTAGCCGTGGTTGCTTCCGGAGCTGTCTTGGATTACCTGATAATTAACCATAAAACCCAGCCTAAAAACATAGCCCGGCTAAAAATATACCATTTAAGGGATTCCATGTTTTTGGACTATACCACAAAACGCAACCTGGAACTCATTCAGTCTTTACATACGCAGGAGAGAAAAGATTCCCTTTTGGGAATTATTGATTTTACAGTTACAGCTTTGGGCGGAAGAATGTTAAAAAGTTGGGTTGAACAGCCTCTTATTAAAAAAGAGCAAATTGAAACCAGGCTGGATACTACCGCTGAATTATACAATAAACACGACTTTAGAAAAAAAATTAGGAATTTACTAAATCCTATCTATGATCTTGAAAGAATTACGGCTAGGGTTTCCTTTGGAAGTGCCACTGCCAAAGATTTGCTTTCTCTAAAAAATTCTTTGGAATTATTGCCGGAAATTAAAAGGGCCTTGAGTTCAGGCCAGACTCCTTTTCTCTTGGAGTTAATGGAAAGGCTGGACCCTTTAGATGATATATTTTTATTATTAGAAAAATCCCTGGAACCGGACCCGCCCTTTTCCTTAAGAGAAGGCAACTTGATAAAAGAAGGCTTTAACCAAGAGGTGGACAGGCTTCGCTCTATAACGAAAAACGGGAAACAATGGATATTGGATTTAGAACAAAAAGAAAAGGAAAAAACCGGAATTAAATCTTTAAAAATAGGGTTTAATAAAGTTTTTGGTTATTACCTGGAAATAACCAAAAGTAATCTCCATTTGACACCGGAATACTATATCCGAAAACAAACTCTGGCTAATGCCGAACGGTTTATTACTCCTGAGCTGAAAGAGTTGGAAGCGCAAGTCTTAGGCGCTGATGAAAAATTAAAAGAGTTAGAATATCAAATTTTTATTTCAATTCGGGAAAAAGTAAAGGAGCACATTCCCCGAATTTTAAAGACGGCCAAAGTCTTGGGAGAACTGGATTGTTTTGCTTCTTTGGCGGAAGCTGCAGTAATGAATAATTTCGTTCGGCCGGAGATTAACGAAGAAGGAAAATTTGAACTGATAAAATGCCGCCATCCTGTAGTTGAGGCCAAGCTGGAGGGCAAATGGTTTATTCCTAATGATTTATACTTAGATAGTGAACGCCAAAGGTTTTTAATCATTACCGGACCAAACATGGCCGGAAAAAGTACCTATTGCAGGAGTATTGCTTTGACCAGCATTTTGATGCAGATCGGGAGCTTTGTCCCCTGTGAAAAAGCCAATCTTTCCATTGTTGACCGGGTATTTGCCCGGATCGGTGCCAGTGATGACCTAAGTACGGGGCAAAGTACTTTTATGGTCGAAATGAACGAAGTTGCCAATATCGTAAACAATGCCACGCAAAACAGTCTGATTATTTTAGACGAAGTGGGGAGGGGCACCAGTACTTATGACGGACTTTCCATCGCCTGGTCTTTAACGGAATATATAAATAATAAAATTAAA
>JAAXZE010000025.1 GCA_012720075.1 Clostridia bacterium
GTATAGTAATATAAATACATATCTGCTTTTATTGGTGGCATAACAAATTCCTCCATTTTCTTTTACAATAAGGTACTATTGAGGTTTCCATCCCATTTTAGTTGCTTGATCATATGCATAATCATCATCAAAGTAAGAATATACTGCTTTACCAGTATTAATTGCAGAAAAGCCATAAGATAAAGCCATTCCACCAATACCAACTCTACTCTTTATTAATCCCCCCACAGTAGAAGAACTTGTATAAAAAAATTTTGCCCCAGTTGTTAATGTTTTACTAGAAGAATTTAATAGAATATCTGTACTTAAGGTCTTTAATAATGGATTGTGTACTTTTTCAGCTGCTAATACAATACCTCCTGCTTTAGGTATAGAGGACATCCCTGCTATCCCAACTATTGTATCACCAATCGCATTAACAACATCATCAAAAATCTCTGTTCCATCATCTCCATCTTTTTTACTTTTATTATATTGTGCTCTTCCTACTATCGCTGCCTTAGATACTGTATTAATTGCATAACTAATTGCAATTGTTGCTCCAACAGACGCCACTCCTCCCGTTGAAACTGTTAATGCTACAGCAACTGTTATTACCGCTGCCACAGCAACAATTTTAAGTACAGAGCTTAACTTTGGCCAATTTCCATCTGGATCAACCATCATCACTGGATTATTCTGCGTATAGGCATACATATTGTGACCTAATATAACACCTTGTGGCCCTACTAACCCGTCCGCATTGATGAAACGTCCTAACTCAGGGTTATAATATCTCGATTGTAGATAGTACCAGCCTGTCTCGACGTCCTTGTAAAACGTACACTTTTTATTATTCTTTACCCCCCTCATCTAAAAGTTTAAGGGGGGCTTGTTTTAATATTTTATTTTAAATGGTATAGTTTTATATAAATTGCAATAATATTTCCACCTTTTAATTTAATATATTGTCCGTTTCCAAACTCATAAGTTTCGGAATTTTCCTCGATGTTACCCATTGCTAGAATATTATTAATATCATCGTAATAAATATTAGTATTCTCCATTATACATTCTATACCATAATCAGGAAGTGGATAAACATTAGATTCAAAAAATAATCTTCCTTGTTTAAAGGGGCCTATTTCAATAGAACGTTTTATTATTTTTTTAGAATCTAGAAATATGAAACCTTCGCAATTTGAACATCTAAAAGTCTCTTTATTGAATTTTAAAATGATGTTACTTGATTCATTTAAAGAAATTTGAAAATCCCAACTTTCATTATCATTATCAGAAGTGCCGAATGAAAAATCTGAATTTAATATAATCTTATTAGGATTAATTTTCATATTTTCATCTATGTAATAATTCATTGCTTAAACACCTCTTTCTAAAATGGTCCAAAATGATATATTATTTCTTTTGCTGTATCTACAACTAATTTCCATCCATTTAACATAAATTTATACCTACCAGGTGCCTCTTTTACCATATTACCATACTTAATTACTTCTTTTTGCGCTAAGGTGGAAGATTGAAATGGTCGGGACATATGCTGCGCATCAGATAAAGTACCAGAAAAGTTGTAATTTCCAACATTATTATAAGCCTGTATCCTTGGTTTATTTAACACCATCCATCCTCCGCATATCAGAGAACCAACTGTAGCGGTTGTAGAGGTTATTGTTGAATATGTATTATAGGCAGATTCATTCCCTTGAAAAACTCCATCTTTCATGAAATTATAATCTGTAAATCCTTCTCCAACCTCTGCTATTCCATTTACTGTAGTTAATGCTCCAGCTCCAATTGTTGCAACTGCTATTCCAACCATTAATGGTGTAGCAACTCCACATGTTAGTACTGACGCACCTATTACAACTGCTGATATACCAACAACTAACCAACCCGAACCTTTACCAATACTTCCCCAATCCAAATAACCTGTTGGATCAATTCCCATGACAGGGTTATTTAATGTGTATGCATACATGTTGTGACCTAATATAACTCCTTGTGGCCCTAACAACCCATCCGCATTGATAAACCGACCAATCTCAGGATTATAATAACGACTGTTGAGATAGTA
>JAAXZE010000026.1 GCA_012720075.1 Clostridia bacterium
AATAAAGATATAGACTTATAAACTCTATATCTCTATTGGAAATATCTTGGCAATATTATATGCCATCAATACGGGAACAGCATTTCCTATCTGCCTATAAGCCGCTGAGTTGGAACCTTTGAAAATAAAGTTATCTGGAAATGTTTGAATACGAGCTACTTCTCTGACAGAAAATCTTCTATGTTGTTCTGGATGGGGTGGTATAAGGGGACCGCCTGTCCCACTACCTCTTCCCATTATAGTTGGTGCATATTTCCCCACTCAGTTGCTCTATTCCCAACTCTGTTACTGATTTTGACTTTGCATTTAGTTCCATCATGGTTAAAAAACTTTTCATGATTCTTATCAAAATCATAGGGTAAATCCCAGATTGCATCCCTTAAAACTGTGATTTTGTATATCATTTCTAACTCCCAGAATAATAACTCTTTCTCTATTTTGAGGCACCCCATAATTATATGCATTGAGCACATTATAAACCGCTTTATATCCCGGTCCTCTTCCCTTGAATATTCGACAGTCCGGAGTACCTGCTGCTTCTAAATCATCAAGGATTATATTTAATATTTTACCCTGTTCCATATTTTCCAGACCTTTTACATTTTCTAATAAAAAAAATGGAGGTTGTTTAACAGATATTGCCTTAAGCAATTCCAAATACAAGAAATTCCTTTCATCCTCCATACTTCTATTAACATTTGCTATTGAAAATCCTTGGCATGGGAAACCACCTATAATAATATCGCAATCCGGAATAACATCATTTACAACATTTTTATCTCCCTTGAGTATTTGAGTAATATCTCCTAATACTGCATTGTGCCCTAAATATTGTCCTATGTTATGATTATATGTTTCTAGTGCATATTTATCAAAATCATTTGCCCAGATTATATCATGCCCAGCAAATATAAAACCTAAGTCCATTCCACCTGCGCCAGAAAAGAAAGATACCACTCTCATTTCTGACACCTCTTTGCTATCTTCTCTTGTATGATATCAAAGTCATATTCTAAAAACTTCCTGTTTCCTATCCTAAAATTTTTTACTAAATTTCTATCTGAAAATCCTATTACACCAAAATTATTCTTAATATCAGCAACACAACTTTTAGGTGTTGTAATTATCATATAATAATTTCTATCAATCAAGAGATATTCCTCCTTTTATCCCTTATATCATTATAACATAACAGATCTCCTAGTCAAGATTTACAAACTGGTTTAACAAACATATGTATCGTTGCAAACTGATTTTTGTCATCCTTAATCAATGTAATTGCAAGTGCTGGAACTGCATAAATAAATCCAAAAAGAGAAGCATAAATACCAAAATACTTCACAACAAAATAACTAAGGACTATATTTATGTGAAACCAGAATAATGTATTGATATAGTATAGCGCTCTATTCAGTTGTTTTCTGTCCCTGTCAAAAGCATATTCATTCAGAGCAAGCACCATCTGACGGAGGTTATTTGTAGAGAATATTGTGGCACTGTTATATCCCCTCACCCCATGAAATACACTCCACTGAGTAGAAAGTATAAAAAATATGGGAAGTATTGCTATCATCATATTGCTCTGCTCCGGTATCATTGCCAGAATCAAAAACCCTGCCATATCAACACAAATGCTGTATCGTTCCAGATTAATTTTTGTTTTTTTAGAAAAAAGTACAACAAGCTCTATTCCCATAATATATAAAAAAAGCCCAAAAATCCTTAACAAAAGCTCATCTTTATTTTTTCCTACAATACCAATTACAATATCCATCATGTTAAGCGTCTGCGCTGAAGCTAAATTCCCTCTACAAAGTACAGCATATCCACCCAAAAAACCTCCAATGCTACACATTAAGCTGTGCAGGATTAAGTCCCTATTCTTCTTTATAAAAAGCCAAATGCTTTTCGCCTCTCTACCTTGTGTTAAGCCATTCATTTTTTGCCTCTTTTCTAGTGTAATTGAATCAAAAACAAGATAGTTGTATCATACCCCATCAAAATTATCAATCCCCAAAATCTACTAGAAAATATTTCACAAGCCTTGCAACCTACTTCGTTTCCAATCCATTACTCTCTTTAATAAATAAAAAACACACTCAATATGTCTAATAACACATACCGAGTGTAAAATAATGTTCAAACATTAATTAACATACATCGTAAAATTTAGTGTTTACCTTTTTTTCTGATATACTCCTTTAATGCTTTTACATTAGGTGGAAAAATGTTTTCTGGCAAATCAAGCAATGAAAAAAATTTAAGTTTGATGACTTCATCTTGCTGTATTTTTAAATTTCCTGAATAAGATTTGCATACATACACAATATCAATATTGGATACTTCGTCACCGTTAGGATAAATATAGTGCATATCCTTTCCAGAAAAAATACCGAGCAGTTCCAGTTCATTTGCAATAAGTCCTGTTTCCTCATATAATTCTCTTTTTGCTGCTTCTTCCACTTCTTCATCCAATTCTACAGAACCCCCGGCATATCCCCAGCAATGATTATCTCTTCTCAATTGCAGCAATATTTCACCTTGTTCATTCTCAACTATAACAGAAGCTCCACATTGCAAAATTGGTGTATGCCCAACCATTTTTCTTAAAGTTTTTATATATTCTGCCATTCGAAACCTCCTTAGTAATATATGTCATCCATATGATACATTCCTCATAGCTCGTGCGCTCATTATTAATATCATTGTTCCATCTGTTGCCACAATTCAATTTTATGATGATAAAAACAGCATATCATACATAGTAATTTCCGTAAATATTGCAATGTTATTTTGGCAAGAGTATGGAATGCAATACTAAATTATAAAAAAACTACCCCATCGAATGGATGCGGTAGTCAGCTGTTCATTTTATATATTTTATCTTTCTGCTTATATGTTGCTTCTCTCATCTAATACTTCTGCCGGCAACATATACAACGCCTTTTCCAATACCTCTCCTGCATAACTGCCTTCCTTCCAGGGCGGTGTTATAAGCTGTCTCCATAATCTGCTTCCTCTTTTATTATGAAAGAGCCCTAATATATTTTTTAAAGCTTGTTGCCCTTTTCTTTTATCTTCTCCAAATTGTTTTACATACTCTATTAGTCCTTCAATCACTTCACGTCTTGAAATAGTATTGATTCTGCCCCCCTCAAAAAATTGATCCACTTGGGTTAATAAAAATGGATTCTCATAAGCTACTCTGCCCAACATAACTCCATCTACATAATGCAAATGTTCTTTAATAGCCTCAATGGTTTTTATGCCTCCATTGATCTCAATAAATAGACCCGGAAAGGCTTCTTTTATTCTGTATACATCTTCACATCTAAGAGGTGGGATTTCTCTGTTATCTTTTGGATTTAGCCCTTCTAATATTGCAATACGCGCATGTATTATGAAATGTTTTATCCCCGCTTCAGAAAGAATTTTCACAAAATGCTCCAAATCCTCATATTGATCAAAAACCACCTTTGATAAAGAACCTGGCAATACATTGGTGCCATCAATGCCTATTCTATGCTTTATGGTTACTGGCTTTTTCGTTTCTCTTTGCATTGCCTGAACGATTTCCGCTAACAATTCAGGATATGCCATAAGGGCAGCACCCATTTGGTTTCTTGAAACACGATCTGATGGACAGCCAACATTCAAATTTATCTCATCATAATCCCACGCTTCTGCAATTTTAACCGCTTCAACAATTTCTTGTTTATCACATCCTGCGATCTGTAAAGCGACAGGCTTTTCAAAAGGATCAAAATCTAAAAGCTTCTTTCTGTCTCCATAAATAATTGCATTGCTGGTAATCATCTCTGTATACAGCACTGATTTTTTTGTTAGCAGCCTACAAAAATATCTAAAATGTCTATCCGTAATATCAACCATTGGAGCAATACTAATTCTAGGCATTATATTTTGCTCTCCCTTCTGCTTTCCGTCAACATACTATATCTGTGAATCAAGTAGCCCAAAATGATCTCTTAAAGATATTGTGGCAGGTACTGATTTTTTAATCATTCCAATATCTGATTTGTATCAACGGTAAGTCTATCATCAAAGATTATTTTCCCCATGTTCTTTATTTTTTGCCTGTGTAAATCAATATTATTTATTGCTGCTTGGCTGCATAATTCTCTGCTGCGAAGCATATATAGTAGCTTAATCCAGTCTGCATATCTTCCATCATTTTTCTGTGAAAATCATCTGCCATTAAAAATCTCGTTTGAAGTGCAAAACTATTTGCATCAATATCCATATCCTGCTGCATGAATTTAATATGCTTTTCTATTGCATCTAATACACTCTTGTCATTTACGCTTTATACACTGAAATATGGGCAACCACGATATCGCATAATCTAATTGCACCGGCGGCGCAAAAAATCAATATAATAAGTACGACCCGGGTATACCAAAAATATTCCACCAACAAAAGTCCAATAGGAGAAATCAGGTTATACAGGAAGCTTTACAGTAAATATAGTATTTTCTGTATTGCTTTCCACAGAAATTGTTCCATCATGGGCGTTGACAATTTCTTTAGCAATGGCCAACCCTAACCCTGCTCCACCTGTATTTGTGGAACGGGCAGAATCCAGGCGATAAAATTTTTCAAAAATAGTATCAAGCTTAGCCTTAGGTATTGGATTTCCCTTATTCGTAAAAGATATTACTATATATTTGTCCTCTTGCTGAGCAGAAATATCAATAACACTATTTTCATAGCTATAGGCTATAGCATTTTTCAAAATGTTATTGAACACTCGGGCAAGTTTGTCTGCATCTCCCCATAAAGTGAGTCCGTCAGGTACATGGACGGATACCTGCTTCCCTTGTGGAGCCAGTATCGGATAAAATTCATCCGCCATCTGCTGGAGCATAAAAAGCAAATTAATCTTTTCTTTATTCAAGACAATAGTTTGTAGATTAAATCTCGTAATCTCAAAAAACTCATTGATTAGCTGTTCTAATCGATACGCTTTTTCTAATGTAATACCGACATATTTTGACCTCTGTTCAGAAGGCATATCCGGTGCTTCATCCAGAAGGCTCAAATATCCTATAATAGAAGTTAGGGGCGTCTTTATATCATGAGCCAGATAAACTACCATGTCATTTTTTCGTTGCTCGGCATCTAGAGCAGCTTTTTTTTGTTTCTCCAATTTCCTTTTTATCTGGTTAAGCTTATTTTCCATGAAATCCAATTCTCGTGATAATATAATTTCATTATCGGATTCATCTGCAAGTTGATCCATTCCGTCACTGATTTCATCAAAATATTTTGTAAACCAGGAAATAAAAAATCTAAAAAGGATAACTAAAAACATTATAATTACAACAAAAAGGATTGTGTCCATATTATTGCGAAACACTACTTGATAAATTGTGTACGCAATTGAAAAATCAAAATGGAACACATCCATTAAAAATTGAACTATCCGATCTCCCACATGTCCACGCAGCATACTGCGCAACAGATAAACCGTCACAGTGGCAGTAATTACAATCAGTAGCATCTGAAAAAATACTTTTCCTTTTAATTTTGTATAATCATTCCTTCTTTTATGGCGCTTACTAATCAATTTTGCAGCTCCCCTCAAAACATTTTGGTATAGGCTTATAAAATTTTGTCCCATAATCCTTCGCAATGAACTCTTCATCATCCGCCACTGAAACATTTGTTGTCATAATCTGCTCAGCTCCTTCTTTCACATAAGCCCATTATATTATACCAAGAAATAGTAAACCGTTTTATAGTTTTACCTTATTAAATCCTTAAAATAGTGAACGTTCAGTTAGACATTCCTAGCTTTATCTTCTCTAAAGTCTCCAAATCAATCTTTTTCATATCAAGGAGAGCTTTGTTCACTCTCTCCTCTTCTTCCTCAGAACCCTCAAAAAGTACCTCTTCCCAGTTCGAGGGCAAAACTTGCCAGGAAATACCGAATTGATCCTTTTCTGCATCACCAAAAGGAGGAGGGTTTTTTAAAACTGTGGTATACACGAGTTGTGACTGTTCAAAAAGGTTGATGGAGAACAGGGCTGCTTCTTTAGCTTCCTTATCATACCATAAATGCGGCACTATTTTTTGCATATCTTTTTCCCTTTTCTCTGTCTGATGATATTTATTTATGGTCCACTTATATCCATACTATTACAGCTATCATACTTTTTCAACAATTTGATTGTATTCCTATTCTTTTTGACATTTCTCCTAACTTTAAGATTTTTACAGCCGCATGTTTCTTCAATAAATAAAAAAACGAACATTAATCATTTCAGAAAATTTGGGTTCCTACCTCCTGGAAACCTATATTACACTTGCATTGATATACTGAGGACTTACTCTGATTATTGAAAAATCCTTCGAAGTACTCGTCATTTAATCCATTGAAGATGATCGATTAATTTATAGCATAGTTTTGTCACTTAGTTTTTCTTACAAATAATAAAAGGCAACCCATACTTGGATTGCTTTTATCCATTAATAATCGAACCACCATTGATATGGATGGTCTGCCCTGTCATATAGGAAGAATCGTCAGATGCCAGATACACATAGGCTTCTGCAACTTCAACCGGCTGTCCCGGCCTTTTTAATGGTGTATCCTTACCAAAGTTTTGGATAGCATTCTTATCAAGAGTAGATACAATAAGAGGTGTCCAGATTGGCCCTGGGGCAACTTGATTGACTCTGATTTTTCTGTCTGCCAAATTCTCAGATAAAGATCTTGTAAACGCCGTTACAGCACCTTTTGTTGCCGAATAGTCAAGTAAATCTTTATTTCCTTTAAACGCTGTTACAGAACTGGTATTAATAATTGTACTTCCTTCTTTCATATGGGGCAATGCTGCTCTTGTTAGATAGAACATGGAGAATATATTGGTTTTAAAGGTTCGAAGAAGTTGTTCATCTGTAATATTTTCTATGGATGTTTGCATATGTTGCTCTGCCGCATTATTGACTAAAATATCAATGCCTCCAAATTCTTTCAGAGTCTTTTCTACTACTTCATTGCAGAAGCTGCTTTCTCCGATATCTCC
>JAAXZE010000027.1 GCA_012720075.1 Clostridia bacterium
ATTATAAACGGGGTAAGTAAATTTTTTTCATTATAGCCGTCCCGAGACGGAAAAGGGGTTACTACCAGCAACAAATCTTTTTTTAAGTTAAGCTCTTTTAGCAGCCGGCCTAAAAAATTATCAGCGTCGGCTAAAGCCTGTTTCCTGAAAAAATTTACCCGCCGGCTGTCCACATAGCTCCTGGCCTCATCTGCCCTGATGGTGTCACCTAAATGAATTATGAGAAGGGTATCACGGTCTAAGGCTTGATACTCTTTAATTTTTTCCATTAAGAGGGTGTAATCGGTTTTAACGAAAAAGGGACTTTGGTTATTTGATAAAAGAAAGCCCTCTATTTCCCCTTCTTCCACCTGTCCCAGGGCATCCATGGCCACCAAGGCCGCCAAACGATTTTTCTTTTCAAAAGTATCGGCATTTCCCAAAAGGACTACATGAATATTGGCCTCTTTCAGAGTTTGGCCTAAAAGTCCGGGGATAATTTGAAAGTTCTGATTTTTATTATCTTCAATTATTTTAACGAAATCGGTGACAAGGATTTGACAATCCGCTGGTTTTTGACCCGTACTGTTTTCATAAACATTATAAGCCTTTTCCCTGCCAACCGTTTCCGAAAAGCTGAAAGCCTGACCCAAACCGGGAGGAACGTTGGCTCTGACTCCACTGCCTAAAGTAAGATAGCCGCTGGCCGGGTCGTATCTGACAGCGGTACGGACATTCATTAACGCCCCTGCCCCTTTTTCCAATAAGCTTTTTATATGGGGATAATCCCCAGCCAAATCCTCAATATTAATCTGATCCAATATCACTAAAACAGCCAACTTGGAATCTTTATTGTAAATTTCCTTTTCGGCGTAAACCGCAGGGGGGAAAATGAACTTTAAACAAAGCAAGATATAAAAGAAAGTAAATATTAGTTTTACTCTTACTGTCCACAAGCCGGATCACCCTCTGGTAATAATCAAGTAATCACCGTTTTTAAGCTGGCACACATCAGCTTTTAAAGCCTCAGCCAAGTCTTCGCTCAAAGATTTCATTTCCTCAAGATCATTGGCTAACAATGCCAGAGGCTTTCCTCCTAAATATCGATTTTTATCCATGGTTACATAGGCCAAGATATCTTTTCTTTTCAAAACAGGCCTCCCTCCCCTATCTGGTTTCCATCAAGGCATGGCTTTTTTTGACACTTTCTAAGAGAGGAGTATTCTTAACGGCTTCAATTACCCTGTCCATGTCCTGAATAATGGGAACAAAAGCGGTAACGATTCTTCCTTCACCAAAATCCCTGCGGGTAAAGTGGTAGCGTTTTAAACCTACAGCCTTGGTGGCCTCAAAAAGCATGGCCTGTCTTAAGCCGTAATTTTCCAAAGTTATCCGGTAATGATTTTCATTAGGATAAATCACTACCGCTATCCCTTCTTCCCGAAACAATTTGCGGGAAATTTCCGTGCCCAATAAATTACTGACAAAGATACCGTCAACATATAACGCAGAGCCTTTTACTTCGATTTTACCCGGTTTGACTTGGGCGATATCCCCCACCGTTTTTCCTTTGGAAAGCTTTTTTAAAAACCACAGCACGGCAAAGCCGGTGACTGCGCCGCCGGCAATATTAATCCAAATTCTTTGGCTGTTTAACACTTGAATGGTTAAAGCGGTAGTAAAGGCTACCGTCAAAGCGATATAATTTCTGGCTTCAAAGGTCTTGGCAATACCGTCGATGTAGGCCTCGCCCCGCCGGGTATATTCGGTTTGTTCCAGATGCATTAGACTGTTAAACTCCATTTTCCTGATTTCGCGGAATTGCTGGATAGCCAGGGCTAAAAAGGTAACAGCAACAAAATTTTTAGTCATTAAAGCCGGTATGGCTACCGCACCTAGACTGGCGGCTATAAAACCGGTAAGCAGGTGAATTAAATAGCCGTTGGGGTAACTGGGGTATTGCCGGTAATCTTCCCTTAAGGTCAGGGCCCGGGCTAAAGTTCCGGTAATAATCGCCGTAACGATTAATACAACATATTGGGTAGAGATTAATTCCCTTTCCATCAATTCCACTCCTGAACAGATATCAGAGGTTATTTTTTCCAATACGGTAATTAATATGCATTGGGAGGTTGGAAAGGGTAGATTTAAGGTTACGCAACTTCGTTGGCCAGATTTCGCTTCGCTAGCTTAAAGTATATAATTGTGTAGTTTTTACGGGAAAAAGGTTAAGGTTAAGGTTGAGGTTCAACTTTTATAAGCTGATATAAGTTGAAATAGTGAATGGTTGCATCTCATGCTATATTAATCTAGCGTAGCGAAAGCTAGCAAACAATAGTGAGCGAAGTCTTTAATCTATTAATATAATCTCAACCTCAACCTAGCGTAGCGAAACCTTAATCTTTTTCAATGTCACAATATCACGGTGACACAATGACACTTTTATAAGAAGTTGGCAGGTTGAAATGTAATTTATTTCAATTAAAAAACAGGACCCGAAGTATGGCTTTTTATGCTAAAATTATAGAGTAATTGTAAAAATTCCATAGAATTATACATAAGGTGTGTGACAGGATGAAACGGAAAAAACTTACTATTTTCGCAATTCTGACCTTGGTCGCCCTTATCTTGGCTTTTCCCAGCATTAAAAGCTTTGCTGATTCCTTAAAAAAGGTAAAGGCCTATCAATTCTGGGTTAATAATGAGTTGTGGTTTACGGTCCCGGAAAAAGAAAAATTGGAAATCCTTTTAGATGAATATAAAAATACATATTTAGAAATGATTGATGAGAAAGCTAACATAAAAAAAGTGGAGCTGGTTGCCGAAACCCAAATCGTTGAAGTCGAAGTTCATCCTGACGAAATTGATACTTGGGAAAAGGCTGAAACAATGATTTATGCCAAAGAAAATGAGGCAACGGTAATTGAGGTTCAACCGGGGGACAACCTGTGGAACCTGGCCAAAAAGCATGGTTTAACCTTAGACGAGCTCATTGCGTTAAATTTGGAAATAGATCCCGAGAAAATTTATCCGGGAGATAAACTAATTGTTAAACCCTTCAAACCGGTCCTGGATGTGGTAATTGAACTTGAAAACACCGTTGTTGAAACTATCCCGTTTAAAATAACCCAGCAAAAGGATAACACCATGTATAAAGGTGAAAAGAAAACCCTGCAAGAAGGTGTTGAAGGAGAAAAGAAAGTAACCTACAGTATTGTAATGACCAACGGTTATCAAACTTCTTTAGAGGTAATAAATGAAGAAATACTAAAAGAACCGGTTAGCGCCATTATTAAAGTAGGCACTAAAACCACCGTATCCCGGGGAGGCAAGGTCAACTACGGGGTTGTCCAAGGCAGTAGAATTTCCAGTTCTTACGGTTACCGGATTCACCCTATTACCGGAAAGCGTACCTTCCATAGCGGAGTTGATATAGCCGCCAGTTACGGCAACGGAGTTTACGCCTACAGTTCCGGGAAAGTTGTGGAAGCCCGTTATAACGGCAGCTACGGTAATAACATCGTCATTGACCACGGCAACGGCCTTAAAACCAGGTATGCCCACCTATCCAAAATAAGCGTAAAAGTAGGCCAAAGGGTGGAAACCGGTCAAAGAATCGGCTTGGTAGGTTCATCGGGCGCAAGTACAGGACCCCACCTCCATTTTGAGGTTATTAAAAACGGGCAAACCAAAAACCCGTTAAATTATATTTAGTAAATAAAAAAATCACCGCAAAGGTGATTTTTTTATTTCTCCTCTGTTTCAAATTTTTTAAATTCTTCCAAATAATGAGGATGTTCCTGAACAAACTTTAAAAAAAGACCTATCCTTTCCAGGGTGTTTTCGGTAATATTATGCTCAATCTTCTCCGTTTGCTCTAAGACATTATCCTTTACCCCGATAACCTTTAAAAAGTTTTCAATGACCTCATGCCTTTTCAACAAATAACGGCCTATCCTGCTTCCTTTTTCCGTAAGCTGGATTACCCCATACTTTTCATAGATAAAGTAACCCAGCTCGGCCAGTTTATTAACCATTTTATTGGCCGAAGGAGGCTGAACATTTAATGCCCCCGCTAAGTCACTCATTCTGGTAAAGCCTTTATCCTTGGATAAACGATAAGACATTTCCAAATAATCTTCCATACTGGGGGTAAGGCGGTTATCATCCTGATTTAATAAGGCATAACCCCGGACAGTATAAAATTCTCTTTCGGTCTTTTTCATAAAATCACTTCCCCCATTGCTCCTCTAACCGGGATAAAAATCCTAAACTAAACCCAGTATCCTTACGGTCTGAGCAACGCAAAAGCAAACCAGCACAGCGACAGTAGTCGGCAAAAGAAAAGCGGTAAGGGTCCATTTTATGCTTTTGGTTTCTTTGGCAATGGTCAACAAGGTAGTTCCGCAGGGATAATGAAGCAAGGAAAACAGCATGGTACAAAGGGCCGTTAACCAGGTCCAACCGTGATTTAAAAAAAGATTGCCCATTTCTTCTATACTGTCCAACTCCACCATGGCCCCTGTGGAAAGATAAGCCATTATCAGGATGGGCAAAACAATTTCATTAGCCGGCAACCCTAATATAAAGGCCATTAGAATAAAACCGTCCAGCCCAATGGCCCGGGCAAAAGGGTCTAAGAAAGCTGCTGCGGCGGCCAATATACTTGTGTTGCCAACGTAAACATTAGCAGCCAGCCAAATTATGATGCCGGCCGGAGCGGCAACGGTCATCGCCCGAAATAATACAAATATTGTTCTGTCAAAGATGGACCGGACAATAACCTTTCCTACTTGAGGCTTTCTAAAGGGAGGGATCTCCAGGGTAAAGGTAGAGGGGATTCCCCTTAATAAGGTTTTGGAAAGAAATAAAGAAACCAGCAAGGTCGCCGTTATGCCTATTAAAATCATACCGATTACCGCTATGGTAGCCAGCATTGTACTTTTTTCCAGTACCAGGGCTCCTCCCATAAAAATCATGGCGATGGCAATTAAAGTTGGGAAACGGCCATTACAAGGAACAAAGTTGTTGGTTAAAACGGCAATTAATTTTTCCCGGGGAGAATCGATAATCCTGCACGAGATAACCCCGGCGGCATTACAGCCAAAACCCATGCACATGGTTAACACCTGCTTGCCATGGGTGCCGCAGGCTTTAAACACCCGGTCCAGATTGAAGGCAACCCGGGGCAGATAGCCCAAATCTTCCAGTAAAGTAAAAAGAGGAAAGAATATGGCCATGGGCGGCAGCATAACGGAAACAACCCAGGCCAGGGTCCGATAGGCTCCCTGGATAAACAAGCCGTGGAACCAGGCGGGTAGTCCGGCATTTAATACAAGGGCAGACAATTTATCTTCTATGCCGAAAAAAAGGTCGGAAAGGATACCGGAAGGCACATTAGCCCCGGCTATAGTAAGCCAGAATATTATTCCCAGCAACAAAAGCATTACAGGGAAGCCGGTTAAAGGCGAGGTTAAAAAGTCATCCAGCTTTTTATCCCAATCCACTCTCTTGTTTTCCCTTATAATTACATCCTTGGCCGTTTCTTCGGCATGGGCATAGATGCTTTTGACCACTTTGTCCCGAAAGATATCTGCCGGAATATCAAGGCCTTTATAGATATCTTTGATATTCATCGCCATATTTTAGTATCATCCCTTTCTCCATTATGACAAAACCCCGAAAGTTTTTCTTTTTCCATTCTCAATTCTCCATTCTCAATTACTAAACTGGGCCTGGAGGTGATTTATTATTTGCTGGTCGCCGTCTAAGAGCTTGAGAGCCAACCAGCGCAAATTATACCTTTCGCCGATAACGGAGGATAACCTGGGCACCAAATAATCCAGGGCTTCTTCAATTTCCCGGTCATATCGGACCAACCGGGGCCGGGTGGTCAGCTCCCCTCTGACCATTCCGGCAATGGCTTCTTTTAAATCCGTCAAGCCCTCTTCTTTCCGGGCCACGGTAGGTATAACCGGAATCCCCAGTTTTTCCGAAAGCTTTTCAATATTGATGTAAACCTTTTTTCTTTTGGCTTCATCCATCAAATTTAAGCAAAAAATCCACTTAGGAGTTATCTCCATAATCTGATAAACCAGGTTTAGGTTGCGCTCCAGACAGGTGGCATCGCCGACTACGACGGTGACATCAGGATTTCCGAAATAGATAAAATCCCTGGCAACCTCTTCTTCCGCCGAATTGGCCAGTAAAGAATAAGTGCCCGGCAAATCAACCAATCTATACTCAACGCCCTTGTAGCTAAAAGTACCTTGGGCCTGCAAAACTGTTTTGCCCGGCCAGTTGCCGGTATGCTGGTTAAGCCCTGTCAAAGCGTTAAAAACGGTACTTTTTCCGGTATTGGGGTTCCCTGCCAGAGCAATAACCGGCTGTTCTAAATTACTTTTGACATTAAACCTTTCCCTTAAGACATTTATTCCTGACGATTGATTGGTAAGACCCATCAACGCTCCTCCTTATCGACATTAACTAAGCCCGCTTCTTCTTTCCGCAAAGCTATCATGGCTCCCCGAATGGCATAAAGGGTGGGGTCTCCCAGCGGGCTCCGTCTGATGTTTTGGACAAGAGTTCCCGGTACCAGTCCCAGGTCTAACAGCCGTCGGCGGATATTGCCTTCAGCCTCTAAGCTTCGGACCCTGGCATACTCACCGGGTTGTATTTCAAACATTTTCATCTCCTGTTACCTCCTGTTTGGCGAACCTCACAACTACTCATTTATATGCTATTCAGGTACAAGCCCGAAAGTTAATGGCGGCAAACATTTTTAGTTGCGGAAAACTCATAATTTTTCCCGGCAAAAAAACACCTGCCCATATCGGGCAGGCGCCTTCACTCAATAATTTCCGCATCTACAATTTTTTCCAGGTTCAAAAAAATTATCCGACCTGTTTCGGCAATGATTTTTAATTTTCTTTGCTCAGGGATATGCCTGGTTATGACCCCTTCTATGGATTGGATGGCATGGTCCTGATAAATTTTAAATCCGACCTTTTTTCCTTTAGCCAGTGCTTCCAGCAAAACCCTATTTATTTCCTCACACTTATCCTGGGCCAGGCTGGGCTTTTCCACATACTGCTGTTCGGCCAGCAGTTTTTCCAGAAGCTTTCTGTGCTCCGGCAGCATCATGGCCGACCATTTTATAGCCCCTCTGTCTTTCATAAGGCTTTATGCCCTCCTATCTTTTGGGCCCTTTCGGGCATAATTCCCCCGGCGGTATAGCTTGGAGCCCTGAGCAGTGAAGCACTGCCGTGTTTTGCCCGCACCTCATCGACCACAAAACCCAGCCTGTGTTTTTTCAAGCGGTCTTCAAAAAGACTGAGCTGAATGGCCCGTTCAGGGACCAAATTGGTCAACGACAAGTGGATTTGCCTTACTGTCTCACCTTGATAATACTTGTTAAACAAAAACAGGCAGCTTTCATATATCTCCATAGTAATATTGGTGGGTTCCCGGCGGGTAAAAGAATGAAAAAACCCTCCACCCTTTTCCCAATCACTAAACCTCAGCCCCAAACTGACGGTCCGGCCGGCCATTTTGGCTTCCCGGGCTCTTCGGGCCACCTCTTCGCATAATTCCAAAATAACGGTCTTGATTTCTTCTCTATTCTTATAATCCCGCAATAAAGTCATACCGTGGCCAAATCCTTTTTGCCCTTTGGTAGGGTGGTAGCCGGTAACCGGTGATAAATCAACGCCCCAGGCATGCCAATAAAGCTGCTCACCCATAACACCGAAACGCTTTTTCAATTGCTCCAAAGGATAATGGGCCAAATGGCCCGCCGTTAAAATCCCCATTTGGTTTAACCTGACCTTCATACGTCGGCCGATACCCCAGATTTTTTGCACCGGCTGGGGCCAGAGCTTCACCGGGACATCCTCATACCTGCACTCGGCAATACCGGTTTCTTTGGCCTCAATATCCAGAATAACCTTGGCCAAAAACTTATTGGGTCCGATACCGATACAGGCCGGCAAACCGAACCTCTCCCATATGCTGTCCTTAATTTTTTGGGCTATCTGCCAGCGGTTGCCTAAGCGCCGCTCCATACCATCAACACAAATCCAGGCTTCATCTACACTGTAGACATGGATGGTTTCAGGGGGAGCAAATTCAGTCAGCAAGCGGGCGATTTTTAAGGACTGTTCCAGATAGAGGGACATCCTGGCCTCCACCACATGGATTTTGGGGTCCCGGGGCACCTCAAACAGACGGTTGCCGGTCTTTATACCATACTCTTTTTTCATTTTGGGACTGGAAGCCAATACAATACTTCCCCGATAATTCCTGTCGCCGATAACCACCAGATAAGCGTTCAGGGGGTCCAGGCCCCTTAGCACGCATTCACAGCTGGCGTAAAAACTTTTCATATCAATACACAGGACGTCATGCCGGGGTAACAGTGAATAATCCACCATTTTCTCTACCCTCTTTTGACAATTTTAAAGTGTATCTTTATTATATCCGAACATATGTTCGATTTCAATTGTAAAATTATGGCTGGGTTAGATTAACAAATAAAGTCTAATGGATAAAATCCAATATCAAGCAAATAATAAGCACGATTCCAAAATAATAAAGGCAGGTAAAAAAATGTTTCTGCATGATAAAAAATTATTGCAAGATGTAAAAGTGGAACGGCCCAATCCCCAGTATGCCAGCCTTTTGCAGGAGCAATTGGGGGGAGCAAATGGTGAATTGAAGGCGGCACTGCAGTATATCTCCCAGAGTTTCCGAATTAAAGACAAGGCTATTAAGGATTTATTTTTAGACATTGGAGCAGAAGAATTAAGCCATATGGAAATGGTGGCCCAGACCATCAATCTCTTAAACGGTCATGATGTGGAGGCAGATATGGCAAACATAGGCCAAATCCAATCCCATACCTTAAGTGGTCTGGCACCGATGCTGATTAATGCCTCCGGTGAATCCTGGACAGCTCAGTATATTAACGTAACCGGTGATATAGCCGCTGATTTACTGTCCAATATTGCTGCCGAACAAAGGGCTAAAGTCGTTTATGAATACCTGTACCGACAAATTAACGATAAATATGTCCGGCAGACTATCGATTTCCTGCTAAACCGGGAGGAAGCCCACAATGCCCTCTTTAGGGAAGCCCTGAATAAAATGCAAAATGAGGCCTCCAATAAAGATTTTGGCGTAACTGAAGATTCAAAACTGTACTTTGATTTATCAACACCGGGACAATTTTTCAAACCACCCCCACCCACTCCCCCCAGTTTTAATGACCCAAGAAAAAATTAAAAAAGGGTCCCTGAACCCTTTTTAAAAAAGGTTCTAAAATAAAATAAATGTTGGGGTGGCAGGAAAATAAAATGCATTTGGTCGAATACCTGTAGTCGCCAAACTACCCTCATAGAGAAGGTATTCTTCCAAATGCATTATCAGTTTATCAAAAACCTGCTCCTTTTGTCTCTATAATATTTGGTGTTGGTGGATAACCAACACCTTTTTTATAAAAAAACTTGAGACAAGCGACATACTCCGGTAGGGAAAATTATCCTTAAAGCCAATAGATTACATTCTACCAACTGTAGTAATGTCAACACCGGTTTTGAATTCCCCATTTTCACCGGTGAGAAATTCCCCACCCTAGCATAAAATTATCTAACTTTCATCATCCCCCTTACTAGGATATAATCCCGACTTTTTCTTGTTTTTCATGCGGTAACTAGGACCACGAATATTAACAATGGTAGCATGGTGCAATAATCTATCCAGTATGGCAGTAGCAATGACGCTTTCACTAAATATATCAGCCCATTCCGTGAAGCTCTTGTTGGAAGTAAGGATAATACTCCCGTTTTCATAACGCTCGGATATGATATTGAAGAATAAAGACGCTGAGAGCTTGTCTAGCGGATGGTAGCCAATTTCATCGATTAAGAGAACTTTCGGGCGTAAATATTTCTTCATTTTCTTTTTCAGGCGATTTTCCTCATGAGCTTTCTTTAGATCGGCAATAAGTTCATCAGTCTTTACAAAATATGCAGTTGCTCCCTGGGCAATAGCTTCCATAGCAAGGGCTACTGACAAATGCGTTTTCCCCACTCCCGGAGGTCCTAAGAAAACTACATTTCCGGCCTCATGCACAAACCTTAAAGTGGCCAATTCTTTAATTTGCCGTTCATCTATTGATGGTTGAAATGCAAAATCAAAATCAGCAATAGTCTTCTGGAAGGGAAGTCGTGCCATGCGTAACTTGGTTTTAAATGCCCGGTCCTTCTGGGCTGATAATTCTTCCTCTACCAGTGTATTTAGAAAATCAAAGTATGTTTGCTCTTTATCAACTGCTTCTTGAAGCCGGTAGTCTAAAGTTCTGGCCATTTCTTTTAGCCCCAGTTCGGTAAGGCGTTCACGCAACATTTCAATCTGCAGCATTACTGTACACCTTCCCAGACCAGGGATTCATAGTAGTCTAAAGACCTTCTTTCAACCTGGGGCGGTTTAAGTACTGTTACGGAGTTTTTTCTGCGCCGGCTGGTAACTCCTCGGCCAGGGAGTCCATAGTAATGTTCCGGTTTTTCAATTCGCTGGTAACGTTTATGTTTTACCAGTGTGTGTTGGGTGAGCATTTGCCCCTGCCAATATATTTGTAGTTGGTCATCGGTAATTCTAAGCAGTACATCTCGCCCGATTAACTGCCAGGGTACGGAATAGAAGTTGCATTTGTAGGAAACAAAGCAGTCCCTACTTACTTTGCGCTGGCAGTAATATGCCAAGTCAAAGTCTGGGTAGCCGGTATATGGCTGCAATAACTCATGGGCCCATCGAGTAACCGGCTTTTCCAGGGTAGTGGAGTGAATGCGTACGTTGGCCTTTTCATCCCGCCACTTGTGGGCCTGAAAGTTGAGATCTTCCAAGGAATTGAACTTGCGTCCAGGAAAGAAGTTTCCCCGGATATACCGGATAGGACGTTCTACCTTACCTTTAGTTCGTGCCCTGTATGGGCGACATAACCGAGGGTTAAAATTAAAGTGAACACTGAAATCCAAAAACCGTTCATTCCAAATGATATGACCGTTACCGTCACGACCCAGGGTTACTGTCTTAGTGTTGTCGTAAAGCATTTCTTTTGGTATGCCTCCGAAGAATTCAAAGGCATTAAGGTGGCATTTTAAGAGTGTTGCAATATCCTGAGATGTGGTAAACTCAAGATAGAGCATGCGTGAGTAACTCAGTACCATAACAAAGCAATACAAGGGACGGCGTGCTCCATCTAGGTCGATGATATATCCGAAATGAGCCCAATCTACCTGGGCCTGTTCACCAGGTCCTGTTTCATATCTTATGGTTGCTTGAGCAGTTAATACAGGCCGGTATGGCTGCATAAAGTCCCTCAATATGGTAATTTTACCTTTATAACCTTTAGCTTTTATTTCATCATAGATAACGGTGGCGTTGAGTACACCCTCTTGCATACGAGAAATTATATATTCTTTATAGTCATCTAACTTGCTAGGTCTTCTCCGCTTAACATTTTTGGGCGGGCTATCAGATTGTATCCATTTTCTTATCGTTTTGCGGTCCCGCCCGGTTCGACGAGCAATTTCGCTGATAGCAACACCATTTTCATACATTTGCTTAATGTTCAACCATTCCCCACTCCTTACGTAAATTTTAAACACCTCCGATTTGCTAGATCTTCGGTGTTTATATTTCTAGGGGGTGGGGATTTTTTCCCCGGTGTTTATGGGGATTTTACCACCGATTTTAACAGTAACTAAATTTTATTCACCAACACTGTTTGACAAAGCCCCTGCAAACAAATTAATTTTGAATATTGCTCATCAATTATCACTATATCCTCATTTAAGATTGCAAATTCATCTAGGGCTTTTGCTTTTCTTTTTTAAATGGATAGGAAAATTCATAATCTTTTTTATTAAATTAAAGTTTTTTCACCTCTAAGACACTTTATATTTCCCACAGCCCAAAATCTCGCGTAATTTTAAAGGATTTTTCTTCCAGAAGAATAGACCCGGGAGACCAACACAATCCGCACACGTTCAATTCGCGACCTGCACCTTTATCACTCCAATCTCTGCCTATAAAAAGTTCAACTTCTCCTTTTATTTTTAAATCCGAAGTATTTTTAACGTGTGACCATATAGGGTCTTTTTCTCTAATGCTTATGTAAACTTCGCCATTTTTTTCTTTCCACGTTCCGTTATATCCCAGACTTATAAAATCATTACTGCCCTCTTTTTTAGGTTTACCCTCCATTTTTAAAAGCCCGAATCCGTATTTCCTTTCACCGCCAACCTGCAAATTTTTAGCCAGCTCGGAAAATTTTATACTTTTATTGCTGTACCGAATTATAAAATCATCTTCCTGTAAATCTGCTATAGAAAGATTGTCATCTGAAATTTCGGCGACCCACAATAAGCCTCGAAAGAAAACCGGTTTTCCTTCATCCAAAGTATAAGGGCTAATGAATTCAACCTCGTGCAACATGCCTTCTTCAGCGGTAAAAGAGTTGGCTTCGATAGCGGCAGAAGCCTGGGAAGTTATGTATTTTTTTGCAAATTCGTTTTGAAGTATTTCTTCATCTTTTAAACTGCCAAATTTTAAACCTTCATCGGTATATCTCGGTATTAGCACTGAATCATTTTTTTTGACCCATAAATAAAAGTACCCAAACCGCATGGCAGTTTTTAAAAATTCCCCAACTTTCTTATATTCCATCAGACCAAGTTCATGTACAAGTCTGGCTGTTAGGGCTCCCCAGAAGGGTTTCGCGGGAATGTATTCCCTAGTCAATAAAAAATGCATAACTTTATGATAACCTATGTGAAGTGGCGACTTGAGCCTAAAGTTCAATGAATAAAGGTGCCAACTCATTTTAATTCTTCACCTTCTTTTTTCATCGCCTTCGCATGAAACCTGGCATAGATAAGTGTTTTCTCTAGCACCTGAATAGCGAGTATCAGATCATCCAGCCTCGACAAAAGTCCATTAATTTCTTCGAGAATATCTCCGTCGTTTATAAATTTAAGCTTTTCCCTCAATATTTCTTTCGTCAATTCTTCTACTTTTACCGCGCCGCCTTTTTCATTATCTCCTCTTGACTTACAAAATAATAAAAGTGCATATAACCCCTGTTCTTGCAACACTCCCAAAGCTTTTGTTATAAATGTTTCCGCGGCTTTGGAACTGTTACCCAGTCCTTTACTGACCTGTTTTGCAAATTTATATCCGTATTCCGCACAGAGCCTGTCCAAATTCTCCATTTTCAGCAATCCCCCTTTGCGAGGTTGAGCACTCTTAACCTTCCCATTCCTCTGGTGCCCATTCCGCCAATACCTAGCACTTCAAAAAGTTTCATCCCTTTTTCTACTTGGGCTTTTACCCAGGCGGGCCCTACATCGCCGCAACCTTCCGCCTTTAGTTTTCGGCCACCAACCATAAAAAATTGGCCGGAATTGTAATTTATATCGAATTTTAAAATCGTCCCCCTCGGAATCGCTTCATAGGTAAAAAGTGCTCCCTCTTCTGCCGTCCCTGTATTAGGATCAATGCTGACGGAGGTCCTCACTTCCAGATTGCTGTTTACAATCCGAGATAAAAGTTTATCGGAAACAAGTACTGCTCTTTGTTTGACCATTTCAGGTATGGGAAGATCCTCGATATTTCCCTTTCCGTTTCCTTTATCCAACATTATCCACCCAAAATTTAATTTGTCTTTATTTCGCAGTTGCTCTCCCAATGGATAAAAAGCCTCATCCTGAACCTGCAAATCGCTTTTTAATTCTAAACCTTCCAACGCCAAAGGAGAAGTCACCCATATAGGGCCGACCATTGAGGCAACAGCGAAAAATAAAATTTGCGCGTCAAAGAATTGAGCCAACCCCTGCATGCTATAAGTTCCTTTCGAAAAACCGTATGGAACACAAACGGGACAGGCAGGATCTACTTTCCCGCAGTGATTTTCTCCACCTTCGCCGCCCCTTCCGGCGCAGGAGTATGTTTTGCCATCTTCTCCCTTCAAGTTGTACCTAGAAGTCCTCATAGCCGTGTAAGCTCTGGCACTTCCGCTCATACTCGTCCCAGGTATCTTGGGGAGATTGGTACCTGGTTCCCTAATTATGGGCAGATCCACCCTCTCAAGCCTTGCTCCTCCGGCCCCCACATGGATGGGGTCCAAAGCTATCGCATAATAAGTTTTCACTTCGTATAAATTGTCTTCCATTTTATCCTCCCCCGCTCATTTGTCTTTCCTTACTTGTAGATTCCAATATAGACACAAATCCAATAACTCATCTTCTAAATCTAAAGCCTGTTTAAGTTTATCAAACAATTCCTTATCCTTTTGTGGCGATAAGCCTAGAACATTTATCATGTTAGCTTTTATAAATTTCCAAAAGTATTCACTGCCATAATCTTTCCTTCTTTTAATTTCATCCCTAAAAGCGTATATCTGAGATGTGCTCCAGGTTTTAGATTTCAACCTAGTTTTAATCTCTTGCCAAAGCTCCTGTAGCCTTTTAATATCATGAAGCGGTCTTAAAATTTCTCCCACCTTATATCTGTCGGCTGCATGTTCCAGGTAAATCATCTTAAAGTAGGAAGTTTCAATCTCTATTTGGTCATCTTTTTTTATATTTTTTACATGAGTGACAAAATTCCCCTTTCCGGTGTAATCAAAAGAAAGTGGTCTGCTGTAATTACTGCTCTTATTTCTGAAATAAGGATACCAATTGTCATCTTTTTGAGAGTCGCCGGTCCCATAAGACACTTCCCATTTAAAAGGATAAAGGGCGTAATTTTTCGCGTTAATTTCCAATTCTACAACTTTTCTGCTATCATCGTTTGATACGTTTATCACATCAGCTTCGATAGTCTTAGTTTCCCTCCTGAAAGCGTCCAAAAGCCGCCTTCCTGCATCCATCACTACATAAAGCGGAGTCCTCCGATGAAAAGCAATAATGCCCAAGTGGAAAGGCAATCTATCCCTTACTTTCGCAAATTGCTTTTCATATTTGTCAAATATTTTTTCTGTTATATTTAAAGCTTCATAAGCTGGCACAAGAACCATAAACTGGTCCGGAAAATCATAAATTTCAGTAAAAGGCAGGTAGTATCGGTAGTTTTCCTCAGCAACTTTTACCTCAGTTATTCTAAAAGATTTACCGTTTTTTGCAGTTCTCCAGGTTTTATCCCCTTCTATTTTCAACTTAACCTCTTTTTCATTTATGTCCATCGATATTGCTGCCAAGGACTCGCCGAATTTTTTCAAGAGTTCAAGGTTTATAGTGCTTACAAAAATCCCTCCCTTTTCACTGACACAAACGGGACAGAACTTTATGCCGTCAATCTCTACATCACAGGTTGAACCTTCGTTAAGTTCCGGGTTAGGTTCAATTTTGAATTGAATGCGCTGTTTTCTCAGTTCTGAATTCCAATCATAGTTTCTTAGTATTTCTTTAAAAATCGTTTTCTCAATAAATTCCTGGGTAGTTTCCCATATCCGGAAAATGCGAGCAAAGGACGGATGTTTCCTGAATAACAGTCTAATTAAATGCCTTGCTTTATCTTCATTATCTACTTGGGTTAAAGCTTTTTCAGTGGAATCCCGCTGTTTTATAGGGTCCCAAAAATCTGTTATAAAATTTTCCGGCCTTTTTCCTATAAAAGACGCACAGATTTTTTTCCAGTTACCATCTAAAGCTTGGTTTTTATTTTTCTCATATTTATAAAAAAGTTTCAAATAACCTTTCTCTAAATCAGTGATATCACTTATTTTTAAGCTTTGTAAATTTTTTTTAACATAACTTAAATTTTTCCAATCATTAAAAGTTTGAGAAACTAATGTACCAACAAACGCACCAGAAAGCCAATTTCTCAAATCAAACTGACCAATTATCAAGGCAACACGATCATTTTTGTCGGCGATTTCATCCAACCATATTGTTTCTTTTGAAGCTCTATCATTCTTTTCTTCCTGATTTTCATTTATTCCTAACCAATTCTTAGCCCTTTTATTATATCTTTCTTTGCACCTTCCACATCTGTCTTCATTTTCCGGTTTAAGCCCAATCCTGCAAATAGGACAGACATCTTCTCCTCTCTTCTGAGATTTTTCTAACATTTTTTTCAGATTTTCAACATCACCTTCATGGTGATAATAGATTTTTTTAAGAGACTCACCTATTTCCCTCGCCAAAATAACTCCGCTTCTGCTTTTATCTGAAATTCCAATTTGAAAACTATAGTCTATATGTACCAATTCCTTAAGGAATTGTATTTTTTTAGTTATTTCCGATTTAAAATTATCTACATCATCAACAGCCGGACAGGAAAAATATATACCCGTAGTATCTCGATATATTTCATTTCCTAACGGATATTCAAACTCTATAACTTCTTTAATTTTGTCATAAACTTTTTCTAATTCATTCTTATATCCTAATATATCTCCGATTTTCAAACCTTTTGATAAAAGCCCAAGAACGTCTATATTTATTTTTAAAATTCTCCACTCTGATTTTCCTTTAGGATCGTACCATCCATCAATGATTATTTTTGCAAGATTGGATTTGACAAGAGATGCAATAGGATGGGCATAATCATAGAGCGTGATTTCGTTTATAGGCCTTCTCGTTTCTCCTAATGTTAAAGGGTAGTATTCTTTAATCAATCCTATAAATTGTTTATACCTCTCATAAGTAATGAATTCTTTATGCGATTTTTTGTCTGCTGTAATTATACTCTTTGACTCTTCATTCTTACCCAAAATGTCTTTCAAAATTTTTTCGATACTCTCAAAAAACTTATTTTTCTTTTCTTTTATACGACTTTCTTCTACGTCAGATAGCCGAGAAGTTCCTAGAAGTTCTATCACCGTTTCATATCCAAAAGCAGTTGATTTAAAAGTACAATTCTGTCTTTGCTTACCTGTCTGACGGTTTAAACCAGCCACTCCTTTATCTATCCCGGACACAATTCCATGAGCATCCGCTAGAACTCTACAAAGACCTTGCGGATCATTTTTTTCATCCTCTGTCCATATATGTTTTTTAATAAATTCACAAAAACATTCTACTTCATTTTTTTTTAAGTTTTCTGAATCTTTAATATTAGCATAATCAAAACTATTTAAGAGGACTTTCCAACAAGAACATTTTAATAAGCCACCTAATTGGGTCCTTTCAAAGAAAGCATCATTTTCACATATATTTTTATATGAATAATTAACTGAATAGTCTTCGGTATTAGCTGCTATAAATTCTTCTGAAAATCTTCCTATGAGGTGCAAATAGGCTCCAATTTCAGCAAGGAGAATTGGAAGTCTATTTTTTTCTAGTTTTTCAAGCATGCTGCTCATTTTCTCGCCCCCATGTATTTACTATCTCAATCAGTTCTTCAAAATTACCGAATTTCTGCGGTTCAAAAAATCCCTTTATTTCAACTCTACTTTCATCTCTATTCCAATCATCCTTGACAACTCCAAAACCCGAGGATTTTTTTGCTGAAAACCCATAAGTTAGCATCATTTCTCTAACTCCTGCTACTACATCATTTAAATCTTTTAGAGACTTTTCCTTGATATCTTCTCTAGACGAACCCAGCCAGTAAAAAGGTACATAAGCCAGCCTAAACATCCCTTTCGCCCCTGCAGGCACAGCTTCAAAATAAATGGGGTTTTTCCCGGTCTTAGTTTTCCTGTCGTGGGGGTTTATGACCATCAGGTCTATCTTGTCCCAAAAAGTCGGATAAAAATATAACATGCCTTCCAGGTGAACATCTTCTGACTTTTCTTTTCTAAAACACAGTGCAATTTTCTCTCTATACATTCCTTTCGCATCAGGGCAAAGCTCATCTAAATATTTTGTCCATGCAGTTCTTTCGCTCCAACCTTTTTCTGTCCCAAACAACAGGGTGTGGCGAAATCGCACCTCTGCAAATTCATTAGATTCAGCAGCGTTTGCTTCAAGGAAAACTTTCATCATAGTCCATCTCAAATTTCCTTTCCAAGCCATAGCCGATGTAAAAGGAATACCAAAAACTTTGTCCTTCCGCACGGGATTGTCGATGATATAAAAGGGAGTATCATCTTTAGACAAAAAAGGTTTTTCTAAAACTATCGGGAACTCCAGAATCCAGCTTCCTTCAGGAAGGGAATCCGAGTTAATAGAAGAATTAACAAAGAGCAATTCGTATTCGAACAATCTTTCAACGATATAATCCTTGTAATTTCCATTTGAATGAACACTCCCTTTTAAGCCCATACGGTCCTTTTCTCCAACTCTTGCATAAACAATGGGATCAATTTTATTAGGGTAGCCCTGTTTATTGGGAAATTTTCCCTTGACTCCATAAGCTGTATTTAAGAGCAAAACCCTTGACAATACATCACTGACTTCTTGGTATTTACCCGAACCGTTCGTGAGGTTGTCCACGTCATCTTTGACTTTTATTCGAAAATTGGCGTAGAAATCATACATCGTTTTCATCTCCCTCACCACTTAAGAGGCTTTGAAGATACTCCTCCACATTGTTTTCCCCCGGTTTTACTGTATCCCGCAAAGAAAAAAATTCCCGCCAAACTTTTAATTGGTGATTCTTCGTATTATGAAGACCGAAAAGTTTATCCCAAGGAATTGAAGGAGAGCCATGGCCTTCAAGAGAGTTTTTTAGACCATTAAGAAATTTTTCCCTATTAAATCCTTTAAGTAAGTTGTCCTTGGGAATCCACCCCCAAATTCGAAATTCCCAAATATTTTCACCAGCTTTGTAAGCACAAGAAACATTAATTTTTGAGGCTATTGGCTCTCTAATCACAGTGCCGAACAAAAAATTATCTATTCTTTTATTATTTAATACCAACTTACTTCCGTATCTCAGCCAGTATTTTATGGCCGGTGCAATCGGAACGGAACCTGATTTTACCCAATTTTTTAGTCTATCATCGTTTATTTTATCCTTTAACACCTCCACATTTTTCCACCAATCTTCACTATCAGTTTCAAACTGGACTTTAGCAAAAAACATATCATTTATATTTGGAAGCCCTTTGAGGCTTCCATTTCTTAAATTCACATTCAATTTGGACGGTTTTTCCAGAATAATTTTTTCGACTGCTTCCTTAAATTTAACAACATCCATTTTGTGAATATCTTCTATCTCTATTACTCCATACCCTAGCTGGGTTTTCCCTCCAAATCCTCCCCACTTAGACGCCACAATTAAAGGAGTCAAAATCAAACTTTCATCATAACCTCTGTCAAGAGCTGTAATGTATATTTTTAAATCACCTTTCAGGCCACTTCCTAGAAACCAACCTCGGTTCCCTGGTTTTATGTTTATCTGTCCCCCGTCAAATACCTTTTCACCTCCATCAGCAAACAGCCTAAACATCCTTCTAATACCTGTTGCTCCAAAAATCAGGCATGCCGGACAATAGGAATCTTTTTTATTGACATTCTCTGGACATTTTTCATTGCTAGTCGGGTCACAAACATATTTGCCCAATCCTCTCAATATCACTTCAAACCACCATCTGAGGGAACCCATGATACCCGTCAGTTGAAGTGTATCGCTTTTCATATCTATATTTCCTATCCAAATAGGAGTTTTAATTGATAAATTTGGCATTATTACAATTACCTCCAACTTTTGTTTTAATTTTTAATTGAAAAAATACAATACAGACAGAAAAATGTTACATTTTTATACTAATGGAAATCAATGGAATTTGGATAATATCGAATTTCTACAAGAGTCGCAAAATTCCTTCTTTTTAGTAAAATATTTAGACAAAACTCTCGGAAAAATAATGATTATCTTCAGAAGAGGTTATTTCAAATCTCTCCCAACTGGTCCATGATTTGACCAAATACTCCAAGCAAAGCTATAAAACAGTTCAAAAGCCAAATCATGAAAGAACAAACAAAAGAAAAGATGAATAGAACAAAAAGCATTAAAAAAAGGGTCGCAGGACCCTTTAAAATTTAATATAAAAAAATTTAAAAGCGAAGGCAGGTATTTGCCCCCCTATTTTTTTATTCTTTTTACATCCACTTTGGTGTCATAAAAAGTGCTGCCTTCACCCCTGTCGGTCAAGCGTTGGGAAGTTAAAGCATTGACCGACCGGTCTCCCGGGCAATCCTTTAACCAGAATATTCCTTCGGTAACAACCACACCTTTGGGGCCCCGCGAAGTAATTTTCAAAATAAATTTGACCTCTCCTCTTTTATTAAAAGCTACTACCGGGTCTCCGTCAACAAAACCTTTGGCCAGGGCGTCGTCCGGATTCATCAGTAAATACATTCCGCCCTTTTGTTTTACTAATTCTTCCCGCTCATTAAAAGAAGAATTTAATGAATAGATGCTGGGAGAATTGACAAGCCAGAATGGGGCGTCATCACCGTGGGGTTCAAGATATCTGGGCAAAGGTTCTTCTTCATCTTTATTGAAAATTTCAATTTTCCCCGAAGGGGTCCCGAATTGGGTTTTATAGTTTTCCGGCAGGGGCAACTCCACCGGATAACCGGCCGCTAATCTTGCTAAATCAACCTGAGCCAGCCAAGGGGTAGGGCTTTCAATAAGCTTGGTTACCATTTCATCGGCGGTATGGGAAAAATAAGGGTCATGAAAACCCATGGCCTGGGCCAACAGGGCGAATACATCCCAATTGCTTTTTGCTTCCCCCACAGGTTCTATGACTTTGTCGGCCTTCTGCAAACAATAGTGACCATAGGACCGGTACAAGTCGGGGTGTTCCAGCGATGTGGTCGCCGGCAAAATCAGGTCGGCATAACGGGCAGTATCGGTCATAAACCGTTCATGGACTACGCTAAATAAGTCTTCTCGCAGCAACCCTTTAATGACCATATTTTGATCCGGTGCAACCGCCGCCGGATTAGAGTGATAGACATAAAGACTCATAACAGGAGGATCGTCAAGTTCAGTCAGAGCATCCCCCAGCTGATTCATATTAATTTCCCTGGTTGGTTTTTTGAGAAAATCATTTCTTGTTATTATGGCCGTTTCCAGGGCACTGCCGGTAAATACACCTGCTGAAAGCCCGCCGCCGGGTACAGCCCAGGCCCCCACCAGGGCAGGCAAACAAGTAATGGCCCTTACGGTCATGGCACCATTTCCATAGCGGGAAAGACCGCTGCCTAAGCTGATAAAGGGCGCCCGGGCTTTAGCATAAAGCCGGGCCAGTTCCTCAATTAATTCAGGATTAACTCCCGTTATTTCACCGGCCTTTTCAGGAGTATAATCCTTTAAAACTTCAGTAAATTCCTCATAACCCAGTACATAGTCCTTAATAAATTGCTTATTCTCCAAACCATCACGGACAATGACATGCATCATCGCCAGAGCCAGGGCGCCATCGGTGCCCGGCCGAACCAGAACTGCTTTATCACAAACCCTGGCCGTGGGAGTCTCGTAAGTTTCAATAAGCCAAACCTGAGCCCCTTTTTCTTTAGCCTTACCCACATTGTGCAAAAAATGAATATTGACAGCCATAGCGTTATTTCCCCAGAGGATAATAAAATCACTGTTTTGGGCTTCATCAGGATGAATTCCCAAAGTGGAACCCATGACTGCGGACCAACCCCAATCCTTGGCTTTGGAGCAGATAGTTCTTTTGAGACGGGATGCGCCTAAGCGATTGAAAAAGGCTTCGCCGCAGTTACGCTGCACTACGCCCATGGTGCCGGCATACGAATAAGGAAGTATGGCTTCTGGGCCATATTGGCCAATTATTTCCCGCCAACGTTTTTTTATAATATCCATTGCTGCATCCCACGAAATGGGTTCAAAGTCACCGGAACCTTTGGGACCTTTCCGCAGCAAAGGTCTGGTCAACCTGTGGGGAGAATATACCGTTTTTTCATAATTGGCCATCTTCGGGCACAAGGTTCCCCGGGTATAAGGATGCTCCATGTCACCTTGCACCTTTACCGCCTTTCCATCAATTACCTCCACCAAAAGACCGCAGGTATCGGGACAATCATAAGGGCAGACAGACCTTTTATTTACTTGGGCCATTCATCTCGCCTCCAGTGTTTTTTACATTTTTTACATATAATAATTAATCATACCTGACCACGGAATAAAAATAAATAGTTATTGGCTGTCCAGGTTCAACCATGGACCGCTCATTTCACCATTAAAGTAAAAAGCAGACAAAACTTAAATAAGGACCGCTTTTGAGGTCCTCAGCTTGTTGCAAACCATATTATTATCAACGAAAAGCCAGCTCAAACAATTATAAGGAATGAACTC
>JAAXZE010000028.1 GCA_012720075.1 Clostridia bacterium
AATCTCACCATTAATAGGCTGTATTATTTTTTTTCACGTTTTAACTCCTTTGGTTGGGGACGGATTACCATTATTTTCAGCTAACGATTCTTTTCTTCTCTGGCTGGCCGGACGCTATGTAATGGCCTTTGCATTTTTTATGGCCATCGCCTTACTTTATAAAAAGGACAAGCTTAAACCGCTGTGTATTTTTTATATTCTTTTAATCTTTGTTATTTTTTCGGCTTTGCTGTTATATTTTAAGCCTTTCCCCGTTGAATTAATAGCGGAGAACGATCCTTTGGCAGCTTATATAATTAAAATATTAGCTGTTCCTATTTTATTAATTCTGTTGATTTCCTTATTTTTGTTAATATTAGTCCGCAAAAAATTTGATATTCAAGTATATCGCTATATATTTTGGTCCATTATTTTTACCATCCTTTCAGAAAACTTTTTCTTCTCGCAGTTATGGTTAAGGATAGATTGTTGGCAGAATATCTTTGGCCATTTTTTTGGTATTTTGTCCTATTACTTGATCTTTAAAGCCATTGTTGATACCGGAATTAAAAAACCTTTTGATTTAATATTTCGGGAGTTGAAGTTAAAAGAAGAACAATTAAAAAATCTGGCCATAACCGATGAATTGACCGGCGTCCTCAATAGAAGGGCGGCTTTTGAAATATTGGAAAAGCTGTTAATGTTGGCTAAAAGGAATGAACAGCCGGTTAGTATCTGTTTCGTTGATATCGATGATTTGAAGCTGGTCAATGATACCTTTGGTCACAGTGCGGGTGATGAATTATTATCAACTTTTGCGGCAATAATTGGAGAATCCGTCCGGGAGTCCGATTTCATTTGCAGGCTTGGGGGCGATGAATTTTTAATAATTTTGCCAGATTGCAGTTTGGAAGATGCTGAAAATTTGGTTGGGAGAATTAAGGAAAGGGTTGAAGATATTAATAATCAAGGCTTAAGGGATTACAGGATAACTTTTAGTTACGGCTTGGCCTTTTACGATTACCATGACGATATTGATGCAGATGGTTTACTGGATACTGCTGATAAAAATATGTATATAAACAAAGAAAACAATAAACTAGGCTTTGAAAATTGACCGAACTTAATTGGCTGAAAATAGTGCAAGCCTAGTTTGTTTTTTTTATAAAAAATATTTATTAGTAAGCAGGAAATTGAATTTTTGCAGCGAAGTATAATATATGATATATGATATAACACCGCGGTGAAAAAAAGAAGGGATTAAATATTGAAAAATTTTTTGAAATAGTAGCATTATTGATGCTATTTTTCGGTATTTTCGGTTTTTAGCATGATAATGATAAGACTTGGGGCATTAATTTAGCTGTTTATTATTTAGCTGCAAAATAGCTTGTTTTTAATAATTTTGTGAGGAGAATGATTCAAATCGAGAGATTCTTTGGCAAACAATTTTTATTGATTTGGCTTGTTAATTTTACAATATTTATGGCCTTTCAAATCCTTATCCCTACTATTCCTCTTTATGCCAGTGAAACTTTTTCGGCAGATTCTATAGTAGGTTTAATTGTTGGGCTATTTACCATTTCGGCGGTTTTAATTAGACCGGTAAGTAGTTTTCTTTTAGAGTTGAAAAACAGAAGAATCTATATTTTGGTTGGTTTGCTCCTTTTTGGAATTTTAGCCTATAGTTATTTTTGGATTTCTTCTTTGTGGCTTTTCTTCATATTTAGAATTTTTCACGGTGCCAGTTGGGGATTTTCAACGACGGGGACTTCAACAGTAGCATCTTATTTAATACCTCTTGAAAGGGCATCGGAGGGTATGGGTTATTTTACTCTTTCACAAAATATTGCCATGGCCATTGGTCCTGCCCTGGGTTTATTTATCGTTTCGCGCTATTCTTTTCACAGCTTATTTGCTAATTCGTTTTATTTAAGTATCATAGCATTCCTTATTATGCTTTTTTTTAAAGAAAAACAGCGGGTTATTGATAAAAAAAGCGGCAAGAAGAAATTTGTGATAATAGAAAAGAAAGTATTAATTCCTTCATTAATTTTATTTTTTACAACGGTAGTGCAGGGAGCTATTGTTTCCTTTTTGCCGCTCTATGCGTTAAAGAGGGATATTGAACAAATTGGTATATATTTTACTGTCTTTGCCATTGTCTTAGTAGTCATGAGACCTTTTGTTGGTCGCTTTGCTGATAAAAAAGGATCCTTTAACATAACTTTGGTAAGTATCGTATCTATAATGATGGTTCTTTTTCTTCTTTATAACATGCAGTCCTCTTTAGATTTAATCTTGGCAGCATTATTTTGGGGCTTTGGATTTGGAACGATACACCCTTTAATGCAGGCTTGTGCTATACGTTTAGCACCTGATGATAAAGAAAAAGCCAATGGTACTATTTTAACTTTTTTTGATGCCGGTATTGCAGTTGGTGCAATGGTAGGGGGGATTATTGCGAATGTGTTTAATTATTCTGCAATTTTTTTATCATTTATGATCTTCCCTTTAATAGCTAGAGTAATTTTAGTTAATAATAAAAAAATTTTTTCCCAAAAATCTGAATAAATTAAGTGTAAACTTTTTGTGTGGTATTTTGTTAAAAGAACTGTTACTGGTTTTTGTAAACATTAAATGGTTAAAGAGCATAGGAGGATATTATCATGGGCGAAGCAATAAGTTATTTTATTAATTTCTTTGATTTGGGTCAAACTGCGATTGACATCAGCTTATTAATCTTCAGGTTAATAATGGCATGGATTTTTTGGGTCCATGCTTGGTACAAGAGTTTTGGAGGACAAGGATTTATAGGTTCCGGTGACAGATTTAAATTTCATGGCATCCCTTTCCCATATGCAATGGCTTATTTTGTTTCAATTAGTCAGTTAATAGGTGCGCCCCTTTTATTTCTTGGTTTTTTGACCAGGTGGGTTGCTTTGCTGTTTATGTGTGAAATGATTGTTGGCACTTACTGTAAATATAAAGAAGATGGTTGGTTTAACGGTGCCGATCTTCCATTTAGTTGTTTAGGAGCAATGTTATTGTTAATGTTCTTAGGTGCCGGCCCCTATTCCCTTGATGCCTTATTTTAGGATTTAAGTAAAATATAAAGAAAATAAAAGGAGGAGAAAAAATGATTATTGATGCCCATCATCATTATATGCCTATCAGCATTTATAAGGAGTTTGCCGATCCATACGGTGAGTCTAAAAGAGTAGTTTATAACAATAACGATTTTACTTTTAACGTAAGACTGCATCAGATCGAAACCCATTTAAGAGATATGGATTATGCCGGAGTCGACATGACCCTATTAACCCTATCTCAATGGAATACCGGAGGTCCTGAGCTTTGCAGAAGAATTAATGAGGCTGTAGCTGAAGACTTGGTTAGATATCCTGATAGGTTATTGGCTGCCGGTTGTGTTCCGCAGGATGATCCTGAAGCTGCTGTAGCTGAAATTGACTATATGATTAAAGAACTTAAGTTTCATGGGGTTGCCTTACTGACATCCATGGGTCCCGAAGTCAACATGAGCAATAAAGAAATCATGTGGCCTATCTTTAAGAAGGTTTGTGAATTGGATGTTCCTATCTTTTTACACCCGCATCTGAAACCTTATGGGATTGAATTAGATTGTACTATTAATAGAAGTATAGGTCGTGGATTTGATGAGGCCAAAGCAGCATTGAGAATAATATATGATGTATTTCCTGATTTTCCTGATATTAAAATTGTTTTGCCCCATTTTGGAGGATCCTTGTTAGCTCACAAAGGCCGGGTGAATATGTTTTTTGAACCCAGGGAAGATTTGGGAATTCCGGTACCTCAAGAAATAAAGCCTCTTCCCAAAACTCCTTTGGAATTAGAAGAGTTAGGTTACAAAAAGGCTTTTGATGATTTGTTTGATCGTTTGTATTTCGATGGAGCGGGTTCCGGCGGCTGGGAGCCTATGACTAAATTTGCTATGATGACCGTAAGACATGATCGTTTAATCTGGGGTTGTGATTATCCCTTTGAAATTCACAGCGGGAGAGATATAAAGTATTATCTTGACAGTGTTCGCAACTTGGATATTCCGGAAGAGGATAAAAAGGCTTTCCTGGGCGGAAATTTATTAAAGCTATTAAAACTTGATAAATAAGTGTTTATTTTTAGCTAAAAAAGTATTAATAATAATTTAAATTTAAATAATTTAAATTTAAATAAAAGCAAAAAAATATAAAAATTAAGAAGGAAAAATAAAACCGGCATCGAATATATGATAT
>JAAXZE010000029.1 GCA_012720075.1 Clostridia bacterium
CAACCACTTGATTACCGGCGTATACTTTAGAAATGTAATGATAAAATAAACCGGAACTATTACTTTGGCCAGTTCCCATGTAGTCTCCAGTCCGTCTTTTATGCCTAACTTTAAAGCCCGTTTTAAATCCAATTTACAAACCCTTCCTTCTATTTTAAAAATTTAAATCATTATACCACCAAAAAAATAAGCCGACAATGTCGACTTATTTTAAGCTGTACGTATATATCTGCCGTCCATCTTTTTTCTAATCCGTTGAATAGCATTATCAACGGATTTATTTTGCAAATTTAATTTCATGGTGATTTCATTGTAGGAATGACCGTTAATCCTTAGATTTAAAACCTTTTTTTCCATTTCGGAAAGAACAGAGTTGACAGTCTGCAATAATTCATTTATTACCTCTTTTTCTACCAGCAATTCTTCCGGAGAAGGACTCTGGTCCTTTAACGTCCGGTCTAAGAATGCATTATAGCTGCTCCCGTTTTTTTCATCATCGTTTTCGGCAAAAGAAAAAATGGGAATAGCGCTGTTTAATATTTGATGTTTTTTACGATTTGATCTTTTTATACAAGAATCTAATTCTCTGGTAATACAGAGTATAGCAAAATTTTTAAATTTCCTGCCGCTATTAGGCTTAAAGGCCCTTACCGCTTCAATTAAACCTATGGCAGCCTCTTGAAGCAGATCCTCTCGGTCGCCATCTCTTAAATAATACTTGTCACATAAAAAATATAAAAGGCCTTGATACAACTCTATTAGCTGTTCCAAGGCTAATTGATCACCTTTTTGAGACATTTCTATTAATGCTTCTTCTGACATTTCAGCATAGTTATGCACTGACTCCACCTCGCCATTGTTTTTTACTATAATTTAACATAAATGGCTATTGATGAAATCCTTTTCGAGTCCTATTTACATAGGACCTTGGTCTCAAAAAGGCGAAAATTAAAGAATTATCTGCATTTCTGTAGAATTTGTCTAAATTTTGTAGAAAATTATTTTTTAATTAGCCAAAAAGCTCTGTCGACAGATATCTTTCTCCGGTATCAGGCAACACAACCAAAATCTTTCTCCCTTCATTTTCAGGAAGCAAGGCTAAGTCTACTGCAGCTTTTAAAGCCGCTCCGGAAGATATGCCTACCAAAAGGCCTTCTTTTCTCGCTAACTCCCGGGCCCATTTAAAGGCATCTTCTGATTTTACTTGTATTATTTTATCTATAATTTTTGTGTCCAAGGTCTTGGGAATAAACCCTGCGCCTATGCCCTGAATTTTATGGGGACCTGGCTGGCCGCCGCTTATAACAGGGGAATCAAAGGGTTCAACTGCAACTATACTAATATGGGGGAATCTTTCTTTGAGAACCGTACCAACACCTGTAATAGTTCCTCCCGTACCAACACCGGAAACAAAATAGTCAATATTTCCTTGGGTATCTTCTATAATTTCAAGAGCAGTTGTATTTTTATGGGCCTCCGGATTATTGGGATTTTCAAATTGTTGCAAAATAAGGGCGTTGGAATTTTCCTTGGCAAGCTCAATAGCTTTTTCGATTGCCCCCCTCATTCCTTTTTCCCCAGAAGTTAAAACAATTTCTGCTCCATAAGCTTTTAACAAATTTCTCCGTTCAATACTCATAGTTTCAGGCATGGTAAGAATCAATTTATAGCCTTTAGAAGCTGCTACCATAGCCAATCCAATGCCTGTATTACCGCTGGTAGGTTCAATTAAGATTGTATCTTTATTAATTTTTCCTTCTTTTTCAGCGGCAGTAATCATATTAAGAGCAATCCTATCTTTAACACTACCGCCGGGATTAAAAAACTCCACTTTAGCTAATATTTCAGCGCCTAATTCCTTGGAAATATTATTTAATTTGACTATTGGAGTCCTACCGATAAGTTCACCCACATTATTATAAATCACCAAATACCACCCCTTATTTCCTAGTATTTTTATAGGTTTTTATGGGTATTTTAGCATATTTATTTCTGCCTTTCAAGGAATAATATTACCCAAAAACAAAAAAACACAACGAATTGTTGTGTGTTCTTTTGGGTTGATATTTATGGTCAGTGTTGTCATGCAGGTTAAGCTTTCAGGAAGCATCCCATGCATGTTAATCTTACTTGACGCATCTGCTTCAGAGTCTAGCTCATACGATGCATCATATTTGCTTCCAGGTTGAGGTTTTTGGTCAGTGCCACCATACAATTCAATCTCTATTGACGTGTCACCATGAATGTTAAGCTCTCTTGACGTGACACGATGATTGTCAATCTTCCGGGATGTATCATCGTTTTTTTCGACTTTACAATGTCACAGTCATGCAGATTTACCCTTAAGCCATGACACCGACATCCGGTATATCCCATAAGCTTTGTCACTGACCTTCGGTATAGCAGTAAAGAAAATAAAATGGCTCCCCGAGCTGGGCTCGAACCAGCAACCACTCGGTTAACAGCCGAGTGCTCTACCATTGAGCTATCGAGGAACGTTTTTTGGCTTATGGGTAATTTTTAGGGTCAGTATCAACATGAATGTTAAGCTTTTGGG
>JAAXZE010000030.1 GCA_012720075.1 Clostridia bacterium
AAGAACGCAGGTGGCTGAGGATTAGAATTATCAACTGTTTGACCCGGCACTTAATTGAAACTATCAATTTTGTATCTTTTAAAAAATAATGAATAAAAATAAAAGAATAATTAAGAAACGTAACTAAATTATCAATTAAGTGCCGGGGAGTTTTGATAATTCCCGAAGCCACCGAGTTCATTTCTTATAATTGTTTGAGCTAGCTTTTCGTTGATAATAAATATGGTTTGTCAACAAGCTGACGCCTATTTTCAGGCGTTTTTTTGTTTGGTTTATGACAAATGTTCTGGGACTCTAGTCTCAAATTAAACTCCGAGGCCTTGTTTTTACCCCGAAAAAGGTTAAGGAGAACGAATATTATGGCAAGATTTTCTTTTTGCATATTTTTATTGCCGGAGGTGGTCGCATTTAATAATCTTGCCTGTTTTCATAAGCATTGTCTGATTTAATAATCTAAAGGTTAAAAAAATAAAAGTTGAAACGGAGGGCGAAAAATGAAAAAAGCTATAGCAATATTATTGATAGTAGGCCTGGTTTTGGGTTCCATGACTTCGGCCGCCTTTGCCAAAAAATCCATTGATACTTTAAAGTGTGTTGAAAAGAAGCCTGATTATTCAACCTATGAGTTCAAATTTGATTTGCCGCAGCTTCTTTTGGCCGATAGGGATGCCAAGGTAGACGTAACTTTCCAAACAAAAGTTGAAGGATGTCAAGGTTACGACAAGGTAAACTTTAAAGTTGACAGTGAATGCATCTTGACGGAAGACGGAAATAATGACGGGCAGGTAACCTTTGCTGCTAAAGACAGCGAAGGTAAGAATTTGATTATAATTAACGGAGGCATCTGGGGTCCCCAAGGAGGTTTCCAGCTTCCGGCTAAATACCAAGCTGCTACCAATTGGACCCTTAATTTTTCCAAAGCCGGTAAATATAATATTTCCTTTGCTTTAATTGATCAAAATGGAAAAATTGTTGCCAATACTGAGAAAAAAGTAACAGTGAAAGTCGTGGACGGTCTCTTCTTGTTTAATATGCCGCAGGAAGTGGTAGAAGATGAAACTGTAGATTGGGAAGTAAGTTTGGAGACAGAACAAAGTTTTGATAATGCCGCCAAATTGGAAATGAAAATTGAAGGACCTGCTAAGGTGGATCTTAAGGAAATCGGAACAAATAACTGGAATTTAACCAATGCCGGTGGCTATTGGAATGCCGATATTGATGACAGCTACAATAAAATAACCAAATGGCAAGCTGTCTTTCCTCAAAACGGGAAATATACTATTAGGCTGCGTCTGATCAGCGAAGAAGGAAAAGTATTGGTTGAGGATAGTCTTGATATTGACGTTAAGGATGATTCCGCAAAAGGCGATGACAAGGACGATGAAGAAGATGATGATAGAAATGGAAAAGGCAAAACCCACGGACTGTTGAATGCTCTGTACAAACATTTGGCCAAAGGCAAAATAAATGGTGGAACATTAATCTTATTGGAACTTTTAAAATCCAGAGGCATTGATCTGGAGGAAGCCATAGAGGCTATTGAAAAGGATATCGAAAAGGGTTTGGCAGGAACTTGCAGAGATTATGAAATTTTAGGTAAATTATATAAAGAAAAAAACCGGGAAAGGGAGGTATTCATTAACGGCAAAAGAGCCAAATTTGACGTTCCGCCCATTGTCCAAGACGGCCGGACTTTGCTCCCCTTTAGACAAATTGCTGAGGCTTTGGGGGCAGAGGTTAAGTGGGACGGAAACGAACGCAAAGTAATTGTTAAAAAGGAAAATAAAACCGTTGAACTTTTTTTAAACAAAAAATACGCTAAAGTAAACGTGGAAAAAGTTGAATTGGACGTACCGGCCCGTATTCATAAAAACCGTACTGTAATCCCCATTAGATTTTTGGCGGAAGCTTTGGACGCCAATGTTGATTATTATCCCGAAGGCTCCATTATTGTAATAGTTAATAAAAAATAAACTGTTGACCTGGCCCCTGGGGCCGGGTCTTTTGTTGCTTTGGTTGGCAAACGGCAGTTTCTGCTATAAAAGAAGTGCCCTATTTTCAGGGCACTTTTTCTGAGGTTCTATGTAATTTTTTCTGTAGAAGTTGTAGCGACTTTGCTCTAAAAATTTTATTCAACTTCTATTGCCTTGCTGTTTTCCCACAGGCCGTGAATATTGCAATAGCTCATGGCCAGAATGGTACCGGAGGAAGGGACTTTTACCTTAGCGATGGCTTTGGGTTCGGTGAAAATATCTCCCTCGCCGTGACTTGTAAAGTAGAAAGTAGCCAGTTCAATGGGAAATTTTTTGTCATTAGCCAGGAAGAATACTTTAATCCAGGAGATATGGTGTTCCAAAGTGTTGGGGTGGGGGATGGCATCACCGATTGAGACGGTCAATTCAAAGGTTTCGTTAGCTTTGACTTTTTCCGGGCTGTCAATTACAGGTACATGTTTTTCGCCTTTCCAATCGCCGGACTGCATAAGTTCTTTAAAAGACTTCATATTTATAACCTCCGCTTGAATTATTATTTATATTTTTATTATTACCCGAAAAGGGTAAAGACTCAAACAATACTTTATTAATTAATAACTATTTTTGAACCTCAACTATTTTTATTCAACCCAAAGGTTAATAATGAGCACATAATTTAAATTATCGGGATAATGCAAATAATAAGATGAATAAGACTTAAGGATATTGAATATGGACAGGTTAAATGGTAAATTAAATCTAGCAACATTGTAATATTGCAATGTTAATAACCGGACCAAAAGGAGTGTGTTGAATGCTTTATTTGGAGCAGAAAAGTGATAGTTTGGAAATTGGTTTTAAGGGTTACCTATTTGTAAAGCATACGCTGGAAAGTCCTTTTCTATATGTTGGAAAAGGGAAAGCCCATTATCAAATGCTTGCCGAGGCTAATTTTATAATTGAAGAAAATTTGTGGGAAAAGTTTGCTTTGACCCAGCACCAGGTAATTGAGCACAAAGAGGACGCCGTTAAGATAAAGTTCAGCAAGGACAGTTTAGCTTATGTAACGGTAGACTTTCAAGTTATTAACGGAAGATTGGAGGCTTCCTTTGAGGATTTTACCCCCGGATTAAACAGGATTTGGGTCCGTCTCAATGCTAATCCGGAGGAAGGAATCTTTGGCTGCGGTGAACAGTATTCGGAACTGAACCTTCGGGGTAAAAACGTTCCCCTGTGGGTGACGGAACAGGGTGTCGGCAGAAATAAAAAGGAATACGTGACCTTTATGGCCGACAAATATAGACAGGCCGGCGGAGATTGGTACACCACCTATTATCCTCAACCTACCTTTGTTTCCTCGGAAAATTACTGGTGTCATGTTGATGACTCCAATTATATGGAATTTAATTTTATCCATAAAAATTACCATGAATTATATATTCGCAATATCCCGGCCAAAATCATTCTATCCAAAACAAATACCGCTGTAGAATTATTGGAAGACCTGACTGCTTATTTAGGCCGCCAGCCCGAATTGCCTGAATGGGTTTATAACGGCGTATGGCTGGGCTTGCAGGGAGGAACGGAAAAAGTCCTGAGTAAACTTGAAAATGCCCAAAAGCATGGTCTTAAAGTAGGGGCTTTGTGGGTTCAAGACTGGGAAGGCAAGAGGATAACCGACTTCGGCTATAGGCTTTTCTATAACTGGAAGTATAAGGACGATATGTATCCCAACCTGCCCCAAACCATAAAGGAACTGGACCAAAAGGGGATAAAATTTTTAGGTTATATCAACCAGTTCTTGTCCATTGACGGGGATCTCTATCAAGAAGGGGCTAAAAAAGGCTACTTTGTCAAAAACCAAAAAGGCGAGGATTATATAGTTTATCCCGAAATGAAGGGTGTAACTTTTGATTTGTCCAATCCCGAGGCTTGTGAGTGGGTCAAGAACATCATTAAAGAACACATGATCGGTATCGGTCTGGCCGGTTGGATGTGCGATTTTGGCGAATATCTGCCCGGAGATGCCGTTTTATATTCCGGCGAAAGTGCCGAAAGCTTTCACAACAAATACCCTGCCCAGTGGGCCAGAGTTAACAGAGAAGCCGTGGAAGAGGCCGGGAAGGCTCATGAGGTTACTTTCTTTACCAGGGCCGGTTATACCGGGACCAGCAAGTATTCCTTCATGATGTGGAACGGTGACCAGATGGTGGACTGGAGCTTGGACGACGGGCTTCCTTCGGTAATTCCGGCGTCTTTATCCCTGGGAATGAGCGGTTTCGGTTTGACCCATTCCGATATAGGAGGATTTACCTCTTTATATGGTGTGGTAAGGACCAAAGAGCTTTTCATGCGGTGGGCGGAAATGGCGGCCTTTACACCGGTCATGCGTACCCATGAAGGGAACCGCCCCGGAGATTGCTGGCAGTTTGATTCCGATACGGAAAGTCTATTGCATTTCGCCCGGATGGTTAATATTTATACCCATTTGAAGCCCTATCTCAAAGCAGTAGTAAAGGAAAATGCCGAGAAAGGCCTTCCTTGCATGCGCATGCCTTATATCCATTATGAAAATGACAAAACCCTATTAAATCTTAAGTATCAGTATTTATTGGGACGGGATTTAATGGTGGCTCCTGTTTGTGAAGAAGGAAAAACTGCTTGGAAGGTTTATCTTCCCGATGATACCTGGGTCCATGTCTGGAGCGGAAAAGAATACGGCCAGGGTACCCATGAAGTTCCGGCTCCCATCGGGCAGATCCCTGTTTTCTATAGAAAAGAAAGTAAATACAGATATTTATTCGAAGAAATAAAAAATATTAAATAATTAGGGTGGTATTTTTATGTCATGGCAGAGGGCTTTCGCCAGGTTCGAGAAAGCAAAAAAATACGGTTTTACATTTAGCTTTAAGGAAAACAGTAATTATTACCTAAACAAACGTTTGGTGGATTCCGTTTACTATTTTAAAAATCCTCAATTTAAGGCCCCTTACCAGGCAAAAATAGGCAGCCATGATGACGGACCTTTTAACGGGCCGCTCTTAGGCGGTATCGGCACTGCTAATTTTTCCAGGGATTTTACCGGATTATTTAACCGGTGGCAGTTGCAGCAGGGCGTCCATCAACATGAAGTAATTGAGCCGGCCTTTTTTATGCTCCGGTGGGAAACAGGGGGGAAGGTTTATTACAAACGTATCCGGGTCGGCAATGGCAATTTCCGGGAAGAAGAAATGGAATATGCTTGCCTATTTCCTTTGGTTTATGAATATTATTCCGGTCCGGATTTGCCCTTTGAGCTGTTAACGGAATACTATTCACCCACTGTTCCCCATAATTATGAGGCCAGCTCTTTACCTATAACCTGTTTTAACTTTTACTTTAAACCCAAGATTGACGAAAAGATTCACTTGAGCATAGGATTATCCTGGCCCAACTTGCTGGGGTGGAGGCTACCCCATATAGCCACCGAGGCCAGACAAATGGGACAATGGCCCAGCCGGCAGTATGCCGGAAATTCCGCAAGCCTGGCCGAAATTGGCGCCCGGGAATGCCATATAATCCAAAGCAAAAAAACAGTAGTTGAACAGAAAGATGATATGCTGGGTCAAATTGTACTGTCATTAAAAGCCGAAAACAACTGGAATATAAGTTATAAATCCTGCTACCGAGCGGAACAGATTAGCACCGGCCTGAAGGATGAAGAACAGCAGTATACCATTGGCAATATGGAAAGCATTTTTAAAACCCGGGGCCGATTGGATAATGACAACACCCACTGGCTGGCCCACTGGCATGAACCCATTGCCAGTGCTGTGGCCGCCGATACTATCCTTACACCTGGTGAAGAGGCTCAAGTGTTATTTGCTTTGACCATGGATATGCCTGTCACTGCTTTTGGCGGAGGGAGAAAATGGTATAAGGCCTATACCGAAAAATACGGAACGGAGTGCGCCAATTCCCTGGCCATAGCCAAACTTGGTTTGGCCTCCAATCTTAAGTGGATCGAAGAAATTGATTCCTGGCAGACTAAAGAACTTAACGACAGGGGTTCGGTATCCGCCAAGGTAAAAGGGGCTCAAATCAACGAACTTTATTATGTAGTGGCCGGGGGCAGTGTATGGGGGACAAGGCCTGTGGAAGGCCATGAAGAAGAAAAGCCCAAATTAAAAGAATCGTGGCATTTTGGTATTCTGGAAGGGTTTGATACGGGGTACTATTACTATAACACCTTGGATTTATGGGTTTACGCCTTTGCCGCTTTAAGCAAGCACTGGCCCCGTTTGGCGGAAAACGTGTTTCGGGACTTTTTGGCTGCCGCTGTCCTTGTGGATGAAAGAAAGCATATGGTTTATCGGACGGCTACTTTGGAAAAGAACTTGGTTTATGGGAAACTGCCCCATGATTTGGGAAGCGCGCCGGAAGACCCTTGGGTGCAATTGAACGGTTATGTTCACCGGGATGACCCCAACCTCTGGAAGGACCATAATCCTTCGTTTATCATTGCTTATTATCTGCACAAAAAATTGACCGGCAGCCCGGTGAGCAAAGAGGAATATGACATACTGGTGGAGATTGCCAAGTTTACCGAAGAACAGGACAAAGAAGATTTGGGTGTTCCCAGGCATACCGATTTTGGCGACAGCACCTGGGATAACCTTGATATGAAGGGATTATCCACTTATGCCGCCGGCCTGTGCATCGGGGCTTGGGCGGTAATGGCCGAGTTGGCCAAAAGCTTTGACTCCCGGCGGGTTGGACACTATCAGGATAAGCTCGCCAAAGCTCAGAAAACCATGGAAACCCTGTGGAACGGGAAATATTACAAAACCAATGACCTTGGAAAATATAAGAATGCAACCATGACCGATTCCCTCTTCGGTGTATTTCTGGCAAAAAAGGCGGGTTTAGGTGATTTAATCCCTCGGGAGCGAGCCGTATCCCATTTAAAGGCTGTTTTTGAAAACAACCTTATGGCTTACGAAGGGGGAAAATACGGACCCCTCTTGGTGGCTGAGCCCGGCCGCCAGCAATACGAGCAAGACGGCGGGGAAGAGCTGCAGGTTAATGAAGTTATTGTAGGCTCCGCGTGGATTTTTACCGCCATGTTGTATGAATATGGTCTTAAGAAAGAAGCCGATTTCCTGGCTGAAAACTTAAGAAACATGATTTATCAAGGGACCGGGCTGCAATTCCGTACTCCTGCGGCCTGGGACAATAAGGGCCGGTATCGCGCTCCGCTCAATATGCGGCCGCTGGCTATTTGGCTTTTGTAGGAAGTATAATTTGGATGCCCGGGCAAAATTTAGGGGGCGGTTTTATACCGCCCTCTTTAATTTGCCAGCTTCTGTTTTGCTAGGATATTTATAAAAGTGACACCAGCTTTTGGGCTAAGATATTTCGAAGTTCTACAGGAAAAAGGTTAAGGTTAAGGTTAAAATAATAAACGTTACATTGTGTCATCGTGGCATCGAAGTAGAACTTTTACTGATCACAGGACACAGAGTACAGGACATAAGACTAATAAGCTTGACTATAAAGAAGATTAGTCACTGGGCAAGGGACCAATAAATTTAACCTAAGAGATTGTTATCTCACACGCTTACCCACATACTACTAGCCACCGGCCTTGGGATATGGGTATAATATTAATATCTTTTTTTGCTTTAAAAGAAATAGAAAGGACTGAAAAACCTTGGAAAAGTTCATCTGTGTATTTAGCTCATCCAGCTCTGTCCTCGACAGACAATACTTTGAAGCAGCCCAGGAGCTGGGTACCAAAATGGCCCGGCGGGGTTTTGGTTTGATTTTCGGGGGTGGAGTCGTTGGTCTAATGGGTCAAACTGCCCGGGCGGTACATGAGTCCAACGGCAGGGTGGTTGGTGTCATTCCGGAAGCCCTTAATGAAAAGGGGATAGTTTATGAAAGATGTGATGAATTGATTGTTACCAAAGGGCTTAGGGAAAGAAAGGCTATTATGGATGAACGGGCCTTCGCTTTTATTGCTTTGCCCGGCGGCTTCGGGACCTTGGAAGAATTGTTGGAGATTATCACCCTAAAACAATTGCGGTGTCACAATAAACCCATCGTAATCCTCAACGTTAACGGTTTTTATAACGGCTTAATTCAGGTTTTTGAAAATATCATTGAGCAGAGGTTTGCTAAAGTAACCAGCCGTGACTTATATCACGTTGCTGAAAATGTCGATGAAGCCCTATCTTATATTGAAAATTATGTGCCTGTCCAATGGGAATCTAAATGGTTAACCGATGTTGACAGGGAAAGTGAGGACTAATGTTACATAAAGTTGTAGCAGTTCTTATAACTGCAGCCTATTTACTGGCTCCCAAGCCGGAACCTCAACCGGAGCTTCCGCCTCCCCCTCCTCCGGTGGTTGAAGAGGTAGCATATCCTGTTAGTGTACCCATAATAATTTATCATCATTTGGCTCCGCCTAACTTGAATATTCCATACAATGACGAGATAATTACCCCAACCCAATTTGAAAATCAAATTAAGCTTTTAAAGGATATGGGCTACTCAAGCGTTACTGTCAGCGAGCTATATGAAATGTTAAAGTTGGGCAAAATGCCTCAAGAAAAGATTTTTGCCATTACCTTTGATGACGGCTATGAGAGTAATTATATTTACGCTTTTCCTATTCTTAAAAAATACAATATGAAAGCCACTATCAATGTGGTCGTAAAAACCATTCAGGAAGAAAGCACGCCCCAGTTTGACCCGGAAGTTTTAAGCCATTTATCCTGGGAGCAGATGCGGGAGATGTTGGATTCCGGTCTGATAGAGTTTGGCTCTCACACCTATAATCAACATATTTATGAGGTAACAGATAATAAAAAAACTGCTCCCGCTCTTACCAACAGGGTCTATTTATATAAAGAGCAAACCTTTGAAAGTGATGAAGAATGGAAAAAAAGGATTTTTGACGACCTTCTTTTAGCTAAAGCTAAAATGGAACATAAGCTGGGTTATAGTCCTAAGGTCATTGCCTACCCTTATGGTGACTATAACCAGGCGGTAATAGAGATAGTCAAGGAAGTAGGCTATGAAATAGGGCTTACCACCAACCTGGGTCTTGCCACATCGGAATCACCTATTTTTGAACTACCCAGGACTTACATTCGACCCTATGACGATATGGCCGATTTCTTCTTTAAGATAAAGAATATTTCTCCTGAAGGGTAGCCTTCAATATTCCTAAACCTAGCTTACTTTAATATATTTTTCAGTAGCACTGTAGAGTTCTAGATACGACAATAGAAAGGGCTTAACCCTTTCTATTGGCCAAATATCCGGGATTTACCACATGGGTTGGAGTCTTTCCGGAGAAATAATCGATTAAATGTTTAACACAAGCTCTGGTCATTTCCGGTCTGGTTTCCAGTGTAGCCGAGCCGATGTGGGGAGTTAAAACCACATTATTAAAGCTTAGCAGTTCTTCGGATACTTTAGGTTCAAATTCGAAAACGTCTAAAGCGGCGCCTTTGATGGTTCCGGATTTTAAAGCCTCTACAAGGGCTTTCTCATCAACTACCGGCCCCCGGGCGGTGTTGATTAAATAAGCTGTCGGTTTCATGGTATTTAGCCTGGCGGCATTAATCAAATGATGGGTTTCCGGAGTTAGCGGGCAATGTAAAGATATTACGTCAGCCTGGGTTAATAATTCCTCCAATTCCAAGTATTTCAACTTGAATTGGATGTCTATCTCCGGAGAATATGGTTTCCTTTTATTGTAAACAACGTTCATCCCAAAGGCTTGGGCCAGCCTTGCAACCGCTAGTCCGATTCTTCCCATACCTACTATGCCTAGAGTTTTTCCGGTCAGGTTATCTGCAAAGAAGAAATTGGGGTCGCCCCAGGCTCCGCGATCTTTGGCCCTAAGCTTTAGATCGCCTTCCACAATACGGCGCAACAATGAGATGATGAGGCCCATAGTTAACTCGGCCGTTGCTTGGGTGACGGTATCGGGGATATTGGTCACCATGATACCTTTTTGGGTGGCATACTCAACATCAACGTTATCAAAACCTGCCCCGAAATTACTGATGATTTCCAGCTTTTTACCGGCATCAATGACCTCTTTGTTTACTTTAAAGGCCTGAGGTAAAAAACCATGACAATCGGAAATGAGGTTAATGACCTCTTCTTTGGAAAATCTCCCCTCTTTAGGTGCTATTACTTCAAAGTGTTCATACAACTCTTTTAGACCTTTTTCCGGGAGCATTTTATTTAGTAGTATCTTCTTTTTTTCCATGTAAAACCTCCTGTAATATTTTTATATTAAATATGTAAAGCGTTTTATTAAAAGTTTCTAACAAATAAATAAAAATCCTGCATAACGCTAAGGAAAACCAAAAGGATTACTATCCCGTTGACTTCTCCAACAAAAAAATTATAGACTATCAAATAAAAAGGAATTTTGTTCCTCAGCTTGTTGACAAACCATATTTATTATCAACGAAAAGTTAGCTTCAAAATAGTTCTCCACTCTCAATTTTCCATTCTCCATTAAAAATTAATTACTGGATTGAGGTTGCAGCAATGAGTAGAGTTCGTAGAAAACCCGGAACAAAAGAAGCCTTGCTTGCCATAGGGAGGCCGCTGGTACTGGAACCGGAAAAAATCAAAGGAAAATGGAAGGATTATTTTCAAAACGACCGTCCCATACATATCGAGTTGGGAACGGGCAAGGGAACTTTTATTTCTACTATGGCTCAACAATGTCCCCAGAGTAACTATATTGGTTTGGAGCTAAAAGAGGAAATTCTCTTAACCGCTATCAGAAAAGCCTTGGGTTTAAATCTGCCAAATCTGGCTTTTATCTGGGGTGATGCCAAGAATCTGACCGATTATTTTATGCCGGGTGAACTGGAACGAATATATATAAACTTTTGTGATCCATGGCCAAAAACCAGGCATGCCAAGCGGAGATTAACCCATGCCAATTTTCTCAATATCTATAACCGGCTCCTTATTAAAGGGGGGGAAGTTCATTTTAAAACCGATAACCAGAATCTTTTTGAGTTTTCCCTTAACCAGTTTTGTGAGCAAGGTTGGCAGCTAAAGAATATCACCCTTGATCTGTACCGGAAACTACCGGAAAATAATGTGGCTACGGAATATGAACAAAAATTTGTGGAACAGGGGCTGAAGATCTATAGATTGGAGGCAAAAACCAAATAATAATATGGACGGTATTGTTGAATTTTCTAGATCAAACAAATATAATAAGGGAAAAACAATATTGCAATATTGTAAAGTACGGGGGGATTAAAAATGAACGATGCTTTGCCGCTTCATTATAAAATTACGCAAGAGCTTAGGGAAGGACTGAAAAAAGGAGTTTGGAAGGCAGGAGACCTGTTTCCGACCGACAAACAACTGATGGATAAGTATAACGTCAGCAGTACTACCGTACGCAGGTCCATATATGAATTGGTTATGGAAGGATGGTTGGAAAGAAAGCCGGGCAAAGGGACCTTCGTAAAAGGGGAAATGGTGGAAACCATCAAAAATCTGACCGGTTTTTTTGAGGAAATTAAAGCCAAAGGAGCGGAGCCCAGCGCTGAGGTATTAAAAGTGGAGGAGTTGCAGGTTACCGAGGAATTGCTAGAAGAAGTGCCTGATCTCAAAGATTTCGAAGAGACCAATTTGTTATTGATTAGAAAAATTTCCAAGATGAACGGCATACCGGTGGTTTATTTAGACAGTTATTGGCCTTATGAGATCGGAAAAGAAATTTGCAAGCATGACTTGACATCCAGGGGGATGTACGAAATTTTAAAAAGTGAACTGGGCATTTCTTTAGAAAAAGCCGATCAACTTATATCATCATCCATTGCTGATGAAACCATAGCCGATGCTTTAAAAATATCAGTAGGTTCGCCTGTTTTGGTGATGAAAAGAACGGCATTCAGCGGAGATAAGACTTTAGAGGTTTCCATTAACCATTACCGTGCCGATATGTATAGTTACAGAGTTCATTTGGACAGCACCTCGGTCAAAGACAACGAGGGGCTGGTCATAGAGCCTTCCAGCATAGAAACCGAGAAAAAATAATCATATTCATGGGCAAAAGAAAGGGTCGACTTTTTGTCGACTTTTTTTGTGCAAATTTAGCAATAAAAGGTTTTTTGCCAAAGACCGGTGCTGTTATTTTTGTTATTGACATTCTATCGGCAGAAAAAATATAATGATTATGTTAATAAGTAATATTGCAATATTATATAGTTGCAAAGGTTTTGGAAGGTTAAAATAAATCCAAAGAGTCTGGAGGTAATTTCAATGGCTTTAGTTACTCTAAAAGAAATTTTAAAAATCCACGATGGTGCAGTAGGGGCTTTCAGTGTTTATGACCAGTTTTCCGCCCAAGGGATTGTAGCAGGAGCCGAAGAGGCAGGTTTGCCGGTGATTCTGATGATTGGTTCGGGGCCTTTAAACAAACCCGGCAATGATTATATAGGACAGCTGATGGTACAGTTTGCCAAGGAAGCCAGTGTGCCTGTTTGTGTGTTCCTGGACCATTCCAAGGATTTAAAAACCTGTTTAAAAGCTATGAAACTAGGGTTTAGCGCCGTTATGATTGATGGTTCCCATCTCCCCCTGGAGGAAAATATTGCTATAACCAATAAGGTAACTGAAGCTGCCAGGGCCTTGGGTGTATCCGTTGAGGCTGAGCTAGGGGCTTTGGCCGGTGTTGAAGACGGCGAAGAAGTAAAACAAGCCAAAATGACCGATCCGGCCCATGTGGAAGAGTTCTTGAGCAAAACAGATGTTGACGGTTTGGCTGTTTCTATCGGTAATGCCCATGGTCTTTATAAAGGTGAGCCTAAACTGGATTTTGACCGTTTGCAAACTATTGCAGGAATAGCTAAAGATGTACCTTTGATTTTGCATGGGGGTACAGGTTTGACCTTAGAGCAGTTTGCCAAAGGTGTTCAATTAGGCATTAAAAAGATCAATATCGGTACCGAAGTAAAGAAAACGTATATCGAAACATTTATCAGTACCCATGAAAAAAATGTTTCCGCTTATGACATGGTGGAAATACCTCAGGCATGCAAGAGAGCGGTAGCCCAGATGGTCAAAGATAAATTAGAGTTCTTTGCCAAAGGATGGAAAGAATTAATATAATTTGGGATTAAATTATTGGGATGTATCCAATGCAAGTGAATTTTGTTGGATGCATCTGCTTACGAGCAATACTTAAAGATGCATCCCCTTTTGGGGTTAAATTGCATGATGTATCAATTAGAGGATGGTGACATCGTGCCACCGTGACATCAATTTTCAGTTGGAAAAGTTGGAATGTTGGAAGAGTTGGAAAGGAAGAGATTTTAATCACAGAATAGATTCCTAAAAAAATAATTCTCAACTCTCCATTCTCAATTCTCAATTAATCCTTTATTGACTATCGGCAGTCGCTATTCACTAATTAAGGAAAGGAGCTAGAAAAATGGCAAAGCTGCGGGGTAATCTTTTGGTGGGCCAATCCGGCGGACCTACTCCTGTTATTAATGCCAGTTTGGCCGGAGTCCTGAAGGAAGCTAAGGAAATGCCTGAAATTGAGAAGATTTATGGGATGAAAAACGGTATTGAAGGAGCTTTGAACAAGGAAGTATATGATTTGACCCAGGAGCCCGACGACTTGGTAGATAAATTATTATATACACCGGCATCGGCTTTGGGCAGTTGCCGCCACAAACTCACCAAAGACGAAGAATATGAACAATTATTGGAATTGTTTAAAGCCAATAACATCAGATATTTTGTTTATATTGGCGGCAATGACAGTATGGATACCTGCTATAAGATTTCCAAACTGGCCAGGGAAAGAAATTACGAAATGATGGTTAATGGTGTTCCGAAAACCATTGATAACGACCTGCCCATTACCGACCATTGTCCCGGCTTTGGCAGTGCCGCCCGATTTGTTGCCCTGAGTACGGTGGAATCAGGTCGGGATTTGGAAGCTATGAAAACTTTTGATGATGTGGCCATTTTTGAAATTATGGGCCGCCATGCCGGCTGGTTGACAGCTGCCAGCGCGCTGGGCAAAAGATGTGAAGAGGATGCTCCCCATCTAATTTACTTGCCGGAGCGAATTTTTGACGAAGAAAAGTTTTTGAAGGATGTCAAAGCAGTCCATGATAAGCTTGGTTACGTCTATGTAGCCGTCAGTGAAGGCATCAGAGATAAAAACGGAGAGTTTATCGGCGCCAAGGATGCCGCTGTCGATGCTTTTGGCCATAAGGCCATATCTTTAAGTGACGGCCCGGGAGCTTATTTGGCTAAGCTTATTAAAGAAAAATTGGGTATCAAGGCTCGGGTTAACAGACCGGGCACCATTCAAAGAGCATTGGCCTCCCTTGCCTCCAAAGCCGATGTGGAAGAAGCCTTTAGAGCAGGACAAGCTGCTGTCCGCTATTTTGCCCAGGGAATAAGCGATGTAATGGTTACCTTGGTTCGTGCTGACGGCAAAGATTATAAAATTGAAATGGGTATGGCTCCCCTGGAAAATGTTGCTAATGTTGAAAACTTTGTTCCGGATGAATTTATTAATGCCGAGGGCAACTTTGTCACCGAAAAGTTCTTCGAATATTGCCTGCCCCTTATCGGTGAACCTATTCCGGAATATGCCAGATTAGTAGGGAAACCCATTAAATTAAAGTAGTTTTTCGGCGGTAATTTTTATTGACATGCAACAAACCTACCACCTATAATAAAGTTGTAATTAAACAATGTTACAATATTATAAAAAATATGATACAAACCAAAATACTGTATTTTCCGAAAATTTGCGCACATCTTTTTTCGGTTTTTTAAAAAACCCACATGGTTTGCTGTTTATTGTAAATAATAATAATAACTAATAACGAAGTGGGGTGGTAAATGTAACATTGTTTAAGTTTTGCTTGGTTTGGTAATTAGAAAAATTAAAAGGAGTGGGGATTGTGAAGAAAAAATATTCAGTTTTAGTGGAATTACTGTTAATTGCAGCACTGTTCTTAGGAGCATGTACCGGTGGTGCAAATAACCAGAGCCAGCAAGAAGAAAAAAAGGATGAAAACGTAACCCTCAGTTTTATTCACTGGCGTGGTGAAGATACTGAAGCATTTAATGAAATAATCGCAAAGTTTGAAGCCGAAAACCCCAATATTAAAATTCAAATGAACTCTTATCCATCCAAACAATATGAAGCTACTTTAACCACCAAATTGAAAGACGGCGGAGCCGGTGACGTTTTTGCCATGTTCCCGGGCGTAAACTTTGCAGCCGTTACCGAAGCAGGTCTTGCTGAAGATCTTACCAACGAGCCTTTCGTTGAAAGATTCCAAGAACACTTGATTGCTGCAGGTAATCTTAATGGTAAACAATATGGTCTACCCTATCAATTAGTTTTCAACATGCCTATATACAACAAAACCATGTTTGATCAGCTTGGTTTGGAAAAACCACATGACTGGGAAAGCTTCTTAGAAGTTTGTGAAAAGTTAAAACAACACGGCGTTATTCCTATTATTTTCCCGGCAGCTGATAACGGCCCTGGTCAATTCATGAACCCAATGGTTATGAACAATGCTCCTGATGAAGATATCTTCATTAAGCTGCAAAACGGAGAAGTAAAAGCCACTGACGAATGGTGGGTAAAAACCCTCAGTCAGATTAAAGAATTAAATGATAAAGGCTATTTTGGCAAAGATCCCCTTGGCACAACTCAGGATGCCTCTGCACCGATAATGGCTCAAGAAAAAGGTGCCATGATTGCTATGGGTTCTTATATGATGGCTCAAGTAGCTGCTCAAAACCCCAATATTGAAATTGATATTTTAGCTCCTTATACCGTTCCTGAAAGCGAAAGAGTATGGGATGGTATTCATACCACTACTTTCATGCTAGCGGTAAACAGTCAATCCAAACATAAAGAAGAAGCCAAGAAATTTATTGAATTCTTATCCAGACCGGAAATTGCTTCCATTTATGCTAACAAAACCGGTCAACACTTAACAATCAAAGATGTAAACTATGAATCAAAAGTATTGAAGGATACAATTTACTGGGCAGAAAAGAAAACTCGTTTCCAACCAAGATTTACTTTGACCAATCCACAAGTACAAGAAGCCTTGCTTTCATCCATTCAGGACGTATTAGGTGGAACCAGTCCGGAAAAAGCTGCTGAACAAGCACAAAAGATTATTGACCAAGCAATTAAAAAATAATTAAATATAACTGACTATACTAAATTAACATCAAAGGGGCCTGGTAGTTTTGGCAATCCGGCCCCTTTTTTAACAAAAAAATTATAAAAAATTTGCTGAATTCTTGTTCAAGATTATTATAGGTGGTTAATATTAAGATTAGGGAGAAGTTTTTTAGATCTTTTTTTTAGATCTTTATTAATAAACTTTTTAGCATTATCGAAAAAAATAAGGGTGGGTGCTCATCCAGGCAGCGCTTTGACCCATAAGTTTCGGAAAGGTAAACTCTGCCTTCCGATGGCAACAGAGCACGCCAAACTTTTTAAATAGATTTAATAATCGATTTCTTTGAAATTAAAATATAAGTAATCAAAGGTTTACTGAGTGGGGGGTTAATATGAAACCGAAAAAGTGGATCTATTTATTTATTGTTCCCGGCGGTATTTTGTATCTGATTTTTTTTGTTTTACCCACAATTAGTGCATTGTTTTATTCGGTAACCGATTGGAATGGGATAGCGCCCAATTATAATTTCGTAGGATTGAAAAACTTTAAAGAATTGCTGTTTAATGACATTGTTTTTCATAAAGCGGCAGGCAATAACATGAAGTTTCTGTTAGCCGTTGTTACTTTCCAGACGCTGTTTTCCCTTATTTTCGCCTTAATTCTGGTTAAGAACACTAAACCAAATGTGTTTTTCCGAACATTGTACTTTTTCCCAACCATTCTGGCTTCTATTTCGGTAGCCTTTATCTGGACATTTGTTTATGACTCTAACTTAGGTATGCTGAATAATTTCCTGCAGATGGTCGGTTTAGAGAATTTAATCCATAGCTGGCTGGGTGATAGAAGAATAGCTATATACTCTATAGCCTTGGTTCAGGTTTGGGCCCATACCGGTCAGGTAATGGTAATGTTTATTGCCGGACTTCAGGCTATTCCTGAAGAAATATACGAAGCTGCTAAGATTGACGGAGCCAATCGTTGGCAGATTTTCAGGAGAATAACTTGGCCCCTTTTGGCACCTTCGACAACAATGGTTGTAGGTTATACCATGATCCAGTCCTTTAAAGCCTTTGATTTAATCTTTGCCATGACTGGGGGAGGACCGGTTTATTCAACGGAAATATTTGCAACCTTTATTTATAGATCGGCCTTTACCAATTATGCCTTTGGCTATGCCAGTGCCGCATCGGTAATCTTTATGATGGTTATTGCGACCTTAACCTATTTGCAAAATAGAGCCATCAACAAAATGGTTAATTAAGGGGGGCGTGACATGTTTAAGTATGGCAAAAGAGTTTTACTTTTAATTTATGCGGCCTTAATCATTGTTCCTTTAACAATGGTTGTTTTCACATCCTTTAAAAGTACCCAAAACTTTTATCATAATCCGATAGGTATTCCGGAACCTTTTATTGTGGATAATTATGTAGCTATGTTTGAGCGGGCAAATATGTTTACCTATTTTAAAAACAGTGTAATTGTAACCGCCTCAACTATTATCATAGTATTAATTTTAGCCAGTATGATTTCCTATTGCATAATGAGGCTAAAAGGTTGGAAGGGTAACCTTTTATACAGCTTCTTTATTTTGGGAATGATGTTACCGGCTCAGGTCAATATGATACCTCTTTATGGGATAGTAAGCAAATTAGGCTTAACCAACAGCCGGATTGGGCTTATCCTTGTATCTTCCACCGCCTTTTTATCTGTTGCGGTTTATATTATCGGAGGCTATATGAAGACTTTGTCCCATGAAATGATTGAGGCCAGTTCCATTGACGGCGCATCAGAGTGGCAAATATACACCCGTATTGCTTTGCCTTTATCAGCTCCGGCAATGGCCACCGCCGCCATCTTCGTTTTTGTTATGGTTTGGAACGATCTCCTGTATCCCTTACTGTTTATTACCGATAATGCTTTAAAGACCATGCCCTTGGCGTTGCTTGATTTCCAAGGTGAATATTTAACCAATTATCCCATGATTTTTGCCGGAGTATTGATTGCTTCAATACCTGTTGTTATAGCTTATCTCTTCTTACAGAAATACTTTGTTGCCGGTATGACAGCCGGTGCTACCAAAGGTTAAACCGAGAGAAAGGAAAGGAGATAGAGAGATGGCCCGTGTATTACTGGAGAAAATTCGGAAAAACTATGGAGATTTCGAAGCGGTAAAAGGAATAGATCTGGAAATTCATGACGGAGAATTTGTTGTTCTGGTCGGTCCCTCAGGCTGTGGTAAATCTACAACCTTGAGAATGATTGCCGGCCTTGAGGAAATAAGCGGCGGTTCCCTTTATATAGGTGACAGATTGGTAAACGACGTTCCCCCCAAAGACCGTGATATTGCCATGGTTTTCCAAAACTATGCCCTTTATCCTCATATGAATGTTTGGGAAAATATGGCTTTTGGTTTAAAATTGAGAAAGCTTCCCAAAGAAGAAATAGAAAAACGGATTAATGAAGCAGCAAAAATATTAGGACTGGAAAATCAATTAACTAAAAAACCCGGACAGCTTTCCGGCGGGCAACGGCAAAGGGTTGCATTAGGCCGGGCCATAGTTCGGGAACCTAAAGTGTTTTTAATGGATGAGCCTTTATCTAACCTTGATGCCAAGTTGAGGGTTCAGATGCGGACTGAAATAAGCAAATTGAGCCAGCGGTTAGGGGTAACAGTGGTATATGTAACCCATGACCAAACGGAAGCCATGACCATGGGCGATAGGATTGTGGTCATGAAAGACGGTATTATTCAGCAGGTAGGTACTCCTGAAGAAGTTTACCATTCGCCCGATAACCTTTTTGTGGCCGGATTTATCGGTTCACCTGCTATGAATTTTATAAAAGGCAAGATCGCTAAAAACGCCTCCGGTGTATTCTTTGTTGCCGAACCCGGCATAAAATTGGAGCTGACTGAAAAGCAAGCCGAAACTATGGTGAACAAAGGTTTTGCCGATAAAGAAATAATTCTCGGTGTCCGGCCGGAATTCTTCACTGTCAAACCCGCCGATAATAAGATTAATGCAGTGCTGGATGTCGTTGAAAATATGGGTTCGGAATACTATGTATACTTCAGCAATCTGGCGAACCAAGATATAGTAGCCAGGCTGCAATTTGAAAAGACTCCGCACACCGGCGAAAAGTTAGAGTTGGGGGTTGTAATGGAGAGGGTTCACTTCTTTGACCCTGCAACAGAGAAAGTAATTAGGTAGATCCTTAACGAGACAAGTTAAGGCTGAGGTTGAGGTTAAGGTTAAGACCTTGATTAATGTTAGGTTTTAAGCTAAACCTAGTGTAACGTTGTCAGCGAAACCATAATATCAATTTGAAAAATTGGAGCGTGTTTAGGAATGAGTATTAATGTAGCCTTTTTGCCCATAGGCCGACCCACTTTTCACATGGAGAGTGCCAATGAAAGCTTAAAGAAATCCCGTGAGACGTTAACTCAAATATTTCCTGCAGTGGTTATGCCTGAAGAAATATTAACATCTTTGGACATGCTCTCCCATTTCCTGAAAAATATCGATGGACCTGATTTGATTATTTTGCAAAATACCACTTTTGTAGATTCAACTTTTGCTGCCGAAGTTCTTCATCAGTATGATTGTCCAATCCTTTTATGGACTTTGCGGGAGCCGGTGATAGACGGCGGCAGGTTACGCTTAAATTCCCTAACAGGCGCTTTTTCCGCAGGAAACTTATTCTTTAATCGGAGTAAAAAGTTTGAATATATTTTCGGCAGTCCTGATGAAGAAAAGGTTCAAAAGAAAATTTCCGCTGTAATTAGGGCTTGTCAGGTTAAGAAAAGTCTAAATAATTTAATCGTAGGTGTTGTTGGTACTGCTCCTGCCGGTTTTTACTTCTCCAATGCCCTTGATACCGATGTACAAAACGCAGTGGGGGCAAGACTTGAGTATATAGAAGCCAGGGATATTATCAATAAAGCTAAAGCCCTGGAGGAAAAAGATTTTCAAGGTCATATTGCCGACGCCCATAATAGTATAAAAGGTTTGGACCAAATTCCCGGTGAAAACCTGGACAAATTCGGTCGTTTAATGGCGGCTTATAAAGCTTTTGTTGAAGAAAAGGGCATAAAAGCACTGGCTTCCAGATGCTGGCCCGACTTCTTTACCGAATACGCCACACCTGTTTGCAATGTTCTTTCCGGCTTAACGGAAAGCGGTGTAGTTTCAGCTTGTGAAGCCGACGTATACGGGGCTATTTCCATGTTTATTTTAAAGGAGTTTACCGGTACTCCGGCTTATTTTGGCGACCCTGTATCCCTTGATGAAAAGAAAAATGCCATTACCTTCTGGCACTGCGGTGCCGGGGCTTGCTCTTTAGCCCGTAAGGATACCGGTGCCCGGGCAGGTGTTCATCCTAATCGCAAAATAGGCCCTACCATGGAATTCGGCCTTAAAGAGGGGCGTGTTACCGTAATTCGGCTGGGCAGAAAACCCGACGGAACCTTCCGGATCTTCTTAATGACCGGGGAAGCTTTGGATGAGCCTCAACAGTTCCTGGGTACTTCAGTAGTGGTAAAAGCCGATCATGATGCCGGAGAAATTGTCAACAAGGCGGTAACCGACGGCTGGGAACCCCATTTTGCCCTTGTCTATGGAGACATTAAAGAAGAAATAAAAATCCTTGGTAATTTGCTGAATATGGAAGTAGTAGAATATTAATATTTAAGTGACATCGTGTCAAAGTGCCATTGTGGCATCGAGTTTTGGTTGGAGGAGTTGGAGAGGAACAAAAAATCATTCTCAACTCTCCATTCTCAATTATCAATTGTAATATAAGAGGAGATGCAGGTAATGGTAATCAGTGAACATCTCTTAAAAGAGGAATTATCCATAAAAGAGCAACGGGTTCGGGCTTTAGCTGATAAACTTAATCTGGACGGCATCTGTCTTTTTAAATTTATGAATTATGCCTGGTTTACCGGTGGAGGCACCAACCGGGTTGTTACCGGCTCGGAACGGGGTTGTTCCGTGCTTTTGATCCTAAAAGACAAAAAGTATGTTTTTGCTCCCCGCAATGAAATTGATCGGATCACAGAAGAACAAGTAAAAGGCCAAGGTTTCGAGCCTGTAACCTATGACTGGTTTACCGGCCATGTGCAGGCTATTAAAGAGGTTGTGGGGGATGCCAAAATTGGCAGTGACGTTCCTGTTCCCGGCATGGAGTGTATCAGCGATGAAATTGATTGTTTAAGGTTTTCCCTGACGGAAGCCGAAGTTTTAAAAGCCCAAGAGATTGCCCGGATAATTTCAGAAGAGACAGCTTCTTATATTGCCGGGCTTAAAGCCGGCATAACCGAAGAACAGATGGTTGCAGAGCTTAGCGGACGTATTCTTTATTACGGGGTTAAACCGGCAGTATTATTAATCGGAACCGACGAAAGGCTGTTAACTTGCCGGCATCCCGTTGTGACGGAAAAGCCTTTAAAAAAATATGGACTCATAAGCTTGGTTGGCGAAAAGTGGGGCCTTCATGTCACTTTGACCAGATCTTTCTACCTGGGTACCGCTCCTCAAGATTTAGTCGAAAAACAGCTTAAAGTTAACCAGGTGGATGCCGAAATGATTGCCCATACTGTTTTGGGACGGGAAAGTGATTGGGCTTTTGAAGCGGGGAAAAGAAAATATGCCCAATTAGGTTACCCCGAGGAGTGGAAACTTCATCACCAGGGTGGAGCCATAGGTTATGCTCCCCGGGAGTTTAGGGCCAATGAGCGTAATGAAATAGTTCAGGAAAATCAAATGTTTGGATGGAATCCCACCATACAAGGAACTAAAAGTGAAAGTACCATACTGGTTCAAAGGGAAGGGCAGCCTCTAATTCTTGATACTGTACCCAAATGGTGGCCTGTCCAGGAAATAGAAGTAAACGGCTATATCATCAAGAGACCGCTGATTTTGGAGAAATAGTTTCACAATTGATTAGCCCAATGAATTTTTATAAGGTCGCGTTTGTCAAAAAGCTGGGTTATCTTAAAGGTGCCCGGCTTTTTTAAAAGACATTGTGGCACCGTGACATTGTGACATCGATAAAATTAAGGTTAAGGCTGAGGTTAAGATTTTTTGTAGATCTACAGTGCTGCCGTTCTACAGTTCTACAGAAAACTATCATTAAGGTTAAGGCTCTGCTTCGCTAGGTTAAGGTTGAATTTATTATTGTTCTACAGTGATACAGTTCTACTGTTCTAAAGAAGGAATTAATTAAGATTAAAGATTAGAGATTTCGCTTACTTTCGTTCGCTAGCTTCCGCTTTGCTAGATTAAAACATTCGACGTCACGGCGTCACGATGACACGATGTCACGAAATCCTAGTCGCCGGTCACTGAGCACAAGACCAAAAAACTTAACCCCAAGTACTAACAAGTGCAGTCACCAGTCACTAATAAAGGAGGTCTATAAGGTGAAAAAGTATATTTTGGCTTTAGACCAGGGTACTACCAGCTCCCGGGCCATTCTTTTCAACAAAGAGGGGAAACTCATCAAACAGGCAAATAAAGAATTTACCCAAATATATCCCAAGCCCGGCTGGGTTGAACATGACCCGGAGGAAATTTGGCAGTCCCAGTTGGAAGTTGCCCAAAAGGTTATTAAAGAAGCCGGGATCGATGTTAACGAAATAGCCGCTATAGGTATTACCAATCAAAGGGAAACGACGGTTGTCTGGGATAAAAATACCGGCAAGCCTGTCTACAATGCTATAGTCTGGCAATGTCGCCGTACTGCCGAAGCTTGCCTCCGTTTGAAACGGGAAGGTTGGGACCAAGTTATTCGCCGGAAAACCGGTTTGATACTTGATGCTTACTTTTCCGGAACAAAGGTTAAATGGATTTTAAAGCATGTGCCGGGGGCCAGGGAAAAGGCCGACCGGGGTGAATTGCTGTTCGGAACCGTTGATACCTGGTTGATCTGGAAACTTACCGGAGGAAAAGTCCATGCAACCGATTATTCCAACGCTTCCCGTACCATGATGTATGATATCCATGAATTGAAATGGGATGAAGAAATTACAGGACGATTAGGTGTTCCGTTAAATATGCTTCCCGAGGTCAGACCGTCCAGCGGTGATTTTGGTTCAACATTGGAAAGGTTTTTTGGAGTTCCAATACCTATAACAGGGGTAGCCGGAGACCAGCAAGCGGCCCTTTTCGGCCAATGCTGTTTTATTCCCGGTATGACCAAAAACACTTATGGTACCGGTTGTTTTATGCTCATGAATACCGGGGAAAATGCCGTTCAGTCTCAGAACGGGTTATTGACCACTATTGCCTGGGGAATAAATAATAAGGTTTATTATGCCTTAGAAGGCAGTATCTTTATCGCCGGTGCCGTCATCCAGTGGCTGAGAGATGAGCTGGACATTATTGAAGATGCCGCTCAGTCGGAGGAATACGCTCTTAAAGTCAAAGATACCTGCGGAGTTTACCTTGTTCCCGCCTTTGTGGGCTTGGGCGCTCCCCATTGGGATATGTATGCCCGGGGTGCCATAGTAGGGATTACCCGGGGCACTAATAAATATCATCTGACCCGGGCGGCCTTGGAAGCTATCGCCTATCAAACCAGGGACGTGGTTAGGGCCATGCTGGCCGATGCCAAAATGGAGTTGAAAGGTCTTAGGGTCGATGGCGGAGCGGTTAAAAATAATTTCTTGATGCAATTTCAAGCGGATATTTTGCAGACGACGGTAGACCGGCCGAAGGTCAATGAAACAACGGCCTTGGGTGCTGCTTATTTGGCCGGTTTAGGTGTCGGGATGTACCAAGATATAAAAGATATAGAAGGCTCTTGGCAATTAGACAGAACTTTTGTGCCGGAGATGGCCAAAGAGCAGGCTGAGAGTCTTTATCGTGATTGGGAAAGGGCTGTAGAAAGAGCAAAAGGTTGGGCCTAAGGAGGCAGAAAAAATGACCAATAAAGTTCAGGTGGTTGTCATTGGTGGAGGAGCCACCGGAACAGGAATACTGAGAGACTTGGCCCTAAGAGGAATTGATTGCTTATTGGTTGAGCAAAATGATTTGGCTACCGGGACCAGTGGCCGTTTCCACGGTCTTTTGCACAGTGGAGCCCGCTATGTGGTCAAAGACTTGCATTCCGCCGTAGAATGCATTCAGGAAAACAAGATTATAAAAGAAATAGCTCCTGATTGTGTAGAAGATACCGGAGGCATGTTCATTGCCACTAAAAATGACGATCTTTCCTATGTTGACAAGTGGTTGGAGGGGTGTCAAAGAGCAGGCATTAATACCCAGGAGGTTTCCCCCCGGGAAATCCTCCGGGAAGAGCCTGCCTTAACCCCTGATATCGTCAAAGCTTACCTGGTTCCCGATGCCGCAGTAGACGGTTTTACCCTGGCTGCTGCCAATGCTCTGGCGGCAGTTAAACTGGGAGCTCAGGTCAAAACCTATACTAAGGTAATTGGTTTTAAGAAAGAAAAAAATAAGATTTGCGGTGTTTATCTAAAAGATAAATACACCGGCCAAGAAGATTTGGTATCCTGTGACTACGTCATCAATGCTTCGGGGGCCTGGGCCGGCCAAATTGCTGCCCTGGCCGGACAAGTGATAAATATTACCCCCGATAAGGGCGTATTGGTGATTTTTAACCATCGCATCACCAACCGGGTTTTGAATCATTTGCGTCCTCCCGGTGACGGCGATATTTTTGTGCCCCACGGCAGTGTGACCGTTTTCGGCACAACTTCCAAAATGACGGATAATCCTGAGGATAATGAAGCCAGCCGGGAAGAAGTTTTAGCCCTTTTGGACGAGGGAACCCATTTAATACCGGAATTAAAAGATATACGCCTGATCAGGGCTTTTGCCGGGGTGCGGCCCCTTTATCAACCTGATGGCGGGGAAGTGGGAAGAGAGGCTACCCGTGATTTTTCCATCATCGACCATCAGGCCCTGACCGGGCTGGAAGGCATGATTTCCGTAGTGGGGGGCAAGCTGACAACCTACCGGCTGATGGCTAAGGCCGCTGTTGATAAGGTTGCGCCCTTTTTAGGCAATGATAAACCTTGTATTACCCATAAGGAAAGGATTTATGCGCCTGTACCCAAAAATACGGGAAAGGATGCCCACTACCTTTGTCAGTGTGAAAGGGTAACCAAAAAAATGCTGGACCAGGCCGTGCAAAACAAAGAGCGGTTTTCCCTAAGTGATGTACGGCGATTGACCCGTCTGGGTATGGGTCCCTGCCAAGGCACTTTCTGTACCTTTAGAGCCGGAGCCTATTACCATGAAACTCGGGGTTTAAGCCCGGAGGCAGCCAATAAACTTTTGAAGGACCATATTGAGGAACGGTGGAAAGGAAGCAAAGCCATCCTTTGGGGACAACAAGCCCAGGAAGCCCAGCTTACCCGGGGTATCTATCTGGGGCTACTGAATTTGGAACGATTGGACAGTGATAGCCATGAAATATGATGTAGTAGTAATCGGAGCAGGCTTAGCCGGATTTAGTTCTGCCTTGGCTGCCGTAGAACTGGGGAAAAAGGTTATTGTGGTGGCAAAAGGCCTGGGTAACCTTTATTCGTCTTCGGGTTATATTGACTTTTTAGGCTATTATCCCACCACCACCTCCTGGCCTGTTACAAATCCCCTGCAGGCTTTGGAAGGGCTTGTTTCCGAAAATCCGGAACACCCCTATGCTAAAGTGGGAAAAGAGAGTATTATTCGGTCCGTTAATGCTTTTCTCAAAGCCAGTGGGGAGATGGGGCTTTCTTATGCCGGTTCCCTGGATTCCAATCTTCTGATGCCCACTGCTGCCGGAGCCTTGTCCCCTACCTCCCTTTACCCCGGCGCTAACGGCAAAGATGTGAAAAAGGCCCGGGAGATGGTAGTTGTTGGTATTAAAGAATTGATTGACTTTTATCCTCTAATTGTAGCCCAAAACTTAGAAAGACAATTAGGGAAAAAAGTTGAAGCCCTTTGGGTAGAGTTAGGCCTTGATTTAGGCCGGGAATTAAACAGCTATGACCTGGCTTTAACTCTGGAACAAGAAAAAAATGTCATTGGATTAATAAATAAACTTAAAAGTTGGGGCGTAAAAGACAAACTTGTGCTTATTCCGGCTGTTTTGGGTATTAAAGACTGGCAACAGGTAATTAATAGGCTGGAAAGCCAGCTTGAGTGCCAGGTTATGGAGATCCCCACTCTTCCTCCTTCGGTAATGGGGTATCGTCTGGCCCAGAGTTTTATGCACTACCTTAAGAAAAAAGGGGTTGAGTTTATTATCGGTCACCCCGTTGTCCATGTGGATTGCCGGGCGGGCCGATGCAGAGAAATAGCCATTGAAACGGCTGCCCATAGGCTGAAAAAAATTGCCGGAGAGGCTTTTTGCCTGGCTACCGGCGGTATCTTGGGCGAGGGGCTCCAGGTCTTTCCCAAAGGCATTAGGGAAGTTGTTTTTAACCTTCCGGTAAAAACGGCGGAAACTCATTCCTTGGAGGATTTCTTCAGCCTGGAGGAACAGCCCTTGGCTTTGGCGGGGGTTATGACAAATGAGTTTTTGCAGCCGGTTGACGTTGAGACCGGAGAAGCGGCACTTACCAACGTCTTTGTTGCCGGGGCAACCTTAGCCGGATATGACCCCTTTTTGGAAAAGAGCGGCAATGGGGTGGCCCTTGCCACCGGTTATAGAGCGGGGCAATTAGCAGCGGGAGGGGGGAAGGTTAATGAGTAATGAAAAAGAACGGAATCTGGACTATTGTCTGAAATGCAGTACCTGCCATACCCAGTGTCCTGTCGTAAAAAGTCACTTACCTTTCCCCGGTCCCAAGCAAATGGGTCCCGAACTGGAACGGCTTCGTTTAGCCAGGGGCAATAAAGAGACTCTGGAAATTGATGAGGCGCTCAATTATTGTACCAATTGCAAACGCTGTGATCTGGCTTGTCCCCATGGTGTCAAACCTTCCTTTTATAATTTGAAGAACAAAGGGAAATTGCAAAACAAATTTTTGATAAGATTTAGAGACTGGATTTTGGCTCATAATGTCTGGTGGAGTAAAATGGCCGGCAGGGTTCCTGCCCTAGCCAATTTAGCCTTGAGGCTTTCTTTAACTAAAAGGGCAATGGGGATGGTAGGCATTGCTGACCGGGATTTCCCCATTTATCGCAAACATCCTATTAAAATAAGTAAAGCGGTGCGGGATAAAAAGGCCTTATATTATGCCGGCTGTTATGCCTCCTATAATGAGCCTCAAATCATTCAGGCCGCCGTTAATATACTGGAGTCCTGCGGTTATCAAGTGGAATTGGCCCCGGTAGCCTGCTGCGGTACTCCCATGGTCAGCAACGGACTTTGGGATGAAACGGCCCGATTAGCCGGGAAGAATACCGATATTTTCTTAAAATATATCGAGCAGGGCTATAAAATTGTTACCACCTGCCCCAGCTGCGGTTTGGCCCTCAAGGAGGAATATGAGCAAATTATCCCCGGGGAAAAATCCAAAATCCTTAAAGCCAATGTCTGGGAGTTGTTTGAACTTTTGGAGGAAGAGGATAATTTGCCCTTTGAACCTGCTGAAAAATTGGCTGATAAAGCTTATTATCACGTTCCTTGCCATTTGAAGGCCCAGGGTATAGGAATTCCCGCTGCCAATCTCTTAAAGGATTTAGCCGTCGATGAACTGGTAGTCGATGACAATTATTGTTGCGGTATCTCGGGCACCTATGGCTTTAAGAAAGAAAAGTATCCTATAGCCATGGATATTGGCAAGCCGTTATTTGATGATATTAAAAAAAGCCGGGCAACATTAGTCATTTCCGACTGCGGGACATGTAAGCTGCAAATAGTCCACGGTACAGGAATAGAAGTCAAACACCCGGCCGAAATATTGGCCCGGTATCTTAAAAAGGCACAGTAACTGCTGTGCCTTTTTTTATGGTTTTTTCAACGGGTTATTCCCGATTTTTTGCAATAATTTTTATTGAACTTTTTGGTATTTTATGTTATCATCTAACTAATATAATAACACTTTAATATGATAAATTATTAAACGGAGTGGGTACATATGCCTGTCAATTTCGAAAAACCCATTGGTACAGGTGATGTTTTACCGGAAAAGCTTAAATTAATCAAAAAAGTATCCTTTGATATTAAAGAAATTCTGGAGCGGTGGGGATATGAGGAAATAGATACGCCTCTTATTGAGTATCAAAAGACCGTAGGCCTTTTTTCGAAAATTCCTGATGAAAAGCTGATAAAATTCTTGGATCCCCTGGGTAATACGGTAATCTTAAGGCCGGACTTTACTACACCCATTGCCAGGTTTGTAGCTTCCACTTATAAGGATGTGGAGTTTCCAATAAGGCTCATGTATCAGGGCAAGGTTTATACCAATTTGGGCCGCAGGGGAATCAACGAAAAGAATCAGATAGGGCTGGAACTGATTGGTTTATCTTCTTTGGAAGGGGATGCGGAAGTAATCAGCTTGGCAGTCCAGATTTTTCTAAAGACCACGGGGACCCGGTTTAAGGTTGCGGTAGGGCATACAAATTTTTTGCGACTCCTTTTAAAAGAGGTAGGATGTGAATTTTCTGTTTATGAGAATTTATCCCAAGCTTTACTGGAACGCGATTATGTAGCTTATAGAAATCTGGTAAATAACCTTGAATTAAGTGAATTTTTAAAAGACCGTCTATTAAGAATATTAAAAATGCGAGGCAGTCTGGAGAGTATCTGGGAGGGGAGAAGCTGGTTTGACTCCTTAAAATGGCAGTCGGTTTTTAAGGAGTTCTCCGGGTTGTGGGCCATACTTGGAAAATATCAGGCTACTGATTATGTTAATTTTGATTTAAGTCTGATGGGGCAACAAAATTATTACACCGGCATGATTTATCACGTTTACTGCGAGGGTCATCCTCGGCCTGTTTGTTCCGGAGGAAGATATGATAACCTTTTGGAAAATTTCGGTCGTCCCGGCCCGGCAACCGGGATGGCCGTAAATCTGGATGACCTTCTGGCAGTAATAATAAAGGGAAAGGGAGTAAGTAATGTTAACGATAGCCATTCCTAAAGGGAGAATTTTGGAAGAAGCCAATGAACTGTTAATATGTTCCGGAATTATTAAAAACTCCGTCAAAGAAAGCCGAAAATTGGTTATCGAAAGTCCGGAAGAAAAAATTCGCTTTATCCTGGCTAAGCCCCTAGACGTACCCATATATGTAAGGTACGGAGTTGCCGATGTAGGCATTGTCGGAAAAGATGTTCTTCTGGAAGATAACGAGGGTTTGTATGAGGTGATGGATTTGGGGATAGGCGCCTGCCGCTTATCTATCTGTTCCCGGCCCGGCACGGTTTGTCAGCGGGGAGAATTGCCCAGGGTAGCCACCAAATACCCCAAAACATCCTTGAGATACTTTTGGGAAAAAGGAGAACAGGTAGAAATAATTAAACTTAACGGTTCTGTTGAATTAGCCCCCCTCCTTGGTTTAAGTCATTATATTGTGGATATAGTTTCTACCGGACGGACTTTAAAAGAAAATGGATTGGTAGAGCTGGAAGTAATTGAGGAGATCACTTGCAGGCTGATAGTGAATCAGGCAACATTTCATTTGAAAAATACCGTTATTGAAGATTTAATTGAAAGATTAGAAGCGGGTGTAAAGGTATGATTGGCATTATTGATTGCGGTGCAGGAAATATCTTTAGCCTTCAGGCGGCTTTTGAAAGGCTGGGAACCAGCCATAGGCTGATAACAAAAAGAGCGGATGTTTTAGATTTGCGGGCTTTGGTTTTGCCCGGCGTAGGCGCCTTTGGTGATGCTATTCATAGTTTAAAAGCAAATGGGATGGATGAGGTTATTTTGGAATGGATAGGCTGGGGGAAACCCCTCTTGGGCATTTGCCTGGGAATGCAGCTCTTATTTGAAAAAAGCGAGGAACATGGAGTTCATGAGGGGCTGAAAATTCTGCCTGGAACCATTAGAAAAATTACCGGTCCGGTTAAGGTGCCCCATATGGGATGGAACCGGTTGAATATTAGGCAAAGCCATACACTCTTTCAGGATTTTACAGAAGGTTATGTCTATTTCGTCCATTCCTACTATGCTGCTACCATCCCGGAGGTAATTTTGGCAACCACAAAATATAGTGAGGAGATGCCGGTTATTGTGGGCAAAGATAATGTTTTGGGCATGCAGTTTCATCCGGAGAAAAGCGGTCCCGTCGGAATGAGATTGTTAAGCAATTGGCTTAAGTTGGTAGAAGGATGACGGTTAAGGTTAAAGGGGGTATATTATGTCTTTTACAATCTATCCTGCCGTCGATATCAAAGACGGTAAATGTGTTCGGCTTTTTCAAGGAGATTATAACCTGGAAAGCAGATATTTTGAAAATCCCCTGGAAGCGGCGGAAAAATGGTGCCAAGGGGGGGCCCGTTGGCTGCATATTGTTGATTTGGATGGCGCCAAAACAGGCAAACCGGATAATATGGATTTAATCAGAGAAATCCTGGCTAGATTTAAAATAAACATTCAGGTCGGGGGCGGCATAAGAAATTTAGAAACCGTTGAGTCCTACCTTAAAAGTGGGGCGGCCAGGGTCATTATCGGCTCTCAGGCTTTAAAGGATATTAAATTTGTGGAGGAACTGCTGGCCCTTTACGGAGCAGAGAAAATTGTAGTTTCTTTAGACGGCAGAAGTAACCAGGTTTTTAGTGACGGTTGGTTAAAGGATACCGGTGATAATTTGTTCAGCATGGCCCGGAAATTAACCATGGCCGGAGTTAAGCGGTTTATTTACACCGATATAGAAAAGGACGGCACCTTAACCGGCCCCAATATTACCCAGGCTTTGAACCTGGCTGCTTTCACCAATCAAGAAATCATAGTTGCCGGGGGAATTAGTGATATTAACGATGTTTTGGCCTTGGCCAGATATTACAATTTGGGTATCAGAGGGGCTGTTATCGGTCGAGCTCTTTATACCGGCGATATAAACCTGCAGTCTTTAATTTCTCAGCTGGGGAGTGCTTAATGATGTTAACCAAAAGGATTATTCCCTGTCTGGATGTCAAAGAAGGAAGGGTTGTCAAAGGAGTAAGTTTCGCCAATCTCAGGGATGCCGGTGACCCTGTGGCTCTGGCAGCTTATTATGACCTCGGCGGTGCTGATGAATTGGTGTTTCTTGATATTTCAGCCAGCATCGAAGGCCGAAAAACCATGCTGGAGATTGTCAAAAGAACGGCCCAAGCTATCAGCATTCCTTTTACCGTCGGCGGGGGAATCAACAGTACGGAAGATATGAAAAAGGTCCTGCGGTCCGGAGCCGATAAAGTAAGCTTAAATACCGCCGCCGTTCATAAACCCCGGCTTATTACGGAAGGGGCTCATATCTTTGGCAACCAGTGTATTGTAGTTGCTATTGACGCCAAATTCAATGATGCTTGGGGACCCTGGGAAGGTTATACCCACGGCGGTACACGCCCTACCGGGCTTAGAGTGCTGGACTGGGCTTGTGAAGCCGTTGAGAGAGGAGCCGGAGAAATCCTTTTAACCAGTATGGATTGTGACGGCCATAAAAAAGGCTTTGATTTGGAACTGACCAGAGCTGTAGGAAAAATGGTGCCGGTGCCGGTGATTGCATCCGGTGGTGCCGGTGCTAAAGAGGATTTTCTGGAGGTTTTCCAAGAAGCCGGTGCTGATGCTGCCCTGGCGGCTTCCATTTTTCATTATCAGGAAACATCCATAAAAGAGATAAAAAGGTATTTGAAAGACAGGGGGGTACCGGTAAGATGGATAGATTAAAAACAGCGGAAATCAACTGGAACACAGAAGGCTTAATTCCTGCAGTGATCCAGGATTATCTGACGGGTCAGGTATTGATGGTAGCCTATATGGATGAAGAAGCTCTGCAAAGGACCGTGGAGACGGGAGAAACATGGTTTTGGAGCAGGTCCCGGAAGGAACTTTGGCATAAAGGCTCCACTTCAGGAAATATTCAAAAGGTAATCAATGTTGGGCTGGATTGCGACCGGGACACCTTATTGATTGAAGTGGAACCCCGGGGGCCGGCCTGTCACTTGGGTACTGACAGTTGTTTTAACGAAGACAGCAGCACATTTCTGGATTCTTTACAAAGAGTAATAAAAGAGAGAAAACAAGAAAGGCCCGAAGGTTCGTATACTGCTTATCTTTTTGAGCGGGGACTGGACAAAATCCTCAAAAAGGTAGGGGAAGAAGCGGCAGAGGTTATTATCGCCGCCAAAAATCCAGACCCCAAGGAATTAATCAGAGAATCTGCCGATCTGCTTTATCATTTGCTGGTTCTCTTGGAAGAGCGGCAAATTGCTTTTCGGGATGTTCTCGGTGAATTAAAGGACAGAAGAAACCGCTGATTGACGGGAATTAATTGTTGTTGAGTTAAATTGGAAGTATTGGGGAAGGGATGATTGATAAATGAAGATATATAGATGGACCCAAATGAGTGAGAGAGAGAAAGAACGGTTGCTTAGAAGGGCTGAATTGGATATCAGCCAACAAATGCCGGTAGTCCTGAACATTATTGATGAGGTCAAAAAAGGCGGAGATAAAGCTCTTTGTAGGTTCACGCAGCAATTTGATCAGGTTTCTTTGACCCCTGAAAACCTTAAGGTCACTGCAGAGGAAATTGACAAGGGGTACGAAAGGGTAAGCGAAGCTTTTCAACAAACTCTCCGGTTTGCCGCTAATAATATAAGGAAGTTTCACGCCCAACAGATGCCCAAACCCCTTTGGTTTACTGAAACAGCCCCAGGGGTAATGGTCGGGGAACAAACTAACCCTATTCCTGACGTATGCATCTATGTTCCCCGGGGAAAAGGCAGTTTTCCTTCGGTACTTTTAATGCTGGCCATACCGGCTGTGGTGGCCGGTGTTCCCCGGGTGGTAGTGGTGACCCCGCCCAACTCAGACGGCAATTTGGACGATGCTGTATTGGCGGCGGCTAAAGTTGCCGGAATCTCTGAAATTTATAAGGTAGGGGGTGCCCAGGCGGTAGCTGCCGTTGCTTATGGTACTGAGACCATACCTCGCTTAAGTAAAATCATTGGACCGGGAAATTCTTATGTCACGGCCGCTAAAAGAATATTGAACGGCGTCCTAGATGTAGGCCCTCCGGCGGGACCCAGTGAAGCAATCATTCTGGCCGACGAAACGGCTCAACCCCAAAAAGTGGCTTTGGACTTAATGATTGAGGCTGAACACGGGCCCGATTCCGCCAGCTTGTTGGTAACCCATGTCTCTGCATTGGCCGAAAAAGTGCCGGCAATAATTGAAGAACAACTGGCTAAGCTTTCGGAAAAAAGAAAGAGCTTTGTCAGTACGGTTTTTAACAGCTATGGGGGAATAATTTTAACCGAAAGCTTGGAGGAATCTATTGACGTTGTAAATCGTTACGGTCCGGAGCATATGGAGATTATGACCGGGGACCCCTGGGCTGTGTTACCCAAAATCAAAAATGCCGGGGAAATTTTATTAGGACAAAACACTCCTATCACTTTAGCCAACTTCCTTTTAGGACCTAATGCCATTTTGCCTACCGGAGGCTTTGCCAGGACATATTCCAGTGTTTCGGTTTTTGACTTTTTAAAACGTTCTTCGGTAGGTTATGTAACTGAAACGGGCTTTCAAAAACTTAAAGATATGGCTGCCCTTTTTGCTCGGCAGGAAGGTTTTGAAACCCATGCCTTAGCTGTGGAAGAAAGATGAGCTTTTTGGTTGGGCGGTAAAAAAGTCAGGCCAAAAGGCTACATACTAGTTAAAATGGAGGTTATTATGCAAGTAAAAGTTAAAAGACAAACGGCGGAAACCAGGACGATTGTTATTCTGGATGACGGGCCCCGGGACCCCGAAGCTAAGAAAAAGCTTAAGACTCCCCTGGAATTTTTAAATCACATGCTGGAGCATATTGCCTGGCGCAGCGAGTTAAATATTGCCGTCGAAGTGGAGATGGACCACTTTTCTTTAAATCACCTGGTTGGAGAAGATGTTGGGATAACTTTGGGTCGGGCCTTTAAAGAGCTTTTAGAGCGAAGATTGGAACAGGGAGGTACCGGTTATGGTTTTGCCCTGGCCGCTATAGATGATTCGTTAGCCCGGGCCGTTGTCAGTTTTGAGGGGAGAGCTTATCTGGATCTTAATTTCAACAACATTATTGTCCCAATGGCAACGGAAGGAGTAAACTCCGAGGATCTGGTGGCTTTTTGGGAAGGCTTTGTCCAGGGTGCTCAGGCTACTTTACATCTGGATCTCCTTAAAGGGCGGGACAATCATGGCCATCATCATTGGGAAAGCCTTTTCAGGGCTGCCGGTCAAGCCTTAAGGGATGCCTTAAACATTCGCCCCTGGCGAAAAGACATGACGGCCGGAGTGGCCGGCAGGATTAATTTTTCCGTTGAAGTAAATCCATAAATGTCCGCAGGCTTTCCAAACTTTAGCCAATTTAGACAATGATAAACCCATTTATTTTAAAAATGAAGCAAATGAACCCATGCAAAACCTGCCAAAACTTCTAATCATACCATTTTTTGTCAATAATATAAGAAGAAATAATTACTTTGGAGGTTTTGTTATGGAATACATGTTTTTTCTTATCTCCGTAATTACCATTTTCGGAGGGTTTAGTGTAGCCATTCTGGCCATAGTAAGCGACCACAAGCAGAAAATGCTTTTAATTGAAAAAGGCTTAATCGAACAAAAGAAGACTTTGCCGGGGTTGCGCAGCGGACTGCTTTTTAGCTTTTTGGGCACTGTTTTTCTGCTTGTTTTCTGGGAATGGCGGAGTATGCTGGGAACAATTCCCTGGTATTCTGTGGGCGGTATCTTAATGGCTTTTGGACTGGCCCAACTTGGTTATTTTATCGTCTTAAAAAGAGAAGGCAGAAAATCCGGTAAAGAGCGGCCGGCATCAACTTTTTGAAAAATTTTGGGATAATAAGCTAAAACTATGCTTAGTCAGGCATAGTTTTTTTTTATTTACAAATAATATTTTAAAAATTAGCAAGGAGAGGAGGTAATATTTTGCGGGATAAGCTGCTGGTAAAAACTCTCACTGTTGTCTTACTTTTAACAATTTTCATCGTAATGGCGGGGATGGATTTTTTCAGCGTAATAGACAATAGAACTTTGCTATATGGTACAACAGGGCAGGATGTGCAGGAACTCCAAATTAAATTGAAAGATCTGGGCTATTACACAGGGGAAGCCGATGGTATATTTGATCTTGAAACCCATAGTGCGGTGAAATGGTTTCAGAAAAGGTTTTGTCTTCGCAATGACGGAGTAGTTGATACTTTAACCTGGGCTATGTTAAATATTATTGGCCCGGGACAGGCCTTTGCCCAAAACAGCACAACCAGCAGTAATGATGTATATATATTGGCCAAGATGATTACCGGGGAAGCCCGAGGTGAGCCATACATAGGACAGGTTGCGGTAGGGGCGGTAATAATGAACCGGGTTAAGAGTTCCAAATTTCCTAACAGTGTTTATGCTGTCTGCTTTCAGCCGGGCGCTTTTGACGCCGTAAGAGACGGCCAGTATTATTTGCCTCCTACTTCCACAGCCCTAAAAGCAGCCAGGGCAGCCATCAGCGGTTGGGATCCTACCAATGGCGCTTTATATTATTGGAATCCTGCCACCGCTACATCTAAATGGATTTGGTCCAGAAGAATCTTGTTGCGGATAGGCAAGCACGTTTTCGGTATATAGGGGAGGAATAACCTTTGCGAAAAATTATTATTCCTGTTCTGTTAGGTTTGCTGCTTTGGACGGGTTATTTTGGGTATACTCAACACAAGATGAATGAGGATTTAGCCCGCAGGACTGAAAATCAGTACCAAAGAAGCTTTCATGAATTGGTATGGAATGTTGAAACTATTAACTCTCAGCTGGCTCAGACCTTAATTAGTTCCAGTCCTGAGCAGGTAATGTTAAGTTTAACCAACCTTTGGCGGGAAGCCTTTGCCGCCAGTTCCAACCTGGGCGGGATACCTATTGCCATGGTTGAACTGGATAAAACTGAAGAATTAATTAATGATATAGCCGATTATAGTTATTTTATCCTCAAAAAAAATAATTTGGAAAATAAAAAGCTGACGGAAAAAGAATGGGATAAGCTCCAGGAATTATACGAAAGGTCCCTGGTAGTCAGGGATGAGCTGCAAAAAATAGAGTCAACGGTATTAAACCGGGATCTGAGTTTTGTTGAAGTGGAAACCGTTGTTTTGCGTAACGGCAAGAAATTGGATGACAATACCATTGTTGAGGGGTTCCAAACTATTGAGCAAAAAGTCAAAGCTTTCCCTGATTTGCAATTTGATGAAGGTGTCCATAAAATTGAACCCGAACCGAGATCCATTGATGGCAAGGAAATAACGGAAGAAGAAGCCGTTCAAATCGCCCGCAGGTTTATGAATGATCATGACGGACCCATTGCTGCTGCTGAAATGAGTTTTAGCGCCGACGGCAAGATCCCTGTTTTTGGCGTAAAAACCGTTAAAGAAGGGGAGAAAATACCTACCTATCTGGAAATAACTAAAAAGGGCGGCCATGTTATCCAGATGTATATGGAGCGGGCCATTAACGAATCCAAGCTTGATTTCCGGGCCGCTGAAGAAAAAGCCCGCCAGTTCTTAGAGAAACATGATTTTAAAGATATTGATCTGGTGGACATCAATACTGATACCAATACCGCTATCTTTACCTTTGTGCCTACCCAAAAGGGTGTCCGTCTCTACTCGGATATGGTCAAGACCCATGTTGCGCTGGATAACGGGCAGGTAATCGCCTTTGACCAAACCAGTTATCTTTCCTATCACCATGAACGGAACATAGGGACCCCTAAAATCAGAGAAGAAGAGATCACTAAAAGTATGAACCCCAATTTTGAAGTGCAACAAATAGCTCTGGCCTATGTCCCTTCGGAATTTAAAAAGGGTCTTGAAGTTCTATGTTATGAGGTGAGGGGTAAAATAAAGGAAGAAAGATTTATCCTTTTTGTCAACGCCGATACCGGAGAAGATTTTCGGATTGTGCGAATTACCAAACCCCGGGAATTTGAAGTAACAGTTCGTTAAAAATAAATACGAAAAATAGCAAAAAAAGGGCCGGTTTCATACCGGCCCAAAACTTTGCCTCAAAGGCCCACTAGCCTCAAATTTATACTAAACCTTTGTTTTGTTTAATTATATTTACACATTCTTCAACCTTATCCTCTGAAGTGACAATGGTCAGCAGAATATTTCTTGAACCTATCCTTTCTCCGCTCAATCCACTGGAGGCAGTCGAAGCGGCCAATAAAGGTCCAACATCACCGGCTGTTCCCTGACCGCCCGTATGGGTTAGAGAAGCAAGTGAATAGGCTTCATTTATTGGACTGTTGTATCCTCCGGTATCTTCAGTTGGGACCTCGCTTATTCTGTCTATCTGGATTGTGTTTATACCTTTTTCCTGCAGGATATTTTTTACCTTTTGCGCTGTTTCCATAGTTTCAAAAAAGGCCAGTATTGAGGACAATATTCATAACCTCCTTACAAAAACGTTGGCTCTCGTCTATTAGTCATTATTGCTCCTTTATCTTTCCCCATATCTGATAAATTATCCCACAAATATCATCCATTTATGTTATTATTATTCTAAAAACGTAGTAGCAATAACAGGTGAGGTGATAGAGTTGTGGTTAATAGTGGGAGCTTTGGCCTTAGGAGTTTTAGTGGGTTATTCCGATATACTTCCCAATGGCATCTTTAAATGGAATAATAGAATTACAATGGTTGGTTTGGCCGTTCTTTTATTTACAATGGGAATTAGTATCGGCAGTAATAACGAAATAATAAGCAACCTTGATACCCTTGGTTTAAAAGCCTTCTTGCTGGCCCTGGGCAGTGTCATAGGCAGTATTTTTTTGGCTTGGTTTTTACAAAATAACTTTTTTAGAGGTGGAGATAAGAGGTGATTTGGCTAATCTTAGGATCTTTATTTTTGGGAATGCTAATAGGTAAATTAGGAATGCCGGTAATCCTGGCCGGCCATTTAGACTTAATCAGTAATATGGCATTATATATTTTGTTATTCACCATCGGTTTGGACCTGGGACAAAACAAGGAAGCCTGGGTTAAAATAAAAGGCTTTGGCTACCGGATCCTTTTATTGCCTTTAGGAATAGCCCTTGGCAGCATTTTAGGCGCTCTTGCCATTTGCCTGCTGATTAATTTTCCTTTTAATTACGGGGCCGCCGTAGGGGCTGGTTTTGGGTGGTATAGTCTTTCCGGAGTGCTTCTTAAGGAATTGGTAAATGTAGAATTGGGAACCATTGCCTTTCTGGCAAATGTCTTTAGAGAACTAATGGCTGTGATAATAATTCCCTTTATTGCCTTGCATTTGGGGGGAATTACTGCAGTGGCTCCCGGAGGCGCTACTTCTATGGATACTACCTTGCCAATAATTACAAAGACTGCGGGTGTTGATGTTGCGGTAATGGCCTTTATAAGCGGTGCCGTCTTATCAGGATTGGTGCCTATATTGGTGCCGTTATTGGTGAATTTGCCTATTTAGAAAAGTCTCCCCAGAATATTGACAGAATAAAATCGTAATATTAAGCTAAAGGATATTGGATGGCAATTATATAATGTAATAAGGTTAAGGTTTCACTTCGCTAGGTTAAGGTAATTGTGATATTGGGTATACATTAGACAATGTATCCGATGAAAGTAGGTCTTTCGGGATGCATCAGCTTATATGCAAAATGCATGATGCATCCGATGAACGCCAATTAAAATTGATGCATCCGAAAAATATTACTTAAAAGATGATGCATCCTTTAAGCTAAACCTAGATGCAGATGGGTCAGAGATAGTTTAACATTCATGAGATACATCCCAAAAAGTTTCCTTAAACCTAGTCACACTTACGCACTAACCCACTTACACACTTAATAATTGAGGTGTTGAAATGAGTATTGTAGAAAAATTAAAAAATAATATCAAAGAGCGGATTATTAATGCCCTTGAATTAAACAGGGCGGAAGGCAAGCTGAATTTTAGTGAAATTCCCTCTTTTGTTTTGGAGGTTCCCCGGGAAAAGGCCCATGGCGATTTCGCCGCCAATGTTGCCATGCTGATGGCCAAAGAGGCCAAAATGAATCCTCGGGCTATAGCCCAATTAATAGTCGACAAACTTTCATTAGAAGGAACCTGGGTGGAAAAGGTTGAAATTGCCGGACCGGGATTTATAAATTTTTATTTGGATTTCCGGTGGCTTTATGATGTTTTGCCTTTGGTAGAAGAACAGGACGAGGATTACGGTTCCAGTTATGTAGGGCAAGGAACCAAAGTACAGGTTGAGTTTGTCAGTGCCAATCCTACCGGTCTCTTACATATGGGAAATGCCCGTGGGGCAGCTTTAGGTGATACTTTGGCCAATCTTTTAAAGAAAGCGGGCTAATCGGTGACCAAAGAATTATATTTTAATGATGCCGGCAATCAGATAGAAAACTTCGGCAAATCTTTGGAAGCCAGGTTTTTGCAGCAACTAGGATATGATGTTCCTTTTCCTGAAGAGGGCTATCATGGGGAAGACATTATCGATACCGTAAAGAGAATTATTGAAAGGGACGGTCGGGTCTATTTAGAAATGGACCCCGAAGAACGGAGAAAGAAGCTGACTGAAATAGCCCTTGAGGAAAAAATTGCGGCAATAAAAGCCGCTTTGGAAAACTTCGGCGTCATTTATGATGTTTGGTTCAGTGAGAGTACTTTGCATCAATCAGGGGCCATTGATAAGGTTATTCAAGAATTAAAGGAAAAAGATTTAGTATATGAACATGAGGGGGCCTTGTGGTTCCGCTCCAGTCGTTTTGGGGCCGATGATAAAGATGAGGTAGTCGTCCGTTCCAACGGAGTGCCTACTTATTTTGCAGCCGATATTGCCTACCATAAAAACAAATTTGAGCGGGGATTTGATTGGGTTATCAATATTTGGGGCGCTGACCACCATGGTCATGTTGCCAGGATGAAAGGTGCTTTGGAGGCAGTTGGCTATGACCCCGACAAATTAACGGTTATACTGATGCAATTGGTTCGTCTTTTCCGGGGCGGGGATATTGTGAGAATGTCCAAGCGGACCGGCCAGTATGTCACTTTAACCGAATTGGTTGAAGAAGTAGGCAAAGATGCCGCCAGGTACTTCTTTGTAATGCGCAATCCCGACAGCCACCTGGACTTTGACCTGGATTTGGCTAAACAGGAATCTTCGGAAAACCCTGTCTACTATGTTCAATATGCCCATGCCAGGATTTGCAGCATCTTAAAGTCCATAGGCCAAGAACAGCCGATGGCAGCCAATACCAGGCTCGATCTTTTAAAAGAACCGGCCGAATTGGAATTGCTTAGAAAAATCGCCGATTTGCCTGATGAAATAGCTCAAGCGGCCAAAGCTTTGGAACCCCATCGTATTGCCAGGTATGCCCACGATTTGGCCGGAGCTTTTCATACCTTTTATAACAGTTGTCGTGTACTGACTGATGATCAAGAGTTAAGGGATGCCCGGCTGGTATTGGTTAATGCAACCAGGATTACCCTCCGCAACGTCTTAACCCTCTTAGGAGTCAGTGCTCCCGAAAGAATGTAATCTAAAATTTAGCGAGGTTTGGTAAAATCGTGAACATGGAGAGTGTACAAGCTGTTTTCAGTTTGTATACTCTACTTTTTTGTGGTATAAACTAGCTATATATGCTTGACAGTACAATTGCAGAAAGATAGAATTGTAAGGTAATTGTGGGACGAGCAAACGTAAAATGGGGAGGGGATTAAACTTGACTAAATATATTTTTATTACGGGTGGAGTTGTTTCTTCCCTCGGGAAAGGAATAACTGCTGCTTCCTTAGGTAGGCTGTTAAAAAGCAGGGGAATAAAAGTTGCTCTGCAGAAATTTGACCCATATATAAATGTTGATCCCGGCACTATGAGCCCTTATCAGCACGGCGAAGTTTTTGTTACCGATGACGGCGCGGAAACCGATTTGGATTTAGGACATTATGAGCGTTTCACTGATGAAAATACCAACCGTTATAGTAATGTTACTACCGGTAAAATTTATTGGTCGGTAATTACAAAGGAACGAAAAGGCGAATATTTAGGTGGAACCGTCCAGGTAATACCCCATATTACCAATGAAATCAAGGAAAAGATTTATCGCTTAGCCAAGGCTTCGGAACCTGATGTTGTTATTACCGAGATTGGCGGTACCGTCGGTGATATTGAATCTTTACCATATTTGTAAGCCATCCGTCAAATCAAAGGCGAAGTAGGTCGGGACAATTGCATGTATATCCATGTTACCCTGGTTCCTTATTTATCGGCTGCCGGCGAGGCCAAAACCAAACCCACTCAGCACAGTGTCAAGGAACTTAGGAGTATAGGTATCCAACCTGATGCCATAGTTTGCCGCACTGAAAGACCTTTATCCAAGGAAATGGAAGAGAAAATCGCCCTGTTTTGCGATATTGACAAAGAGGCTGTTATTCAGGTCGTTGATGCCGAAACAATTTATGAAATTCCTTTGGTATTGGAAAAAGAAGGTTTGGATGACATAGTAATTGAAAGATTTGGTTTGAAATGCAATGGGACAGACTTGACGGAATGGAAAGCCATTGTTGATAAAATTAAAAATCCTGTTGACCAGGTTAATATTGCCTTAGTAGGAAAGTATGTAGAATTAAAAGATGCCTATTTAAGTGTGGCCGAGGCTTTAATTCATGCCGGAGTTGCCCATAATATTAAAGTAAATATTGATTGGATCAATTCATGTGATGTAAATGAAGAAAATGTGGAAGAATATTTAAAAGGCGCCCACGGTATTTTGGTCCCCGGAGGCTTTGGTGATCGGGGCATTGAAGGCAAAATTGCCGCCATAGGTTATGCCCGCCGAAACAATATTCCCTTTTTGGGAATTTGCTTGGGAATGCAATTGGCCATTGTAGAATTTGCCCGCAATGTCCTCAACTATAAAGATGCCAATAGTACCGAATTTAACCCCCATACTTCCTGTCCTATTATCGACCTTCTCCCGGAACAGAAGAAAATAGAGGATAAAGGCGGTACTATGCGCCTGGGCAAGTACCCCTGTCGTGTTAAAGAGGGGACCAAAGCTTATGCCGCTTATCAGGAGACCGAGATTTCAGAGCGTCATAGACATCGTTACGAGTTTAATAATAATTACCGTTTCGAAATCGAAGAAAAAGGCATGAAAATCAGCGGCATTTATGAAGAAAAGGATTTGGTGGAAATTATTGAGTTAACCGAACATCCTTGGTTTGTTGCCTCGCAGTTTCACCCCGAATTTAAATCACGGCCCAACAGGGCCCACCCACTGTTTAAGGATTTTGTCGGCGCAGCTTATAAAGAAAAACTGGCTTCACAAGAGTAGTCTAGGCCCTGGAGGAATTTTCTCCGGGGTTTTCGCTATGTCCATTTGTCTGTGAGTGTGTTAGTGTGTAAGTGTGTTAGTGCGTAAGTGCGACTAGAACTAAGGTAACTTATTAGGTTGCATCTCATGCATGCGAAATAATCCCTGACGCATCTGCATCTGGGGTTAGCTTAAAGAATGCATCATCTTTTTAGTAATATTTTTCGGATGCATCAATTTAAATTGTCATTCATCGGATGCATCATGCATTTTGAGTATAAGCTGATGCATCCCAAAAGACCTATTTTCATCGGATACATCATTTAATGTCGCTTTCATGTTATTATACTTACCTTAACCTAGCGAAGCGTAATCTAGTCAACGAAGTTGACGTAACCTTTGATCTACCTTTCCAACTCTTCCAACATTCCAACTTTTCCAACTGAAAATTTGCGTTCTTGATTGAAAGTCTGAAAGGATGGTGGTAGTAATTATGCAGGCCCGGTTAATCAATGAAAATGAACGAGAATATTTTAACAATTTTGTGGCCTCCGTTCCGAAAGGACACGTTCTTCAGTCCTATGAATGGGGAGAGATTAAAGCAAAAACAGGATGGAAACCTTTAAGGATGATTGTTGAGGAGAACGGTCAACCAATTGCTGCCATTTCCATATTAAAGAGAACTATTCCGGGGCTGAAAAAAGCGATTTTTTATGCTCCTCGAGGTCCTGTTGTTGATATCAATAACCAAAAAGTTTTTGATTTTTTAATGGCTGAAGTAAAAAAACTGGCGCAAAAGCATAAGGCCATTTTTCTAAAAATTGACCCTGATATACCGTCAGAAAATAAAGCTTTCAAAGAACTTCTTTTCTCCCGTGGGTTTCGTTCCGCTGAGAAAGGAGAAGGTTTTGAAGGAATTCAGCCCAAATATGTTTTTCGTTTGGACATTACCCCTGATGAAGAAACCCTATTAGCCAATATGCACAGTAAAACCCGCTATAATATCCGTTTGGCTGAGCGGAAGGGCGTAACAATAAAAACCGATTGCACTAAAGAAGATTTAAAGGTCTTTTATGACATTTTGTTGGAAACATGTGAAAGGGATAAATTCCTGGTCCGGTCTTACAGCTATTTTGAAGACATGTGGGATTTCCTGGTAGAACGGGGTTACGGCAAGTTGTTTTTGGCTCAATATGAAGGAAAATATATAGCAGGTACCCTTGCCTTAAATTTCGGCGAAAAGGCTTGGTACCTTTATGGAGCTTCCAGCAACAATTATCGCAATGTTATGCCCAATTATCTCATTCAATGGACCATGATAAAATGGGCCAAAGAAATAGGCTGTACCCTGTATGATTTCCGTGGAGTTCCCGGCGACCTCTCAGAAGATAATCCTTTGTACGGTCTATATAAATTTAAAAAAGGTTTTAACGGTGTTTATACCGAATTTGTCGGTGAATATGATTTGATTTACTCTCCTTTTTATTATTGGTTATGGCATACCGCCGAACCTATCTATCAAAAAGGGATTCGAAAATTTATAGCGTTGAAAAAGAAAATTAAAAAATGAAACTGTATAAGATGCATCAGATGAATGTAAGTCTTTAGGGATGCATCTGCTTTTTAGAAAAAAGCATGATGCATCCGATGCATGACCGGTAATTTTGATGCATCGATTATCTACTATTTGACATCGTGTCATCGTGTCACAGTGACATCAATTTTTAGTTGGAAAAGTTAGAATGTCGGAAGAGTTGGAAAGGAACATATTCTTTGTCATAGAATAATAGATACCTAAAAAATAATTCTCAACTCTCCACTCACACACTTAAATGTTCCAGTCACCAGTCACCAGTCACTAATTGGTAGATTACTGGGCACAGGGCACTGGTCACTTGGCACGGGACAAAAATTTTAACCCAAAAGTTCAGACAAGCCAGCCCCTAATCCCTTAAAGAAGAGGTGTTCCTGTTGTACAAGTGGATAGAAATTGACTTGGATGCAATTAAAAATAACTTTTTACAGGTTAGGCAGTATATAAATGCCCAAACTAAAATCTTAGGGGTTGTTAAAGCTGATGCCTATGGCCATGGATTGGTGGAGGTAAGCAAAGAATTGGAGCGGCAAGGCATTGACTACCTGGGAGTTACGGAGATTGCCGAGGGTATTAAACTTAGAGAAGCCGGGGTAAAAACTCCCATCCTGGTCTTCGGTCCTTTTTTGCCCGAAGACGCCGGTTCTTTTCAGCAGTATCAGTTAACTGCCACTTTGTCCTCACTATCTATGGTCGAAAAGCTGATTGATTTGGGCTTGAGCCTGACGGTCCATTTAAAAATAGAAACCGGTTTTGGCAGGACCGGATTAAAATATGCAGAATTGGATAGGCTTGTTGAACTGCTTAATAATAATGAAAACATAAATATTGAGGGGATCTATTCCCACCTGGCGACCGGTATGTGGGCCAATCCTTCCTTTGCCAAACAACAGTTTAGTGTTTTTTTGCAAGCTGTTGAATTTTTAGAAGACAAAGGTTTAATGATTCCCCTTAAACATATCTGTAACAGTGCAGCCTTGGTAAAATTCCCGGAGATGCACCTGGATATGGTCCGAGCCGGGACAATCCTTTATGGTCAAGAAGCGGCGGGTCGGGAAGATTTTAAAGGCCATTTGCAAAATGCCTGGAGTTTAAAAGGACAGGTTACATATATTAATGAATTGCCTAAAGGCCATTCTATCGGTTATGAGCGGACTCATATTTTAAAGGCTCCCTCCAAAACGGCTATTGTTCCCATAGGGTATAGCCATGGCTTTTCCGTAGAGCCTGTTCCCAAACCTAAGGGGGTTTTGGACTTAATAAAAGTTGTTGGTAAAATAATTCTCCGGTTTTTTGATCATCCAAAAGTTAAAGTTTATGCTCAAATAAGAGGTAAAAGTGTCCCTGTTCTGGGGAAGGTGGGCATGCAGATGACCGTTTTTGATGTTACCTCCATACCCGACTTGAAAATAGGGGAAATTGTCCAGCTCCCGGGAAGACGGACCAATATAAGTCCCTTGCTGCCGAAGGTGTATTTAAAGGACAAAAAACCTGTGAGTGTCAGCAAAATCGATGAAAAATATGAGCAAATTGGTAATATTTTTTCTTTGCAGGATTAATGAAATTTATCAAGAAATAATAACCCGGAAATGTCTCATATGTCATTGATTTGCCGCGACACAGAAAGGAAGTCGACTCTTCCAAAAAGTCTGTTCACCAGTCTAGCAAGGAGTGTTTGCAATGAGTGGTAGAAAAAAAATCCTTGTCGTTGATGACCAATATGGAATTCGTGCTCTTTTGACCATGGCTTTGGATAAATATGACGTCAAAGAGGCATGCAACGGTAGGCAGGCTTTGGAACTGGCAAGAACATGGGAACCCGACCTAATGATCATTGATATGAAAATGCCCATTTTAAACGGTGCAGAAACCATTATGAGCTTGAAAAATATCGACTGGAAATGTAAGGTATTGGTAATGACTGCCTACGATAATAATTACCGATTGGATAATTCTCAAATTTCCGGATTTATTAGCAAGCCCTTTGATATTGACGAATTAATATCCATGGTCGATGACATCTTGCAAAATTCCGAAGAGTAAGGCAGGAATTTAGGTTTGTATCAAGAATCTTTTAATGGAAAGGAGGTTGCCACAAGATGATTATTTCCACCTATAAAACTATTGCCATTCGCTGTCCTCAGTGCGGGAAGATGGATTTTTATGCCTTGTCGCGGTTTAGTATGAGTGGAACTAGCGTAGCTTCCATAGATTGTGAATGTGGTACAAACCTCCTGAAGATGGGACGTAATAAAGGAAAAAATTTTTGGCTTCAAGTTAAGTGCAGCATGTGTGAGGACACTCACTTATTTGTTTTTAATTATAAGGAATTATGGCTGGGTAATCTTCAGACATTGCTCTGCGAAGAAACGGGTGTGGAAATCGGCTTCATCGGAGAACGTGAACCTGTTCGGAAAAATGTGCAAAATATGAACAAATCGGTACAGGAAATGGCGGAAGAATTAGGCTATGGTGAATATTTCAACAATCCCGAAATCATGTACAGAGTATTGGAACACTTGCATTCCCTAGCCGATTCCGGCCGTCTCTATTGTGATTGCAATAATCACAATTTGGATGTTGAAGTATACCCCGATCGGATGGAGTTGCATTGCAATGATTGTGGAGCAACGGGGATAGTCTTTGCCGAATCCTTTAAAGATTGGGAAAATGTAAGACACCTGGGCGAAGTGGTGTTAAGCCAAGGAAGCTTTAAATATTTTGATGACAGGAAACCCAAAAAGCGCCGGAAAAGAATCAAAAAATAAAATAAATAAAATAAGAAATACTACTACTAGTGAAGAAAAGGGGCTTCTACGGCCTCTTTCTTAGGCTTTAAAGGGGGACTTAATACAAAATCATTCTTTTATCTAAGGAAGGATTTTGTTTTTATTTTGCTTATATTTAATTTTGAGGAGGAATTTCTTATGCCATTAGTTAATGTCGACCGGTTATTAAGCAAAGCGGAAGCAGAAGGATATGCGGTGGGAGCGTTTAACTGCAATAACATGGAAATAGTCCAGGCAATAGTTGCCGCAGCCGAAGCGGAAAAGGCTCCGGTAATAATTCAGGCCAGCCAGGGAGCAATAAAATATGCCGGCCTTAACTACATAGTAAAATTGGTAGAAGTTGCGGCAGACAGTGTATCAGTACCGGTTGCTTTGCATCTGGATCATGGTACCAGCTTTGAACAGGTAGTTAAATGTATTCGGTATGGTTTTTCTTCAGTAATGATTGACGGTTCTAAATTACCTTTGGAGGAGAATATAGCTATTACTAAGAAAGTATTGGAAGTTGCCAGACCTTTGGGTGTTTCCGTAGAAGCCGAATTGGGTAAAATCGGAGGAACGGAAGATGATATCAGTGTTTCGGAGAGAGAGGCCATGTTTACCGACCCCCAAGAAGCCAAAACTTTTGTTGAGGCAACGGGAGTAACTTCACTGGCTGTTGCTATCGGTACAGCCCACGGTCAGTATAAAGGCAAACCGGAACTGGATTTCGAAAGGTTGGAAAAAATAAAGAAACTGGTTGGAATTCCTATTGTTTTACACGGCTCCTCCGGTGTTCCCGATGCTGATATTCAAAAAGCTATCAAATTGGGAGTAAGAAAAGTAAATATTGATACTAATATTCGGGAAGCCTTTATGAAAGGAGTTAAAGATGCCTTAGCCAAGAACCCGGCTGAAATCGATCCCAGAAAAGTCTTAGGTCCTGCCCGGGAAGAAATGATAGCTATAGTTAGAGAAAAGATACGGATTTTTGGAAGCAGCGGAAAAGCATGATTATTTAAGGAAAATTTCTCCCTGTCACCAGGAAACTTTTCCGTGGCTACAGTTCCCGTTCTACAGTGCTAAAGAAAAAAGGTTAAGGTTTCGCTTCGCTAGGTTGTATTCGATAAAAGCAAGTTTTTACAGATGCATCTGCTTTTAAGCAAAATGCATGATGAATCCGATGCATGGCAATTTTAATTGATGCATCCCATAAATGTTATCCAAAGATGATGCATCCTTTAAGTTTTACTCGGATGCAGATGCGTCAGGGATGGTTCAACATGCATTAGATACAACCCAATAAGTCACTTGAAACAAAGCCACACTTACACGCTATCACACTTAATTTACTAGTCACCAGTCACTAATCACTAAATGGGAGGTCATTTAATGAAACTCTTTCTGGATACCGCCAATGTTGAAGAAATTCGTCAGGCCGTGGAATTAGGCGTGATTTGCGGTGTTACCACAAATCCTACTTTAATAGCTAGGGAAGGCCGTAATTTTAAAGAGGTTATTACCGAAATCGCCGGTATAATTGATGGTCCTATTAGTGCCGAGGTGGTAAGTGTAACAAAAGAAGAAATGGTTAAAGAGGCCCAGGAAATGGCAAAAATACATAAAAATATTGTTGTTAAAATTCCGCTGATTCCGGAAGGGTTAAAAGCCATAAACGAACTTTCCAAAAGAGGCATAAAGACCAACGCTACTTTAATTTTTACCGTTAATCAGGCAATTTTGGCCGCCAATGCCGGTGCAACCTATGTCAGTCCTTTTATCGGGAGACTGGATGATATCAGTCATGACGGTATGGATTTAATTGCCGATGTTTGTCAGGCCTTTGCCAATTACGCTTATGATACGGAGATCATCGCGGCCAGCGTCCGGGACCCAATACATGTCGCCCAAGCCGCCAAGTTAGGAGTAGATATTGCTACCGTCCCTTATAAATTAATTCTCCAAATGGCCAAACATCCTTTGACTGATTTAGGTCTGGCAGCTTTTCTTAAAGATTGGGAAAAGGTGAAGGATAAGTAGCATTAGTTAGGTTAAGGTTGTTGAGGTTAAGATATATTGTAGTTCTGCGGTGCTACATTTCTACAGAAAGAATTAATTTAGATTAAAGGTTGGAGATTTCGCTCACTTTGTTCGCAAGCTTTTGCTTCGCTGGATTTAAGTTTTCGACGCCACGGCGTCATGGTGACAAGATGACACGTCTTTATCAGGCGCAAAATTTATATCAATAATAATAGTCTATTCACTGGGCACAGGGCACAAGACCAAAAGTCTGGCCCTAAAGTACAAACATGTGCAGTCATTAGTCGCTTGTCACTAATTATTAGTTATGGAGGAGACATAGAATGGATAGAGAATTAGCATTGGAGTTTGCCAGAGTAACGGAAGCTGCCGCTTTAAACTCCGCCCGTTGGATGGGCAAAGGTGATAAAATCGCCGCCGACGACGCGGCCGTTAAAGCCATGCGGGCCATGTTTGATACTATAAATATTGATGGTACTGTAGTAATTGGTGAGGGAGAAATGGATGAAGCCCCTATGCTTTATATCGGGGAAAAAGTGGGTTTAGGCAGAGGCCCTAAGGTCGACATAGCCGTTGATCCTTTAGAAGGAACCAATCTGGTAGCCAAAGGCATGAACGGTGCCATTGCGGTCTTGGCCGTTGCCGAGGAAAACGGTCTTCTTCATGCTCCCGACATGTATATGGAAAAAATCGCCGTGGGACCGGGAGCCAAGGGTGCCATCAGCTTGGCTTACAGTGTTGAAGAAAATGTAATAAATGTCGCCAAGGCATTAGGTAAAAGTGTGCAAGATGTAACTGTTGTTTTGTTGGATCGTCCTAGGCATGAGAAGCAAATTCAAGCTATAAGAAAATTAGGCGCAAGAATTAAGCTTATTAGCGATGGCGATGTTAACCCTGCGGTAGCTACAGCTTTCCCGGAATCCGGTGTGGATATCCTTATGGGTATCGGCGGTGCTCCCGAGGGAGTGCTGGCTGCTGCTGCCTTAAAGTGTATGGGCGGCGATATGCAAGGCAGACTTGTTCCGGAAAATGATGAAGATATTGCCAGGGCAAAGAAGCTCGGTATCGAGGATATTAATAAAATCCTTACTTTAGATGACTTGGTACGAACTGATGACGTAATCTTTGCCGCAACGGGTATCACTGACAGTGAAATGTTGAGGGGAGTACGCTTTCATAAAGACAGAGCAACAACTCACACCGTAGTAATGCGGGGTCAAACCGGTACTGTCCGTTTCATTGAAGCCCAACATTTCTTTGCCAAAAAGCCCAAATATGTAAAAATGGAAGGGTAATTTATTAATTGAGAATTGAGAATGGAGAGTTGAGAATTTAATTAAAAAGGAGGGCAAGACGGGGTCTTTTCCTGCTTCTTGCCTCCTGCATCTTGCTTCTTGATAGGAGGTATGAATGTGGCTTTTACCACCGCAGAGCTTGAAGCAAAAACCATTGCCGAGCTCTATAAAATAGCCCGTGAAATGGAATTGACGGGCTATTCTAAACTGAGAAAAAAGGAATTAATTTTTGAAATTCAAAAAGCCAGTACCCAAATGGATGGGCTGCTTCAAGCCCAGGGGGTTTTGGAGATAATGCCGGACGGTTACGGCTTCCTTCGACCTTTCGCGTATTTGCCCAGCCAGGATGATATCTACATATCGCCTTCCCAAATCCGCAAGTTTGACCTGAGAACCGGTGACAGGGTAGCGGGACTTGCCCGTAAACCTAAAGAAGGTGAGCGATATTTCGCGCTGCTGCGTGTAGAAGATGTTAACGGTGAACCTCCTGACAAATCTCCCGAGCGTTTGCATTTCGATGGTCTTACCCCCATTTATCCCCTTGAAAAACTCCACCTGGAAACTGATAACGACAGCATCTCACCGAGAATAATCGATCTTATCTCCCCTGTAGGCAAAGGACAAAGAGGGCTTATAGTGGCGCCGCCCAAAGCGGGAAAAACAGTACTTTTAAAGGAAATTGCCAACAGTATTTCTATAAACCATCCCGAGATTGAGATCTTAATTCTGTTAATCGATGAACGCCCGGAAGAAGTAACCGATATGCAGCGTTCTGTCAAAGGGGAGGTAATTAGTTCCACTTTTGATGAACCGCCGGAAAACCATGTAAAAGTGGCGGAAATGGTTTTGGAAAGGGCCAAGAGGCTGGTTGAGCATAAAAGAGATGTGGTAATCCTGATGGATAGCATTACAAGACTTGCCCGTGCCTATAATTTGGTAATTCCTCCCAGTGGACGAACCTTATCGGGGGGAGTTGACCCCAGCGCCCTGCATAAACCCAAGCGTTTTTTTGGCGCTGCTCGGAATGTTGAGGAAGGGGGCAGTCTTACTATCCTTGCTACAGCTTTAGTGGATACCGGCAGCAGGATGGATGATGTAATTTTTGAGGAGTTTAAAGGAACCGGCAATATGGAGCTGATTTTGGACAGAAAACTGGCTGAAAGAAGAATTTTCCCTGCCATAGATATCAAAAGATCAGGCACAAGAAAGGAAGAGTTGCTCCTCTCCAAAGAAGAGCTAACTTTTGTCTGGCAGTTTAGGAAAACCTTTAGCAACTCCGATACGGTAGAAGTTGCGGAAATGCTGATTGATGCCTTGAAAAAGGGGAAAACCAACAAAGATTTGGTTCGAGCCTGGCCTAAGCTGATGAAGTAGCTTAAATAGCTTTTGGGTGAAAATTATGGGTCGGCAGTAAATCTTCCGTGTAAAGTTCCGAGGTCAGTGTGACGGCTTACGGGTCAGGCTTTTGGGACGGTGTGACGTCTTCCGGGATAGTCTCACGGTCGGTCTTGGACACCATTGCATCATACTGAACGAGGAACGAGCAAAAGACCTAAACTCTTTATCCCTTTGGCCTTTGGAGATTGTTAGGTTGATGGCTTGCCTTTAGGTAGAATTTTCCAGGAATAATATGTATAAAATCTCTGCTCTTCACCCCAAAATATTGAAGATGTTAATTTTTTTAAATGGAGTGAAGAGAATGAAGAGTTTAAGAGTTAAAAGCAAGGGGATAATCCTGTTAATATTTTTATTTTTCCTGTTGGTGCCATTGGTAGTGGAGGCCAAGGAATATAAACCTCTGGTTTTGGACTTGCCGGCAGAGAGTCAAAATGAAGCCGGAACAGTAAAATATGTCATTAAAAAGGGAGATACCCTTTATAGCATCGGCCGCAAATTTAACTGTACCGCCGATCTGATTGCCGCTATTAATGGTATCAGCAATCCCCATCTAATCAAACCAAATCAGGAAATATTGATCCCCAAAATTATGGAGGTAACCCATGAGGTTACGGCCGGTGAAACAATCTGGAGTATTGCTGCTCTTTACGGTGTCTTACCCCAGCAAATAATATTTGCCAATGATATATGGTTTCCCGACCGGTTAGTACAGGGAACTTTTCTGGAAATCCCTATAACTGCTCAGGTTACTATTGCCGGCAATACCGTCAATAAAATTTCATCCCGTGAGAAAGGAAGCTTTATGTATACACCTACGGTGGGAGTTTTATCATCCGTTTTCGGATCTCGGGGGAAAGAATTTCATACAGGTATCGACTTGGCCAATAAGCAAGGTACGGCTATTAATGCTGCTCAGGCCGGAAAGGTAACCTTTGTCGGCTGGAAAGGAAATTACGGTTGGACCGTTGTCATAGACCATCTCAATGGCTATAAGACCCTTTATGGCCATAACAGTAAAATACTTGTCCAAAAAGGACAGTGGGTGGAGAAAGGTCAAAAGATAGCTTTAATGGGCAATACGGGACGTTCCACCGGTCCCCACCTGCATTTTGAAATTTACGAGAACGGTAAAGTGGTAGATCCGTTAAAATATATTTATCTGAGGGACAATGACTATTAAAATGAATGCCATTTTTTATTGATGCATCCGATGAAATCGGTCTCTTGGGATGCATCTACTATTTAGTGATACTGAATGATGCATCCGATGAATGATAATTTTTTGGATGCATCTTACTAAAGAAGTTATCATTGTACACTCATACACTAAAACACTTACACACTTAAGCACTAACATACTATCACACCAAACATTTTCGGAGGAGTAAGAAAAGATGTTCCATTTTGTATATGCAGATGAACATGGCAACGCCTTTGACCATCCCGGGCTATTTGCTTTAGGAAGATTAGGCAATTCCTTTGTAGAGCCGACGGAAGACGAATTTATTCCGATGCCTCAAGGCACTTCTCTGACATTGATCCCGAATCGTACCGCAGTAGTCATGGATAAAAAGGGACAATTTAAAAAATACCGGGGAAAAGGGTGGGCAGTGGGTGCACTATTGCCCCAAGGTTATACCAGGACTTTACTGCCGGCTTTTGTCAATGATGCAAAAGCCGGCCCTTTGCCTTTGTTTGGTTATACCGCAGTAGGCTATAAAGACGGACGTTTTTATGTAGCCGCTCGACCTACGGACATCGATGATAAATGGAACCCTAAACATTTTAATACCGCCGTTCTAAAAGAAAAAGTAAACCGATTAGTTGAAAAATTTCCGCAAAACCGCATTATCCGGCAATTAAGCTTTTGTGCCCTGGAATACGGCTGTTTTACTGCCCAAAATATTTTTTATGAGAGATGGGAAGGGGGTATCCCTGCTTCTCCTGCTTGTAATGCCCGATGTTTAGGCTGTATTTCCCTCCAGCCAGCGGAGTGTTGCCCTTCACCTCAAGCCAGGATTAATTTTGTGCCCGATGTCAAAGAAATTGTGGAGTTAGGTGTCCATCACCTTAATACTGCCCAGGAAGCCATCATCAGTTTTGGCCAGGGCTGCGAAGGCGAACCGTCCTTACAGGCTGATATAATTGTCCAATCTATCATTAAAATCCGGGAACAGACCGGTAACGGTACCATAAACATGAATACCAATGCCGGTTATACAAAAGGGATTGAGAAGATTTGCCGGGCAGGGATAAATTCTTTGCGGGTTAGTTTAAACAGTGCCCGAAAGGGAACTTATCATGCTTACTACAAACCCCAGAATTATACTTTTGAGGATGTCAAGGCCTCATTAAAGGAAGCGGACGGGCAAGGGGTTTATACATATCTTAATCTTTTGTTTTTCCCCGGCGTCAATGACTGTGAAGATGAAGTTGAAGCTCTCCTGGATTTGGTAAATACCACCGGTGTTAAAGCTATCCAAATCAGAAATCTTAATATTGACCCCGATTGGTTTTTAGCCAATATACCCCTTCCCCAGGGAGAGCCGCTAGGTGTTCCCGCCTTTTTGGAGGTTTTGAAACAAGAATTGCCCCATGTGGAAATTGGGAATTACACAAAACCGGTGGGGACATACAGAGAAGATTAAGGGATGGCATTATGGCTTTGGGGTTAAAGAATCGGTCTGCTTGACGGCTAAAAGACCAATTTTTCTGGACCGCATGACGTCTTCTAAGCAAAATTATAGGTCAGCATGACGTCTGCCGGGAAAACTTTTCCGTCAGCTTTTGTAATTCATTAAAATTAGATTTTTCGGTCGCTTCTTCCCCGGATAGCACACTGTTAACTGTATAAATTAAGGACCGACCCAGGGAATTAGCCTATAAGACGTCACACCGTCCTGCATTTTAACCCCAGAGCCGTCACACCGACCAAAAATTTAACCCGTAAGCCGTCATACCGACCTAAAAAATAACCCGAAAGGCATAATATCGGCCTGCAAAATAACCCATATAGGCCATAAGCACTCCCTCTTGACTCATAAAAATAAAGAATATATAATGTAATAAGTGTTTTGATACCGATGGAAAGAGGTGAACCCGAATGAAAGAAAATATTCATCCAAAATATGGTGTTGCTAAGGTTATTTGCGCCTGTGGTAATGAATTTGAAACCGGCTCTACTAAAAAGGAGTTAAGGGTTGAAATTTGTTCCAAGTGTCACCCTTATTTTACAGGAAAACAGCGTACTGTTGCAGCTGCCGGTCGGGTAGAAGCATTTAAGAAAAAACATGGCATTCAATAAAAGCATTTAATTCTGCCGACACTTGTCGGCAGTTTTTTGTTTATAACAATAGGAATGTTTTTATGCAAGCATACCAGGCAATTATATTTTTTTATTGGACTAAAAAAATTTTTTGTTTTTTTAATAAAAAAAGAAGGTATTTTTTGTTGTTTAGCAAATATTAAAATTAATTTTCTTTAACCCATTAATTGGATTTGGCTTCAAACATTGACTCACAGCAAAGTTGTCTGTTATGCTATATTTGGTTTTTATCTTTTTTTTACCGGCCATGTTCCCAAGCTGGTTTTTTTCTTATTCGGGACAGGCATTTAAATAGATTTTTTATAATTTTATTTTATTTATTTGGTGTGAAGGGAGGTAATATTTTATTTTTTCTTGCTGTAAAAAATTTTACAATAATTTAAAAACAACTTTATTTAGGTGGTAATGCGGATGAAAAAAGTAAACAATTCTATTGGATCATCTAAAATAAAACACTGCATCGTTTTATCATTGGTTTTAATGGCTTTCTGGCTTTTATTGTCCGGAAAGACAGAAATAAAATATTTATCGATGGGTGTGGCTACGGTATTGGTTACTGTCTGGGCCACATTACCCCTATTGCGCATACCTTCCGAGGATGGCAAAAAGTATTTTTATGCTTTTGATTTTCCTTTTATAAAATATGCCCTTTACTGGATTTATTTATCTAAAGAAATTGCAAAAGCCAGTATTGATGTTGCCAAAATAGTGTTAGACCCTAAACTTCCAATTAATCCTCAGGTTGTTCAATTCAAGCGGCCTATGGATAATCCTTTGGCCCATGTAACCTTAGCTAACTCCATTACTCTGACTCCCGGAACAATTACTATGGATATCGATAACGGGGTATATACAATTCATGCCCTCAGTGATGGTGCGGCAGAAGGTTTGGAAAACGGACAAGCTGAAATGATGCAACGGGTCAGCGCTGTTTTCGGCGAGAATCAGGAAGGCAGTTATAAAGAAAGGGGGCATGTCAAGTGACCATGGATCACTTTTTTATGGCTTTAATAGTGGGAATAGGCATAGTAATTTTTGCTATGATGTTTCGTGTTTTTCAGGGACCCAGTGTCTATGACAGATTAAATGGTCTGGGAGTAATCGGTGCCGACACAATACTGTTGCTAATTCTCATTGGTTTTATTGACAAGCGCCCCGATATGTATGCCGATATATCTATTTCGTATGCCATATTGGGTTTTATCAGCTTAGTTGTCATAGCTAAATATGTTGGAAGGAAGGGGGATGCGGAATGATTAGCACTATTATTGCTATAATTTTTCTTTTGGCAGGTTTTTTCTTTATAGCCGTAGCTGCCATTGGAGTCCTACGCCTTCCGGATTTTTATTCCCGTTTACACGCCTCAGGTAAAAGTGAAACATTGGGTATGATGCTCTGTTTTACCGGTTTAGCTATCTATGAGGGACTCAGTATTACCAGTGTGAAATTTTTGATCATAGCTTTCTTTATACTTTTTGCTAATCCCATTGGTACCCATATTATTTGTCGGGAAGCTTACAGATCGGGTCTTAAACCGTGGACGAAGGGGGATTAGGCAAATGCATGTTTTTATTATTGAAACAATTCTCTTGCTATTGTTAATTGCGACCGGTATTTTTGCTTTAACTTCAAAGGACCTTTTAGCTTCCATCATCCTCTTTGGTGGCTTTAGCTATTTTGCGGTGCTTACCTATTTGATTGTCGGAGCGGCAGACGTGGCCTTTACCGAGGCAGTGGTTGGCGTCGTTTCAACTATCTATCTGGTCACCGCCCTCAATAAACTTAAGAGGAGGTGCCGCTAAATGAAAAAATATGCAGCATTGTTAACTATCGCTTTAGCTTTTGTATTTTTTTATGCAGCCGGTGATTTGCCTCAGATAGGAGATAAAGATTCACCTGCCAATGTTCATGTTTCTCCCAGGTATATCGAAGATGCCATGGAGGAAATCGGTTCACCTAACCTTGTTACCGGTGTTCTGGCTGACTACAGGGGCTATGATACTTTAGGTGAAACTACTGTTATCTTTATAGCCGGTATTGCAACCGCTATGATCTTACGGGGCAAAAAGGAAGGTGACGATGCAGAATGAAACCGGGTTTCATTAGTTTTGTTTTAGATACCGCCTTTAGGGTCCTTGTACCTTTTACCCTTGTCTATGGGGTGTACGTTTTGATTTTCGGTGAATATGGCCCTGGCGGAGGATTCCAAGCCGGAACAGCTCTGTCTGTCGGCGTAATTTTGTCCAAGCTTATTCAAGGAAAGGAAAAAGCCCAGTTTAACATCAGAGGCAGCATGGCTTTAATTCTGGCAGGTATAGGTACTTTTATTTATGCTGCTGTAGGTTTTACCACGATGATCTTTGGCGGGAAGTTTTTAGAATATGAATTTTTGCCTATTCCGGTACACGAACTGACTGAATTGCATGTCTGGGGCATTTTAGGAATAGAAATCGGCGTAACCATTTGCGTCATGACTACCTTTATTGCTATTTTTTCAGCCTTAACAGGAGAGGAGGGGCCTTTTAAAGATGCTTGACTTTCTAACAAACTCTCTTATTTACTGGCTTTTTGCCATACTCTTCTTGTTAGGATTTTTCGGGATTTTGGCCAATAACAATTTTATGAAAAAACTAATGGCCATGAACATTATGCAGGTGGCAGTTATCATATTTTTCTTGCTTTTGGGTCAAAAACTAGGAGGAACTTTACCTGTTATTTGGGGCACTGATTATGTTGTCGAACATTATATTAATCCACTTCCCCATGCTTTAATGCTGACGGCTATCGTTGTTAGCTTAAGCACTACCGGTGTTGCTTTGGCTCTGATGATGAGGATCCAAGACCATTACGGAGATTTGGAGGAAGATGAAATTCTACGGAGGATGAACAAATGAGAGAACAATTTCCGTCATTAATTGTTGTTGTGCCCCTGGCGGCTGCCCTCCTATCTCCTTTTATAGCCTATTTTTCAAAAACTCTGGTCAGATGGCTGGCAATAGCTGCGCTTTTGGTCTCCAATATAAGTGCAGTAGCTGTATTGATACGTGTCCTAAATGGCGGTGTCTGGCACTATCATTTTGGCGGATGGGCACCACCGTGGGGCATTGAATATGTTTTAGATCCACTGTCCGCAACCATGGCTATTTTAGTATCCTTTGTTGCGCTTGTCGTGGCCATTTATTCAGGACCATATGTCAAGGATTACGCAAAGCTAAAAGCGGGAATTTTTTATTCGCTGTTTTTGCTATTATCTGTTGGTCTAGTAGGGATGATGATTACCGGTGACGTCTTTAACCTCTATGTATTTTTGGAGATTTCTTCTCTCGCCGGTTATACTTTGATAGCTGCCGGAGGTAATAAGGCGACGGTAGCGGCATTCAGGTATTTATTAGTTGGAACTATCGGCGCTTCTTTTTACCTTTTAGGTATTGGGTTTTTATATGCGGTTACCGGCTCTCTAAATATGGTGGATTTAGCCGAAAGGCTTCTCCCGTTATTGGATTCAAGGGTCGTGATTGTAGCTATTGTAATGATTATGTTGGGATTTGGCATTAAAATGGCAGCTTTTCCCCTTCATGGATGGCAGCCTGATGCTTACACCTATTCCCATCCGGCGGCAACACCGTTAATCGCCGGAGTAATGGGTAAAGTACCGGCTTATGCCGCCCTAAGATTTTTCTTTTTCATCATGCCTGCTACTGCCGGTCCGGTCCATAAAGCTTTACAGGTAATGGGCATATTGGCTGCAGCGGGGATTATCATTGGTTCCGTTATGGCTATAGCCCAGAAAGATTTTAGAAGGATGCTGGCATACTCCAGTGTGGCTCAGATAGGCTATATCGTGGTTGGTTTAGCCATTGGCAATTCTTTGGCTCTCATTGGGGGAGTGCTGCACATTATTAACCATGCTTTCATGAAAAGCTGTTTGTTTGTGGTCGCCGGCGGCATAAGGTGGCGTACCGGTGAATACCGAATAGATAACTATATGGAACTTAATAAAAAAATGCCGTTAACTATGGGAGCATTGATTATAGCCGCTCTTTCCATGGTTGGTCTTCCCCCGACAGCGGGCTTCTTCAGTAAATGGTATCTGGTATTGGGTGCCATTGAAGAGGGCATGTGGTTTTATGTGGCTATAATAATTATCAGTAGTTTATTAAACGCTATTTATTTCTTCAGGGTTCTTGAAAATATTTATATGAAAAAAGCCGAAAAAGAATATAAGGATATCTATAAAGGCAGAAAATTGGAGTTGCCTTTACAGATGTTAGTTCCTGTTGTTGTTTTAGGTATAGGTATTTTAGTCTTAGGCATCTTCAATGAAAGTCTTGTTACACAGGTAATACAGTTTGCTATTCCAGGGGGTGGACTATAGATGGCACCGGAAATTGTACTCGATTACAGGCCCTTATGGGCAGTCTTGATCTCCCTTGTGGCGGCAGTACTGATTCTTTTGACCGGAGAAAAAAATAGAAATCTCCGGGAAACCTGGACCATATTGGCGGCCTTTGGCAAAGTAGCCATAGTATTTTCCATGCTACCCATGGTTTTGGGAGGACAGGTGCTGGAAAGCGCTCCTCTCTATGTTGCTAAAGGAATTGTTCTTCAGTTGAGGGCCGATACGGCGGGAATGCTGTTTGCAGCTTTAGCCTCCTTTTTATGGGTGATAACATCTTTTTATTCCATCGGCTATATGCGGGGTCATCACGAAAAGCACCAAACAGGCTATTTTGCCGCATTTGCCGTTTGTTTATCGGCAACTATGGGTATAGCCTTTGCCGCTAACCTTCTGACATTCTTTGTTTTTTATGAAATCTTGACTATTGCAACCTATCCTCTGGTAATTCATAAACGTAATCCGGAGGCAATCAGGTCCGGTCGAAAATATTTGGCTTATACCTTAATTTCCGGACAGCTGTGTTTAATTGCCATTATCTGGACTTATGTTGTTGTAGGTCATGGCAACTTCCAGGCCGGCGGGTTTTTGACACTGGACCACGCTTCCCGCGGGATGCTGCAGTTTATGTTTTTCATGATGAGTATTGGTGCAGCCGTTAAAGCCGGCGTAATGCCCTTGCATGGCTGGTTGCCTGACGCTATGGTTGCTCCTACTCCCGTTAGTGCCTTACTACATGCCGTGGCCGTAGTTAAAGCCGGAGCCTTTGGTATTTTAAGGGTAGTTGGTTATGTTTTTGGACCCGAACTGTTAAAACAAATCGGAACCGCTGAGGTTTTAGCCTGGTTTGCAGCTTTTACCATCATAGCATCCTCTCTGATTGCAATGAATCAGGATAATTTAAAAAGGAGATTGGCTTTCTCTACCGTTGGTCAGTTGTCTTATGTGGTATTGGGAGTATCACTGTTATCTCCCCTCGGTTTGTTAGGTGGCATGTTTCATATTATTGCCCATGCTTTCATGAAGATTACCCTCTTCTTCTGTGCCGGCGCCATTTATGTCACAACTCATAAAGAAAATATCAGTGAGATGCATGGAATCGGCAAGCAGATGCCTATAACCATTGGAGCCTTTACCATAGCTTCTTTAGGTATTGCCGGGGTTCCCTTTATTGTAGGTTTCATCAGCAAATGGAACATTGCATTGGGCGCATTACAGACAGGACAATGGCTTTATATCGTTGTCTTAATTGCCAGTGCCATGTTGGCTTCTACCTATTTGCTGCCGTTGGGTTATCTGGGCTTCTTTAAGAAATCGGACAAATTTACTCATTACGGTGAAGCCCGCAAGGATATGCTGATACCTATTGTAATAACTGCCACCTTTTCCATAGTGTTAGGTATTTTACCCAACTTTGGAGCGCATTTTTATGATCTGGCAGCAATGTCGGCGCAGAGCATTATCGATGGTATCCAGTTGATAGGGGGAGGGTGGTAAGAATGAGTACTAAAAAAGTAATTACTATTGCTTCACTTGTGCTTATACTCTCGATAATTGTAGAAGTACTATTTGTTCACCCCCATGCGGAGTTTTGGTGGCACGAGGTAATCGGCTTTGATATGATTTTTGGTTTTTTGGGCTGCCTGCTATTGATAGTAGGAGCCAAGACCTTTGGGAAGGAATTTGTTCAACGGCCTGAAGACTATTACGCAGGAGGTGAAGAAGACCATGACTAATTTACATCCAGGGTTGATTTTAATCATAGGCGGTTTGTTAGCGGGGATATTGCCTAAACGCCTCCGCCAGTTGGTTATGGTTTCGGCACCTGCTTTAGCTATTTTCACTGTTTTCAACACTCCGTTAGGAACGGTATGGACCATCCCTTTTATTAATGATTTAGAACTTACGCTGCTGAAAGTGGATCGTTTATCTTGGGTTTTTTCTCTAATTTTCACCATCATAGCCTTCTTGGGCAATATTTATGCTTTGCATAATGAAAACCGCGGAGAGGCAACGGCCAGCCTTCTTTATGCCGGGAGTTCCCTGGGCGTGGTTTTCGCCGGTGATTGGGTAACCCTCATTTTCTTCTGGGAACTGATGGCTGCTTCCTCGGTCTTTCTGATTTGGTATCGGGGTACTGCTCAGTCCCGTAAAGCCGGCTTTAGATATTTATTGATCCACTTGTTTGGGGGAAATCTGCTGTTAGCCGGGATATTCCTCAAAGTATATCAAGGTTTGCCGGAAATAACCAGTCTTACCGGAACCGGAGATGCCGCCTTTTGGTTGATTTTACTGGGGGTTAGCATTAACGCTGCTATTCCGCCTCTTCATTCCTGGTTAACCGATGCTTATCCGGAAGGGACTATTACCGGAAGTGTATTCCTGAGTTCCTTTACAACTAAAGTTGCAGTTTATTGTTTGCTGAGAATTTTCCCTGGCACCACCTTACTACTATGGGCCGGATGCATCATGGCTTTATATGGGGTAATTTTCGCCATATTGGAAAATGATATCCGTCGCCTTCTGGCTTATCACATAGTCAGTCAGGTCGGCTTCATGGTTGCCGGTGTCGGAATGGGTACGGAGTTAGCCATTAATGGTGCGACTGCCCATGCTTACAGCCACATTCTATATAAGTCCCTGCTCTTTATGGGAGCCGGTGCTGTAATTTATGCCACGGGGTACAGAAAGCTTACCGAATTGGGCGGTTTATATAAGAAAATGCCCTGGGTTACTTTGTTTTTTGCCATTGCCGCATTCTCCATTTCCGGGATACCTATTTTCAACGGGTTTATCAGTAAGTCCATGACTATTTCGGCTGCGGCTGAAGCCCATTTGCCAACGGCAGAGTTATTGTTGTACTTGGCAAGCATAGGTACCTTCCTCTCTATTGCTTTAAAACTGCTTTACTTTATGTTCTTTGGAAAAGATAAAGGTTTAGAGACAGTTAAGATACCAATGAATATGAACGTAGCTATGGCCGGAGGAGCATTGCTGTGTACCCTGTACGGGGTTGTACCCGACCTTCTCTATAGATATTTGCCGTATCCCGTGGATTACCATCCCTATTCCTTAAACCATATTATTGATACGGTGCAGTTATTAACTGCGGCTTTGATTGTGTTCTGGATTTTCTTACCCAAATTAAAAACCCACGATACTATTTCCCTGGACACCGATTGGGTCTTAAGAAAGCCTTTCAAAGCAACGGTTTATGGTTTAGTGAACATTGTCTGTTATATCCGGGAGTTTTCGGCAGCCAAATTACTGCTGGCTTTAAAGAGCACCTTGCCTTTCTTTGCTAATCCTGTTAAATGGGCTGCTCAAACAGCGGCAGGTCCTAAAGAACTATATGATGAGGATCGTTATCGTTTCCCCATTGGAATGACGGTAATGATGAGCATTGTTGTGTTCCTGGTTACATTCTCATATATTGTGTTTGTTTAAATAACGCCTTCGGGCGTTTTTTTTATAGCCGTTTTCCCTTGCAAAAATTCTAGGCCATGTATATACTATAGTTTAGATATTTATGACCGATCCGCCAGGGTCGGTCATTCTAAATAATGGATTAATGATAAAACACTATATTGTGACACCTAGACATCAATTTTCAGTTGGAAGGCTTGGAAAAATAGATAATAGTAAGATTAAGGTTTCGCTTCGCTAGGTTGAGGGTAATAAATGTAGTTCCACAGTGCTAAAGTTCTACCGTTCTACAGAAAGAATTAATTAAGTTTAAAGATTAGAGATTTCGCTCACTTTCGTTCGCTAGTTTCCGCTTCGCTAGATTCAAGCTTTAGATGTCACAGTGTCACAATGACACTATGGAACGATGTCACGAAATCCTGGTCACTGGACACGGAACCAAACAATTTAACCTGAGGGTCACTTAAACACTCACACACTTTCAAACTAAAACACTTAACATGCCAGTCGCGGACAGGAAGGTCGGTGAAATAATGTTTGACAAACTACAACATCTCGAAGATAGATATGAAGAATTAAATGCTCTGATGAGTAATCCTGAGATAATTAACAATCCTGTTGAACTGCAAAAACATGCCAAAGCCCAGGCTGAATTGACTGATATAGTTGAAACTTTCCGTAACTATAAAAAAGTTGTAAACGAATTGGATGAAGCCAAAGCTATGTTAGATGAAAAACTTGAGCCGGAAATGAAAGAAATGGTCCAGCAGGAGATTGAAGAATTAGAAGAAAAAAGGGAAAAACTGGAGGAAGAATTAAAGATCTTGCTCTTACCTAAAGACCCCAATGATGAAAAGAACGTTATCATGGAAATCAGGGCAGGAGCCGGCGGCGAGGAGGCCGGTCTTTTTGCCGGTGACTTGTACCGGATGTATACCCGTTACGCTGAAAATAAAGGTTGGAAAACCGAGTTAATGAGTGCCCATTATTCCGATCTGGGAGGTTTTAAAGAAGTCATATTTTTAGTTCAGGGGCAGGGTGCCTATAGTAAGCTGAAGTTTGAAAGCGGTGTGCACAGGGTACAACGGGTTCCAACCACGGAATCTGGGGGCAGGATCCATACCTCAACGGCTACGGTAGGCGTTTTACCGGAAGCTGAGGAAGTAGACGTGCAGATTGATCCCAATGATTTAAGAATAGATGTCTTTTGTTCCAGTGGTCCGGGTGGACAGTCGGTTAATACTACCCAATCGGCCGTCCGGGTCACTCATATTCCAACCGGTTTGGTAGTATCCTGTCAGGACGAAAAGTCCCAACACAAAAACAAGGATAAGGCTTTAAAGGTTTTGAGGGCCAGACTTTTGGAAAGGGCTCAAAGCGAACAGGCCGGTGAACTGGCTCAAGCAAGAAAAAGTCAGGTCGGTACAGGGGACAGAAGTGAGAGAATTCGCACTTATAATTTCCCCCAAGGTCGGGTAACGGACCATCGGATAGGTTTAACCCTGCATAAACTGGACCAAGTTCTTTTGGGGGAATTGGATGAAATAATAGATGCTTTAATAACTACCGATCAAGCTGAAAAATTAAAGCAAGTGGAATAGTATTAATGGAGAGTTGAGAATTGAGAATGGAGAATTATTAAAAATAATTGAAAGTGGTGAATGGAGAACTGAGAGAGAGTTGATATATAGACCTTGAGCAATAGCGAAAGGAATGACAGATTTGATGAAAAACCAAAATAAGCCGCAAACTGTTCAGCAATGGTTACAGTGGGCGGCTATTTTTTTAGGAACGGAAAAAAGAATAGAAGCAGAGCTGTTATTAGCTAAGGCCACAGGTTTTTCCCGGGCTAAATTACTGGCTTATCCCGAATTAAAATTAGCTGACAATGAGGCAGCACGGTTCAGGAAGCTTATTGAACTCAGGAAAAATGACGAGCCTTTGCAGTATCTGCTAGGGCAGACCAGCTTTATGGGGTTGGATTTTATAGTTAATAAACATGTTTTAATACCCCGCTCCGATACCGAAGTTCTGGTAGAGCACACTCTAAACTTAGCGGCAGAGACGGAAGGCCCATTATCTATTCTGGATTTATGCACCGGAAGCGGTGCCATAGCCATAAGTCTTGCCAAATATCTTCCTCAGGCTTTAGTAACCGCCGTGGATATTTCACCGGCAGCTTTGGAGGTAGCCAAAAGCAATGCCCGACTGAATGGCGTTGCGGATCGAGTTCAATTTCTCCAGGGTGATTTATTTGCTCCCGTAGTGGAGAATAGTTTTAATATAATAACCGCTAACCCTCCTTATATTTCCTCGGCTGAAATGGCAGACCTTCCCGGTGATGTAAAAAAAGAGCCTGCTCTTGCCCTTTGGGGCGGAACGGATGGATTGGATTTTTATCGTAGAATAACCGGCGAAGGCAAAAAGTTTTTGGCAAATCACGGATGGTTAATCATGGAAATCGGCTGGAAACAAGGGCGGAAAGTTAAAGAGATGCTTATTAACAACGGGTTTACCCATTGCCAGGTTATCCGGGATTGGGCCGGGCATGACCGGGTTGTTTCCGGCAAAATACATCATTTTTGATAAAAACCCCTGTTAACCTTGTTTATCTTTCAACTAATTCGTATAATATAGAAAGACTAACTCACATGTCCAGGGAATAAGCTTCTGTTTGCCCAAGTAGGCTCATTCCTGATAGATTACCGCTGGGGCTTGTTCGCGGATAAAGTGGAGTTAATTTCTTTGAATTTGAGGAGGAAATTATGAGCCAGTATAAGGATTTAACCGAAGTCGCACGGTACGAACAAATTGCGGTAGATTTGGCTTCCAAGATTGCCCATAATGAATATAAGCAAGGAACCAAATTATATGGCCGTTCCACTTTGGCGGGGCAATATAATGTATCCCCGGAGACTATCCGGCGGGCGGTAGCTTTATTGCAAAGCATGAATATTGTTGAGGTAGTAGCGGGAAGAGGAATAATCGTTTTGGATGCTGAAGCAGCCAAACAGTATATAGAAAACTTTAACCAGAGGAGGGTATTGGCCCAGGCCCAACAGGAATTTACCGAGTTATTGGAAAAGCGGCGGGAGTTGGATATTGCCATCGAAAACCAGATTAAAAAGATTATGACCTTTAGCTCCCGGCTGATTAATATTTTGCCCAAAGTGGATGAGGTTCAAATAACGAAGGGTTCTCCGCTCATTAATAAAAGTTTAAAAGAGGTAAATTTCCGTTTCCATACCGATGCCACCGTGCTGGCTGTTGAAAGAAGCGGCGAAGAGTATCTTTCCCCCAATTCCGATATGATTATCCGAGAAGGGGATATTCTGGTTTATATTGGCCCAGAAGGTTCAAAAGAAAAGGTCGATGCTTTTGTTACAGGAAAACTCACTTAGTTTTTTAATAGATTTTTGACTTATTGGCCATGTTTTTGAATGAACAAAAACTAATGGCCTATAGGTCTGTTTTTCTCTAAAAAAAATCGCTCCGGGGCGATTTTTTTTATTTAAAGTGATATAATATTTAAGATTAATTAAAGAAAATTCAGTTGGTGATGGACCAAATGGAAACGAAAATCTGGAAGATCCGGGGTGAGGGAACCGATTTGGCTAAACTCAGTGAGGCCGCAGAACTTTTAAAAGCGGGGGAAGTGATAGCATTTCCTACCGAAACGGTTTATGGCTTGGGAGCTAATGCCCTGGATGAAAAGGCTGTGGAGAAGATTTTTCTGGCTAAAGGCAGGCCCGGTGATAATCCCCTTATCGTACATATTTGTTCCGTTGATAACGTCCGGCAATTAGCCAGTGATATTCCTGAGAAAGCTATAAAAATAATGGAGGTTTTTTGGCCCGGACCTTTAACCCTGGTTCTGCCAAAAGCCGAGATAATTCCAGATATTGTAACGGCGGGCTTAGATACGGTGGGTATTCGTTTTCCCTCTCACCCGGTGGCTATAAAATTGATAGAATTGGCCAAGTGCCCGATAGCGGCTCCCAGTGCTAATCTGTCAGGCAAGCCCAGTCCCACTACGGCCGAGCATGTCTGGCAGGACTTAAACGGAAAGATTGCCGGCATTGTTGATGGAGGCAAAGCCAATGTCGGTGTGGAGTCAACGGTTTTAGACGTAACGGGCTCAGTGCCTGTTATTTTAAGACCCGGTGGAATAACCAGAGAGCAGTTAGAGAGTGTCATCGGGGAAGTAAAACTGGATGCAGTCCTCCATGATTTAGATGCCGTGCCAAGGGCACCGGGAATGAAATATACCCATTATTCCCCGGAAGCCGATGTTTATATACTTAAAGGCTCAACCCGGGAAAAGGTTGATAAAATAATGAACATATTGGAGAGCTCAAAAGGGAAGGGTATCGGCATCATGGCTTCTCAGGAATTAATTGGAGCATTGCCCAAAGATTTGCCTGAGAATGTTTTGACCAAGGTTTTAGGCAGTGAGCATGATTTGGAAACTATAACCGCTAATCTTTTTGATACTTTGCGCTGGTTTGACCAAAAAAAGGTTGAAGTAATTTATGGGGAAAGTTTTCCCGATAATAATATCGGCGCGGCTTTGATGAATCGACTCATCAAAGCGGCAGGGGGAAAAACTATTTAAGAAAAGTGACATTGTGTCATCGTGCCATCGTGACATCGATTTTCAGTTGGAAAAGTGGGATGTTGGAAGAGTTGGAAAAGAAGATTAAAGGTTACGTCAACTTCGTTGACTAGTTTTTGCTTCGCTAGGTTGAGGTTGACTAATTGTATTAGGGCAGCGAACAAAAAGCCAGTCACAGGGCACAAGACCAAAAACATAGCCCAAAAGTACAAACAAGCTCGGTCACCAGTCACAGATTTTAGGGGGTCATTATGAATCTTATTACGATTATTGCCATAGCTTTTGCTTTAGGAATAGATGCCTTTTCTCTTTCCATCGGGATAGGCTTATGTGGGATAAAAAGAGGGCAAATATACCTTGTTTCCGGAGTTGTGGCTATTTTCCATGTAATAATGCCATTGACGGGATTATTCCTGGGGCAGATTTTAGGGAAAATTATCGGGCCCATTGCCAGTAGTTTTGGAGCAATAGTTCTGATTTTTATCGGAGCCCACACCATCTGGAAGAAGATTAAAGAAAGCAGGGATCCTTCCTGTGGTTCCGGTTTTGATTGTATTTCAATTAGTCATCCCCTTAGTCTTATTTTGATGGCTATAAGTGTATCTTTGGATGCCTTAACCGTTGGTTTGGGTTTAGGGGCTTTAAACTTTGATTTAACTCTGACTGTTATAATAATGGGTATTGTAGCCGGTTTAATGACTTTCGGCGGTCTGGTCTTTGGCAAAAGGCTTAGCTGTACCGTAGGAGAGAAAGCCGAGATGCTAAGCGGATTAATTTTAATTGCCATAGGTATAAAGCTTCTCTTTATGTAAATTTATCAATTACAATGACCGGATTACAGGGTTACCCCGGGAACGGATCCAGCACACTCAAAAACTTAAACACTAGCACACTTTTACACTTCATAACAAGGAGGTATATATGGCTACGAAAATCCTTTTCGTCTGTACGGGAAATACTTGCAGAAGCAGTATGGCTGAAGCAATCGCTTTTAAATTAATTGCCGAAAACAGAGAAAAGTTTAAAGACCTTTTTGTGACTTCGGCAGGAACTTTTGCCTGGGAAGGCAGTTCAGCATCTGCTAATGCCATAAAAGTAGCCCAAGAAAAAGGAACGAGCCTGGAAAATTTCAGGTCTAAGCCTGTTACTCCTGAATTAGTAAAAGAGGCTGATATAATTTTTACCATGGGTAATTCCCACAAACAGCAAATCTTGGCAATGGTCCCTGAAGCAAAAGATAAGGTTTTCCTTTTGAAGGAATATATAAATGAAAAGGGAAATTTAGAGATCAGCGACCCCTTTGGGCAACCTCTGGAAGGTTACCGTGCGTGTTATCATGAATTATATGAGGCTATTGAAAAAGCCTTCAACAAAATTGTGGGGGACGGGTCCCAAAACGATGTAAAATAAGCAGTTTCCCAAGCACCCAGGGGCTTTGTAATTACTGAGAAATGCTTGATATCAAGACGTCTTAAGACGTCATTAATATATAAAGAATTTTATTACCAGTCGTTGGTAACTTTTTAGAGGGGGTGATTTAATGCGTATAGCACTAGGTTCTGATCATGGAGGGTTTCTTTTAAAAGAAGAAATCAAAAAATATTTGGAGAAAAAAGGAATAGAGTACAAGGATTTTGGCACCAACAGCACCGATTCCTGCGATTATCCTGATATAGCCCTTCCGGCAGCTCAAGCCGTAGCTTCCGGTCAGTTCGATCGAGGGATTTTAATCTGCGGGACCGGTATCGGGATCGGTATAGCCGCCAATAAGGTTCCTGGGATTAGAGCCGCTTTATGCCATGATACTTTTTCCGCCCGGGCCAGCAGAGAACATAATAATGCCAATATTTTAACTATGGGGGAAAGAGTTATCGGCAGGGGACTGGCCCTTGATATTGTAGACGTCTGGCTTAATACTGAATTCGCCGGGGGCCGCCACCAAAGAAGGGTGGAAAAGATTCATCAGATTGAAAATAAATAAGCCAAGGCTTATTTATTTTCAAAGGTTAAGGTTCCGCTCACTTCGTTTCGCTAGGTTAAGGTAAAAGGTAAACATAATTTTTGGTTACTGAATATTGGGCACGGTCCCGAAAAATGCCGTCAAAGGATATATGGGGTGAGAATATGTTTAGCCTTGAGCATATAAAATCTGACACCCAAAAGGCTGTAAAAGAATTATTAAAGGTAGCAAATCTTAAGGCCGGCCAGGTCCTGGTAGTGGGGTGCAGTACCAGTGAAATAGCCGGTCAAAAAATAGGTTCGGCCGGCAGTATCGAAATCGCTGAAGCGGTTTTTTCCGGTTTGCTGACTTATCTTTGTGAACAAGGCATTTATTTGGCTGTTCAGTGCTGTGAGCACTTAAACAGGGCCTTGGTTGTAGAACAAGAGGCCCAGGAAAAGTATGGCTGGGAAGAGGTAACCGTTGTACCCCATCAAAAAGCAGGTGGATCCCTGGCAACAGTTGCGTATAGAAAATTTGAAAAGCCTGTTGTGGTAGAAGAAATAAAAGCTCATGCAGGTATAGATATCGGAGATACTTTTATTGGTATGCATTTAAGGAAAGTAGCGGTACCGGTTCGCTCTGAGATAAAATCCATTGGCCATGCCCATTTGACCATGGCTCGAACTCGTCCTAAGTTAATCGGCGGTGAGAGAGCAAAATATTGTTTGTAGCTTTTTGGTCATCATTGAGCGACAGACAACTGCTTCTTGGTTAATTTGTCCCGTCAGACAATTGCTCTTAGGTTTTCATTTTGCGACAGACAATGGCGCTAGGTTAACATATTCCGTTAGACAATTTCTACTAGGTTTTAATTTATTCCGTCAGACCATTGCTTAAGGGTTGATTTTTCCGTCTGACAATCTGGTATTTGGTTTGAAATATGATAACTGTAGAAATATCTGACGGAATAAACAGTCCAAATATTATATCAGACGCAAAAATATGGCAATATAGAAAATCTGACGGAATAGTAAGACGTAAGGGTATGTCTGACCTAATAGCAAAGTTTAAAAGCAAAGTCAGACGTAAAAGCTTAACCCAATGAGTAAAAAAAGGAGGATACCATTTTGGACTACATAAAAGAATTTGTATTGCCTACAGATCCTGAATTAGCTGAAGCGATTTTTAAGGAGGAGGAGAGGCAGCATAACAAAATTGAATTGATTGCGTCCGAGAATTTTGTCAGCAAAGCGGTCATGGCCGCCCAAGGTTCGGTAATGACCAATAAATATGCCGAAGGATATCCCGGCAAAAGATACTATGGCGGTTGCGAGTTTGTTGATATAGCTGAAAACCTGGCCAGAGAGAGGGCCAAAAAGCTTTTCGGAGCGGAACATGTTAATGTGCAGCCCCATTCGGGGGCCCAGGCCAATACTGCCGTATATTTTGCCATTCTTAAACCTGGTGATACGGTATTAGGAATGAATTTGAGCCATGGCGGTCACCTGACCCATGGAAGTCCTGTCAACCTTTCGGGTATGTATTTTAATTTTGTGGCCTATGGCGTTGATAAAGAAACGGAAACCATTGATTATGATCAGGTAATGGCTATTGCCAAAGAAGCAAAACCAAAACTCATTGTTGCCGGGGCCAGCGCTTACCCCCGGGTAATCGATTTTGCCAAGTTCAGAGAAATTGCTGATGCCGTTGGAGCTTATTTAATGGTGGATATGGCCCATATCGCGGGATTGGTTGCGGCGGGACTTCATCCCAGTCCCATTCCCTATGCCCATTTTGTGACTACTACAACCCACAAAACCTTAAGGGGTCCCCGGGGCGGCATAATCCTTTGCAAAGAAGAGTTTGCCAAGGATATTGATAAGGCCATCTTCCCGGGAATTCAAGGGGGACCGCTGATGCATGTCATTGCCGCCAAAGCGGTAGCCTTCCATGAGGCATTGCAACCGGAATTTAAAAAATACCAGCAACGGATATTGGAAAATGCGCAGGCTTTGGCTCAAAATCTTCAGGAAAAAGGTTTCCGGCTGGTTTCCGGTGGTACCGACAACCATCTTATGCTGGTAGATTTAAGACCTAAGGGGCTAACCGGCAAAGAAGCCGAAAAATTATTGGATGAAGCCGGAATCACCGTAAATAAAAATACAATTCCTTTTGACACGGAAAGTCCCTTTGTGACCAGCGGCATCCGCATTGGTACACCGGCGGTAACAACGCGGGGTATGGGAACTGCCGAGATGGCTGAAATAGCTAATCTAATCAACACCGTTCTTGTTGAGAAAAAAATTGATGAAGCCAAAGCAGGTGTCAAGGCCCTGACCCAGAAATTCCCACTGTTTCAATACTAGCTATAGTGATATTGTGTCACCGCAACACCGTGACATAGAAAGGTAGCATTAACGGATGCATCCGATGAAAGTAAGCCTTTGAGGATGCATCTGCTTACAAGGAAGATGCATGATGCATCCGATGAATGCCAATTTAAATTGATGCATCCTTTAAGCTATACTCAGATGCAGATGCGTCAGGGATGATTTTCATGCATGAGATACAACCCAATAAGTCACCTAAATCCAGTCACACTTAAACACTTTTTTCAGTTACCAAGAAGGAGGTAAAATTATGTCCCAAGTATTTGTATTAGATCACCCTATGATTCAACATAAACTTACCTATATTCGTTCAGAAGAAACCGGTCCCAAGGAATTCCGTGAATTGGTTGAAGAAGTAGCTATGTTGATGGCTTATGAAGTAACGCGGGATTTGCCTCTGGAGGATGTTGTTGTAAAGACTCCCGTTGGTGAAGCAAAATGCAAAGTAATATCGGGCAGGAAGGTGGCTTTTGTACCTATTTTACGGGCAGGTTTAGGTATGGTCGGCGGTATGCTGAAACTTATTCCTGCCGCAAAAGTCGGTCATATAGGGTTATACCGGGATCCGGAAACCTTGGAGCCTGTTGAATATTACTGCAAATTGCCAACCGATTTAACAGAACGGGAATTAATCGTTATTGATCCTATGCTGGCCACAGGAGGCTCAGCTGCAGCGGCAATCAGGTTCCTTAAAGAACGGGGTGTCAAAAATATTAAGCTTACATGTTTGATTGCCGCTCCGGAGGGAATCAAAAGAGTGCAGGACGAGCATCCCGATGTCAATATCTATGTAGCAGCCGTTGATGAGAAGCTTAATGATCATGGTTACATAGTACCGGGCTTGGGTGATGCAGGGGATAGGCTTTTCGGAACCAAATAGCTCACGGGTTAATTTTTTGGTCAGCATGACGGCTTAAGGGATATTTATTTGGGTCAGCATGACGGCTTACCGGTTAAAATGCACGTCAGCGATTAAGTTTTTTATATTAATACTGAAGCTATTCCTTTAAATATCGGGCTGACGGAAAATATAAACCACAGAGACGTCATGCTGACATTCTGAATAGCTTAGGAGACGTCAGGCGGACCCAAAATGTTAGCCCAGAAGTAAAAACGGGGGTGCTTTTATGCGTCCTGATTGGGATGAATATTTTTTAGAGATAACGCAGGTGGTGGCCAAAAGGTCCACTTGTCTGAGGAGACAGGTGGGAGCGCTGATTGTCAAGGATAAGCATATCCTGTCTTCCGGCTATAACGGCGCCCCTTCAGGTCTCTTGCACTGCTCGGAGACAGGTTGCACTCGTGAACAAATGCACATTCCTAGAGGAGAGCGGCATGAGCTTTGCCGGGGTATCCACGCCGAACAAAACGCCATTATTCAGGCTGCAGTCCATGGCGTCAGCATAAAGGGGGCTACCCTGTATACGACAACCTTTCCCTGTGTATTGTGCGCCAAAATGCTAATCAATGCGGGAATAGTAAAAATAGTATATCAGACTGGCTATCCGGATAAGCTTTCTTTAGATATTCTAAAAGAAGCAAAAATTGCGATACAAGAATGGGGCAAATAAGGGTGATGTTAAAATTGTAGTCCTACAGTGCTACAGTTCTACCGTTCTACAGTAAAAAAGGTTGAGGTTTCGCTACGCTAGATTAAGGTTGAGAATTCACACTAACACACTAACACACTTAATTATTACTGGGTACTGGTCACTGGACACTGGGCACAAGACCAAAAAAGTTAACACATAAGTCCGGCCACCGGTCACTAAAAAGGGGTGAATACCATTGGAACACAAAGTTATAGCATTGCCGAAACTTAATAATCTCGCTCCTACCATGGAGTCAACAGCCCTAAAGCTAATGGAGGAAGCCGGGGAACTGGCTCAAGCCATAGGAAAGTTTCGGGGATTAAGCGGTGAGTCGAATGTTGTTTCCGAAGAAGAAGTTATGAAGATGATAACCAGGGAGCTTTTGGATGTTGCCCAGACCGCTGTTTCTATGATGTATGTGCTGGAGGAATATTATAACGTGGATATAGGCGCTATGCTGGAAGAACATATTCAAAAGCTCATTAACAAAGGATATCTCACCAGGTAATTGCAGATTGAGAACAATGCTTTGTATCTACATTGCCGCAGAGAATAAGATTGAAGATTAAGATTTCGCCAACTTTGTCGGCTAGTTTACGCTTCGCTAGGTTGAGGTTGAGAACTTAAATAATTCTCAACTCTCCATTCTCAATTCTCAATTAATCTTAAGCACTTACACACTAACACACTCACACACTAAAATAAGGAATGATTCTATGACCCGGAAGAAAATAATGAGTATTTTCGGCACCAGGCCGGAAGCAATTAAAATGGCCCCTTTAATAAAAGCCCTGGAAAAGGAAAAAGATTTTCAAAGCATTGTGGTGGTTAGTGCTCAACATCGGGAAATGCTGGACCAGGTCTTGGACCTTTTTCAAATAAAGCCCCAGTATGATTTAAACATTATGCAGGCAGGTCAAACCCTTTCCGACATCACCTGTCGGGTGTTAAAAGGTCTGGAACCGGTACTGGAAAAAGAAAAACCAGATATGATTTTAGTCCACGGCGATACCACTACCACCTTTGCCGCGGCCCTGGCCGCCTTCTACCATAAAATTCCGGTAGGCCATGTGGAGGCCGGGCTGCGGTCCGGCAACATGTATTCTCCATTCCCTGAAGAAATTAACCGCAAGCTGACGGCAGGTTTGACGACTTTGCATTTTGCGCCTACACCTACTGCCAAAGAAAACCTCATTGGTGAAGGTGTAAGGGAAGAGCAAATTTTCGTTACCGGTAATACTGTTATTGATGCTCTGTTGGCTACCGTAAAACCCGATTATAAATTTAACCATTCTGAACTTCAGGCCATTGATTTTGCTAATAAGCGGGTAATTTTGGTTACCGCTCACCGACGGGAAAACTTAGGAGAGCCTATGAAAAATATTTTTCAAGCTCTGGTCCAATTGCATGAAGAATTTAACGATATAGAAATTATTTTTCCCGTCCATAAAAATCCCGCAGTGCGAAATTTGGCCTTTGAAATTTTAGGAGATTATAAAAGGATTCATCTTATAGAGCCTTTAGATTATGAGCCTTTTGCCAACCTTTTGGCCAAGTGTTATTTTATTCTGACCGATTCGGGAGGATTGCAGGAAGAAGCTCCTGCATTGGGCAAACCTGTACTGGTTTTAAGGGAAAACACCGAAAGGCCGGAAGCCGTTGCCGCGGGTACCGTAGCACTGGTCGGTACCCAAAAGCAAAAAATCTTTTATCATTCTTATAATCTACTGGTAAATCTAGAAATTTATGCTAAAATGGAAAGGGCCGTAAATCCATACGGTGATGGAAAATCATGTTCCAGAATTATTGAAGCCCTGAAGTTTTATTTTAAATTTATAAGAATTCGTCCAAGAGATTGGTTTTGTTTGTGAAAACCTGTACAAATTGTTTAAAATGTGCTAAATTATAACTTGACATTTAAAATTAGTTTGATAATTTTATCTTGTAATAAAATTTGGAGGAAAAGATGGCTAATAACAAAGGGGCATTCAAGTATGTTCACTTTGGCCTCTCCTTCGGCTCAACCATGGCTGTCAGTATTTATTTTGGTTTTAAGGGCGGCATGTGGTTAGACAATTATTTTAATTCCGAGCCCCTTTTTTTGATTTTAGGTATACTGCTGGGGATAGGTGCTTCATTTAGAAGCCTGTTGGAAAATCTAAAAAGATTGGATAGGAAAAATAAAAGTCAAAATTAAGGAATAGATTTTAACGGTTATCGCGTCACAGTATGTTGTGGTTGTGAAGTGAATTTACATATCTAAATTACCGGCCACAGGACACAGGAAATTGGCTAAGAGTCATAAAAAATGGGATGATAGTCATGTTAACCTCGTTTATTATAGGTTTCAGTTTGGGACTAGCCGGGAGCCTTGTTAATCATTGGCTTTCCCTCCGGTCTTTAAAAAAACTGGATAAAAATTCTCCCACCATAAAAATAAAGAGGGGCTTTACCGGCGATTTTATACTACGACAGTTCATCAATGTCTTTGTCCTATTTTTGGTTCGCAAGGATGTAACTATGTTAGTTGCAGCCGCCATTGGTTTAACTATGGTTAAAAACTATTTGTTAGTATATTACACTTTAGGCAGGAAAGGGGTGAGATAATTTTGTTTGGGGCAAAGGCTGCTTATGCTGCAGAAGCAGGCGGAGATCATGGTCCGCAAATTTTATTTAACTTATTTGGTTTGCCTGTCACCAGTGAAGTCACAACCACATGGGGAATTATTCTAATTTTAGGCTTAGCTTCTTATTTTGCCACCCGTAATATGAAAAGGATACCATCCGGCATTCAAAATGTGATGGAATATGCTGTTGAATCATTAATCAAACTCTTTGCCGGAGTAATGGGTGAGAAAAAGGCTAAAAGGTTTTTACCTTTATTGGGAACCCTGTTTCTTTTTATATTACTGTCTAATTATTCCGGTTTATTGCCGGGAGCCGGCCATACACCCGGATTGAAAGCGCCTACCAGCACCTGGAGTGTTACTCTGGGATTGGCATTGGTGGTAATAATTTCGGTGCAAATTTATGGTGTTAAAGAACGGGGATTGGATTATTTCAAGCATTTTGTTCAACCTATACCTGTAATGTTGCCGATGAATATTATTGAACAGTTTACGAGACCATTATCCCTTTCTTTGCGTCTTTTCGGTAATGTTTATGGAGAAGAAATGGTTGTAGCCGGATTGTTTGCTTTGGTACCGCTGATTTTACCTTTACCAATGATGTTTCTGGGGCTTCTCTTTGGTTTTATACAGGCTTTTGTATTTACTTTATTAGCAACTGTTTATATTGCGGAAGCCACTGAAACTCATCATTAATATTGCAATACCAGTAATAGTTTTGACTGCAATTTGATAAGGGAGAAAGGAGGGGAAATTTATGGATATTGGTGTTGGCTTAATTGGTTTGGCTGCTGCCCTTTCCGTTGCTATCGCTACGATAGCTCCTGCTTTAGGACAAGGTAATGCAGCAGGAAAAGCTATGGAAGCAATTGCCCGTCAGCCTGAAGCTGCTGGTGAAATTCGTACTTCTTTAATTCTTTCCTTAGCATTTATGGAAGCTTTGACTATTTATGGTTTACTGATTGCCTTCTTACTTTTAGGTAAGATCTGAGGTAAAAGGGCCTAGGGCAGGCGATTGGAGCTTTTCCAATCGCCTCCGTGATATTTTAAAGCCCGGTAACGAGAGGGGGTCAATTAATGAGCATTCATGTTCCTGACATAGTATGGGCTATCATAAACTTTCTTATTTTGGTAGCCGTTTTAAATAAATTCCTCTACAAACCAGTAGTTAAAATGCTGGACGATCGAAAGAATGAAATTGTCGGCAACCTGGACCAGGCAGCCCAAGCAAAAGTGGAAGCAGAAAAATTAAAAGAAGAATATATGACTCATTTGCAGAATGCTAAAGCGGAGGCCCAGGAAATAATTTCCCGAGCTAATAAAATAGGTGAAGAAACTAAGAATGAAATAATTGCCCAGGCCAAGGCTGAAGCTCAAAAAGTCAGTGCTAAAGCCCAGGAAGAAATTCGCTTGGAGAAGGCCAAGGCTTTAGCCCAATTAAGGGACGAAGTAGCGTCTTTAGCTGTTTTAGCCGCTGAAAAGATAATAGCCAAGAGCATAGATATCAACGATCATGAAAAGATGGTCAAAGACTTTGTTAAAGAGGTAGGGGAAATACAGTGAATAACAAAACGGTAGCTAAACGCTATGCACAAGCCCTCCTCCAGATTGCCCATGAAAAAGATGCCATTGACCTTTATGAAAAAGATTTAAATGACTGTCTTAATGCAATAAATTCCGATGAACATCTTCAACATATTTGGTACAGCCAACAGGTATTATCGGAAGATAAAAAGAAAGTAGTTAAGGACTTATTGGCAAAAAATTTATCCAACATGGTGGCTAACCTATTGATGCTGATTATTGATAAAAAGCGGGAAGCTTTTCTTCCGGATATAGTTTCCGAGTACAAAAAGCAGGCTGATATCACCCGCAATATTATTAATGCGGAAGTCCGGTCGGCTGTAGCTCTTACCGATAAGGACTTTAATGAACTGGTGGAAAAACTTTCGGCGATGAGCGGTAAAAAGGTCCGTCTTCATTCCGTTGTAGACCCCAGTTTGATAGGCGGTTTGGTAGTGAAAATGGGTGATAAAGTAATCGACGGCAGTGTTATCAAACGCTTAAGCATTTTAAAGAAAAACTTGAGTAATATACAGTTTTCAAGATTGGGGTGAGGGACTAAATGAGTATTAGACCAGATGAAATTAGTTCCATTCTAAAAAAGCAAATTGAAAATTACGATATAGCGGTCGAAGTTTCCAATGTAGGTACCGTTATTCAGGTTGGTGACGGTATAGCCCAAGTTTACGGTCTGCAAAACACCATGGCCGGCGAAATGCTGGAATTCCCCGGCGGTGTTTACGGTATGGCCTTAAACCTGGAAGAGAATAACATCGGCTGTGTTATCCTGGGCCCCTTTACCCAGATTAAAGAAGGGGATGAAGTAAAAAGAACCGGAAGAATTGTTGAAGTTCCCGTTGGAGAAGCCCTTATCGGACGGGTAGTTAACGCCCTGGGTCAACCTATAGATGGCAAAGGACCGATTATTACCGATAAGTTTAGACCCATTGAAAGTCCGGCCCCCGGCGTTATTTACCGCAAATCAGTTCACCAGCCTTTACAAACAGGTTTAAAGGCTATTGACTCCATGGTTCCCATTGGTAGAGGACAGCGGGAATTGATCATCGGTGACCGCCAAACCGGTAAAACCGCTGTTGCCATAGATACCATCATTAATCAGAAAGGCCAGAACGTTATTTGTATATATGTTGCCATCGGTCAAAAAGCATCTACGGTGGCCAGTGTTTATAACAAATTAGAGCAGTTCGGAGCTATGGATTACACCATAATTGTCGCTGCCACCGCTTCCGAGCCAGCGCCTCTCCTTTATATTGCACCTTATGCCGGATGCGCCATGGGTGAAGAATTTATGTACAACGGCAAAGATGTTTTAATTATATATGACGATTTGTCCAAACAAGCCGTTGCCTACCGTGAATTGTCCCTGTTGTTACGGCGCCCGCCTGGTCGGGAAGCTTATCCTGGTGATATTTTCTATCTCCACTCCCGTCTATTGGAACGTGCGGCAAAATTAAATGACGAGATGGGCGGTGGCTCCATGACGGCGCTACCCATTATTGAAACCCAGGCAGGGGACGTCTCGGCTTACATTCCTACAAACGTTATTTCAATCACCGACTGTCAGATCTTCCTGGAATCCGATTTATTCTATTCCGGTGTACGGCCTGCAATCAACCCAGGTATCTCCGTATCCCGTGTAGGTGGTGCGGCTCAGATTAAAGCCATGAAGAAGGTAGCCGGTTCCTTAAGGTTGGAACTTGCTCAGTATAGGGAATTAGCAGCATTTGCTCAATTTGGTTCCGACTTGGATAAAGCTACCCAGGCTCGACTAAACCGCGGTGAAAGAATAGTTGAGATTTTGAAGCAAGATCAATACAAGCCAATGGCCGTTGAAGAACAGGTTGTAATTATTTATTGCTGTATCCACGGTTATTTGGATGATATACCTGTTGAAAAGGTTAGAAAATTTGAAGAAGGGCTAATGAGATACCTTAAAAACTCCTCTTATAAAGATGAGGTGCTTAAAGCCATCAAAACAACGGGTGAACTAAAAGAAGATACGGAAGAAGCATTGAAAAAAGCCATTAAAGAATTTAAGGATACCTTCCAGGCCTGACCTTGAAGCCCCATGAGAAGGTGGTGAAATGATTGGCAACCGTTAGTGATATTAAAAGAAGGATACGCAGTGTAAAAAGCACCCAACAGATTACCAAGGCTATGAAGATGGTGGCCGCAGCCAAGCTTAGAAGAACTCAAACGGCGGTTGTGGCTGCTCGGCCATATTCGGCCAAATTAAAAGAAGTTCTGTCCCGTTTAGTGGCTTCCTCGCCTGATTTCAAGGATCCTCTGTTAGAAGTGCGGGAGCCAAAGAAAGTCGGCTTTGTTGTGGTTTCAGCCAATAAAGGCTTGTCCGGCGGCTACAATGCCAATGTTATCAAAAAAGCGGTTGTAGCCATGGCCCAGCACCGGGATCAGGAAGTCGGCATCCTGGCAGTAGGTAGAAAAGCCAGGGATTTTTTCCGCAAGAGAAACTACCGGATAGAAGGTGAATTCTTGGGCATCTCCGATGTTCCTACTGTGGTTGAAGCCAAAGAATTGGCTGAGGTGGTAAAAACCTTTTATACGGAAGGCATATATGACGAAGTATATATTGTGTATACCGAGTTTATTAATGCCATATCCCAAAGACCGACTATTAAAAAACTGTTACCAATAGAAGCCCCTCAGGAAAAAACCGAGGGAGAACTGGATTACCTCTTTGATCCTAATCCTCAATTGGTTTTAAACCAATTACTTCCGTTATATCTTATCAATCAAATATTTAGTGCTTTGATGGAAGCCAAAGCCAGTGAGCATGGTGCAACCATGACTGCTATGGGTTCGGCTACCGACAATGCTGCTGAATTAATTGAACAGTTGACCTTAAGCTTCAACAGGGCTCGTCAAGCCGCCATTACCCAAGAAATTGCCGAAATTGTCGGCGGTGCCAATGCCCTTTCCGGTTAGCAGGCCTAAGACCAAAGCTAAAGTGGGCTGAATGCCGAAAAACTGGATAGTTTCTTAAACACAGAAAAACTCTGAATTGTGTTTTTTTAGTGACAACTAGTAGCTAGCATAACACGGCATAACACTAGTCATTAGTTACCAGTCACCAGTCACTATCTTACAAAGGAGGTCACGAAACATTGAACGTAGGACGTATTTTACAGGTCATAGGTCCGGTAGTAGACGTAGAATTTCCACCCGGTCAATTACCGGATATCTATAATGCCATAGTGGTTCGGGCCGAAGACCAGGATGATAAATCCGTCAAGATTAATCTAACTTTGGAAGCAGCGCAGCACTTGGGCAATAATACTGTTCGTTGTGTTGCCATGTCCTCCACTGATGGTTTGGTCCGGGGTATGAAAGCCGTGGACACCCGGCAGCCTATCACTGTTCCCGTAGGCGAAGGAACTTTGGGTCGCATTTTCAATGTTGTAGGGGATGTAATTGACGAGCAAGGTCCTGTTGAATACAAAGAACGTTGGCCAATCCACAGCCCTGCTCCCAGCTTTGAGGAACAATCACCGGCAACCGAGATCTTGGAAACAGGTATTAAAGTTATTGACCTTTTGGCTCCCTACTCCAAAGGTGGAAAGATCGGTCTCTTCGGTGGTGCCGGCGTTGGAAAGACAGTATTAATTCAAGAGCTGATTCGTAACATTGCTTATGAGCACGGTGGTTATTCGGTATTTGCAGGCGTTGGAGAACGGACCCGTGAAGGTAATGACCTCTGGCATGAAATGAGAGCAGCCGGGGTTATCGATAAAACCTCACTGGTTTTCGGGCAAATGAATGAACCTCCCGGTGCCCGTCTGCGGGTAGGTCTCACCGGCTTAACCATAGCCGAGTATTTCCGGGATGTACAGGGACAGGACGTATTGCTCTTCATTGATAACATCTTCCGGTTTACCCAGGCAGGTTCCGAGGTATCTGCTCTCTTAGGACGGATGCCGTCTGCCGTTGGTTATCAACCTACTTTGGCTACCGAGATGGGTAACTTACAGGAACGGATTACCTCAACCAAGAAGGGGTCAATCACATCGGTACAAGCGATTTATGTGCCTGCTGATGACTTGACAGACCCTGCACCGGCAACAACCTTTGCCCACTTGGATGCTACTACCGTTTTGTCCCGTTCCATTGCTGAGTTAGGTATTTATCCTGCGGTGGACCCCTTAGATTCAACTTCCAGAATCTTGGATCCCCATGTAGTAGGGGAAGAGCATTATCGAGTAGCCCGTGATGTTCAAAAAGTACTGCAGAGATATAAAGAGCTGCAGGATATCATAGCTATTTTAGGTATGGACGAATTGTCCGACGAAGATAAATTGATAGTAGCCAGGGCCAGACGGATACAACGTTTCTTGTCACAGCCGTTCTTCGTAGCTGAAGCCTTCACCGGCTCCCCAGGCAAATATGTACCTGTCAAAGAAACAATCCGTGGTTTCAAAGAAATATTAGAAGGTCGGCATGATGATCTGCCCGAACACGCCTTCCTCTATTGTGGTACAATTGATGAGGCTGTAGAGAGAGCTAAGAGAGATAGGGGGTAAAGCGTGATGGCTGGCAAAACCCTCAGGTTGGAGGTTGTGACTCCAGAACGCATGGTATTATCGGAAGAAATTGTTTCTTTAATTGTACCTGCTATTGAAGGCTATATGGGTATCTTACCTAACCATGCTCCTATCATTTCCGGTTTAGAGCCGGGAGTAGTAAAATATAAAGTTGACGGCAATTATAAAAAGATGGCTATTAGCGGCGGTTTCCTGGAGGTTTCCGACAATAAGGCCACTATTTTGGCCAATACCGCTGAGTTGGCCGAAGAAATTGATGTCAAACGAGCCCAGGCTGCTAAAGAACGGGCTGAAAAAAGGTTGCACGACAAAGGGGACATAGACGTATTAAGGGCTGAATTGGCCTTAAAACGGGCTTTGGCAAGACTTAAGGCAGCGGGGCAAGGTTAATTGTTTTTAGCAAAGGAAAATATTCCTTGAAGGGATATTTGTAAATTTAATAGAATAAAAAATTGCTTATTGTGCTAAGCAATTAGCCTAAAACAGATACACCGCAGTCTATATATATAGACTGCGGTATATCTGTTTTAGGTTTAAAACCAATACTAATTATATAAATAAAAAACAAAAGGCTGACGGAAAATGAAACCAATTAGCCGTCATGCAGACCCCAAAAATGGCTTCCAAGTTGTCATGCGGACTTGAAAAGTTTGCGTGAAAGCCGTCATGCCGACCCCATAATAACCCGAAAGAAATATGGGAGGATACAATGGAAAAATCCGAACTGGAGAAATTTTTAGAAGTAGGAATTCATGGAACCCCTGAACTAAAAAGTGAAGAAAAAAAGATTTATCTCGGGTGCTTCCGGGAAAGGATTCTTAAGGTTCTAACCAAGAAGCAAGTGACGGAGAAAGGAACATATAAAGAAATTTTAGACGCCATTCGGGACAAGCGGGCTAAAAGACTGATTGTTTCCAATGACGTTCAGCTTTCGTCCGCCATGGATTATATAAACCTTGCAAAAGATAACGGTTTGGAATTTACGCTGGTAGACGGTGATGATTATACCGGTGATATTGGCTTGGTGGTTGTCAGTGATACTGCGGTGGATGAAGAAAACATTTTTGTCTAATAGGTTAAAGTTTTCCGACAGATAATTACTCTGGGGTTAAATATCCCGTCAGACAACTGCATTTGCTTAAAGTTATCGGGACAGACATGGCTAAAGGGTCAAACTCTTGCGTCTGACAAGGCTTCTTCGCAGATAATTACTTGTCAGACCCAAAATGTTCACTGAGCAGTAAGTTAGACGGAAAAGTAGTTATATTTTTTTGTTAGACGCGAAAATAAAACCTGTCAGTCAATGTCAGACCCAATATGTTAACCGTAAAGGTAAATGTCAGACGCAAAAGCTAAACCTATAAGTCAAATCTGACTAAATATAATAATCATAAAGTATTTATCTGACGCAAAATCTAAACCCACAAGTACCCTCATTCTATCTTTATAGTCACTTCCGGCACTACCTTTGCTTCAAAGGTCCTGCTCCAAGGCAGTTCAATAAGGGCTGAAATATTTTCCACCCGGAATTTTATCTTTCCTATAGTATATTCCCCTAGAAAAACCTGTCTTAACTTTTCCTCATAAGGAATAAATAATTCAGCCAGGATTTTATTGCCGGTGCTGTGTTTTTCACCTATATTAAGGGGATCAATATTTAATTGGGTCAATCTTTCATTTAATTCTTGCCGTAATATTCCCTGGTATATTAAATCTTCCGCCAACCTAATATATCTAAACTTTATATAAGCCTCCAGAGCTTCAATTTGTTCCTTCTTAGTAAATCTTGGGTATCTTTCCTCCAAATATTGATAGGCGGCTGCATGGGATAATTCGGTCCCTATGGTATTTCCGGCAGTGTTCCATCCTGCATACCCTTTCACCTTTGGCCAATTATCCGGAGAAAGCAAAATTTCCAGCAACTCGATATCTCCTTTATTGGTAAAGGCAATATCCATAACACCCAGATAAGAAGCTTGGCTTTTCTCCAGCATATGTAGCAAGGCATCGACCTTTTGGGGGTCGGTATGAACAATGAAGTTTACATCCGCTCCGACATCTTTGGAAAAACCTAAATAATCAAGTTTTGTATTGATTACTTCCTCCAATGGAGCAGCCTCAAAAGGAAAATAAACATTTAGGAATTCTTTATTGGTATAGCCCGGGGTAAAATTTGGTTTTTCTTTAAAGGCAAGCTCCCGGACTAAAGCCAGCATGGTCAGTTCATCGGCACCATGGACAAATCGTACCTTTTCGTTAAACAGGGGCTTTAAATCCCGGATTATTTTGTTGCTTAAGCCGTATTGTTCCGCATCATCCTGACCTATTAGGTAATGGTCGATTAAACCTTCTTCCGTAAATTCAATTAAACTCTTTACTAAGTCATAGGTATTTTCATAAATACTAAAATACTCTTTCCAAATATTTTCCGGCAATTGCCCGGGAATATCAGGAAAAGGTTTTCCCTCCAGGCTGTTTTTATCTATTTGCTGAGCGTAATCAATTAAAAGCTCTTGATAATCCCAAAGATGGGTAAATTGACTGGGCAGCAATCTGGGAAGAATGGTTATTACGATAATCTTTTTCCCCCTGTTTTGCCTGCAGAAAGCTTCCAGCCGGGATATTTTTCCCTTTATTTCCGTATAGGATTGGGGTTCACGGGAGGCAATAAGACCGCCGTTAAAAAGTTGGTTTGTATTAATGATAATTTTTTCAAAACTTTTCCCGTTTGCTTCCAACCACGACCAGAGACTTTCAGTCTCGGCAGGCTCTAAAAAGTTATCTAAATAATTGTAGGGAATAACAATTTGTTTATTGGTCATCTGACCCAGGAGCTCAGGAAATTGGGTATTGCAGGGCCTGCTATCCAGAGGAATCAAAGCCACTTTCTCCGGGGCCTGTTTCCATAACCCATAGCCTATGGATATGATAAAAAATAAGACAAGCAATGTAATTACTAATTTTTTCATGGTTCGCACTCCGGTTTTCTTTTTCGCTTTTCCAATACCAACCTCTGTTTTGCTTGCTGCTATCGGTAATATTAACACATTTTTTTCTTTGTACGCACCGTTTAATTCCAATAAAGTAATTATAATAAATAGTCTGCCCTTTTTCTATTAGATTTTGAATAATATAGCAATTAATGGAAAGAATAAGATAATGGAGAATGGAGAATTGAGAATGGAGAGTTAAAAGATTTAATTTTGAAGACTGTTAAGGTTGGTGTTTGTTGTGAAAAGCTACTCCTCGGTTATTGCATTTTTAGGAATTTTAACCTTAATATTTTTTCCCCTTTATGAGTACAATTCTTCCCATCAGGATTATTTAGACATTGTTACTAAAAGTTTTCATGCTACCCAAGGGGATTTTTACGAATTATATATTGAAGCCTGGGCACAAATAAAAAAAGAGGGTATCTCCGAAAAAGAATTATTAGCCCTATCTGAGGAAATCTTGAATAAATGGGGCTTAAGCTTGGCCGACTGCACCATCGACCGGTATGCTGATTTTATAAGTGTCTATTGTTCTGAGGTGCTGGACGATAACGCTTATTTTCAGTTATCCTTGCAAAGCCTCCAATGGGAAGGCGCAGAATCCGGAACGTTTATGGGAATTCAAGTCATTCTTGATGATTTGAAAAACGGCAGAAAATATTATCAACTGGTAAATCAAGTGTTTCAGGAACAAAACATAAGAACTGATGTGGGAGTTACAATTGTCGGAACATTAGCCGGTCAATTAACCCAAGAAGATTTACAAGCACAAGCGGATTTAGCCTTTAATGCCGTAGAGGCCAGGGTTAAGGAGGGGATTTTCACCCATGAGCTATTAAGCTTGAGCGGCTTCACCCCTTATTGCCATAAATACTTAGATGTAGAAGGTAAAAAAATTAATTTAAATGTTGCCTTGCGCTATCATTCAATGGATGATACTACTTATATACACATCGGAGCCCCCCTTATCTTTCAGGAATACTGATAATCGCATTTTTCAGGAAGGATTTGGATTGATTTTAACGAATATTATTCTTGACATAACCAAGCAAATATCACATACTTATCACGAATGCCAATTCTTAAAATAATTGAGAATTGGAGAGTTGAGAATGGAGAATTCCAATTTCTATACACTAACTCACTTAAACACTCACACACTAATATTAGGGAAGGAGGTGCAACCTGTAGCAAAACCATTCATTTTTTGCGGGTTTTGTAAGCAGGAATAATTATTGGATAAAATCATCGTTACAGGCGGCGCCAGATTGGAAGGCAAAATTACTATCAGCGGTGCAAAAAATGCCGTATTACCTATTATTGTGGCCTCATTATTATCCTCCGGAAAATGCAAGATACAAGATGTTCCCCGGTTGGCTGATGTCAGCACAATAACAGAAGTTTTGGAGATCTTAGGGGCAAAGGTAATCAGTGAGGGGAACACTTTGGATATAGATAGTAGTAGTGTAAATAATTTTGAAGCCCCTTATGAGTATGTACGAAAAATGCGTGCCAGTGTTCTCGTAATGGGACCATTATTGGCCCGCATGGGCAAAGTGAAAATTTCCATGCCGGGTGGATGCGCTATAGGCACAAGACCCATTGATTTGCATCTGAAAGGTCTGGAGGCATTGGGAGCGACTATTTCCCTGGATCACGGAACTATTGAAGCCCGGGCTGATAAACTGACCGGAACCAAAATCTACCTTGATTTTCCCAGTGTTGGCGCAACGGAAAACATTATGATGGCAGCTGTTTTAGCCGAAGGTACCACTATTATAGAAAATGCCGCTGAAGAACCGGAAATAGTTGATTTGGCTAATTTTTTAAACAGCATGGGCGGTAAAGTAAAAGGGGCAGGCACCAATGTCATCAGAATTGAAGGTGTAAAGGAGTTGGGTGAGACAACCCATACCGTCATTCCAGACAGAATTGAAGCCGGAAGCTATTTGGTTGCCGGGGCTATGACCGGAGGCAATCTGCTTCTCGATAATGTTATTATTGATCACCTTAAACCCGTAATTGCCAAGCTCAAAGAGTGCGGTGCCCAAATTTATGAGGAAGGCAATTGTTTGAGGATAATCGGAAGTGAACAAATTAAAGCAGTTGATATTAAAACTTTGCCTTATCCGGGCTTTCCTACCGACATGCAGGCTCAGTTTATGGCCCTAATGACTAAAGCCAATGGTACAAGCCTTATTACCGAAACGGTGTTTGAAAACCGTTTCATGCATGCCGATGAATTAAAAAGAATGGGTGCAGATATTAAAATTGAGGGCAGAAGCGCTGTAGTAGAAGGAACTAAAAAACTTTACGGTTGTCCGGTCAAAGCTACCGACCTGCGGGCCGGTGCAGCCCTTATTATCGCTGCTTTGGCTGCTGAAGGTGATACTGAAATCAACGGTGTTCATCATATCGACCGGGGCTATGAAAATATTGTTGACAAACTGCGCTCGGTAGGAGCAAAAATTGAAAGGATTGACTAAGTAATGCATGGCATTATTTAGGTTAAGGTTTCGCTGCGCTAGGTTAAGGTTAATATTAACGTGATTTCGTGTTGCCTGTGACATCGAAAGGAATTATTAAATGATGCACCCGATGAAAGTTAATCTTTGGAGATGCATCTGCTCTTAAGTAAAATGCATGATGTATCCATTGCATGCCAATTTAAATTGATGCATCCCTTTAAGTAATTCCAAGGAGCAGATGCGTCAGGAAATATTTAACATCCATGAGATACATCCCAATAAGTTTACTCAAACCCATTTACTAGTGACAAAAAAATGGCCTACTTATGTAGGCCGTTTTTTTATTCTATTTTACGGATTACATTCATAGAATTAATAGACAACCTTAACCAAACCTAGCGAGGTAGAAGGGCAGGTTTCTCTACATGCCCTTCTGCCAAGGGAAACCTAACAAAATTGCATTACAATTTTGTTAACGAGGTGGCTTATGGGTAGATATATGGGTAAATATAGTAGATATATGTTATGGGGAATTATTTTTATGGTTTTTATAGTTATCATTATCCCGCTTCTAACCATATCTTTTCTGGAAAAGAATTATACCAAGGTGGAGATAGAAAAAATGGGAAAAACAATAAATGTTTTTGATTACCAAACTAATAAGCTAATGACTTTGGATTTGGAAGAATATATTGTGGGGGTAGTAGCAGCCGAAATGCCCGCAGTTTTCGACATAGAAGCCTTAAAGGCCCAGGCGGTGGCAGCCCGGACATACGCTTATAAACGGCTTCTCGAGCCTGACCCAACAATCAGGCAATACCATCCCCTGGCCGATGTCATTACTAACCCAGCCATCTGTCAGGCTTGGGCCGGTGATGATGAACTAAAAGAAAAATGGGGCCGGCTCAATTATATTAAATACAAAAAGAAAATTGTTGAAGCCGTGGAAGCTACAAAGGGACAAATTCTCCTTTTTGAGGATAAACCCATTGACCCGGTCTATCATGCCAGTTGTGGCGGGTTAAGGACCGAAGATTCCGGAGATGTCTGGAAATATAGTTTTCCATATCTAAAGAGTGTTCCCTGTTCAGGTCATGAAGACAAACATATCCGTGATACCAAAACCATTCCTCTTAGAAATATTGATGTTGCCCTGGGCTCCGATCTGGAAGCAATACCTGCCGCCAAACTTCAGGGCGCAGGTATAAACAATTACATTAAGGTAGTAGAAAAAACCAAAGGCGGCAGAATAAAAACTTTAAATGTAAATGGGAAAAAGTTCTCCGGCAATGAGGTCAGAACCAAATTAGGCTTAAAATCCACTTGGTTTACATGGCAGATTGATAACGACAAAATTACCTTTATCACCAGAGGTTACGGTCACGGGGTGGGCATGTGCCAGTATGGCGCCGATGGCTTTGCTAAACAAGGTAAAAAATATGATGACATACTCAAACATTATTATCAAGGAGTCTCAATAGGAAAAATACCTGACTGACGGGCAGTCAGGTATTTTTCTGTTTTTACGGTATCGTTTAACATCCCCTTTTTTTGGAAAGAATATACCCAAGGAGTGTGATTGATATGAATAAAGAAAAATTAAGTAAAATATTGGAACAATACAGTAATTTTTTAAAAAGGTACGGGGTATACCTGCTTATTATCCTGTTCATTTTTTCAGTCAGTCTTAATTATTTTTTAGGTAAGGATAAAGAACCGGAATTATCCCTTGCTCCCGACCTAATCCCGGTAGCTGATGTAACGGTGGAAGAATCCGGCCCTGAAGTGGTAGAGGCTGAAAATGAAGTTCAGCCTCAAGAGGAGGAAATGAAAACTGATCCTGAAGAGGCAGTTCAACAATTGGAGATAGTACCCGTTGAAAGCACCATGGAAGATAACACCCAAAAAAATATAGCGGCTGAAACTATTGAGATAAACCTTCAAGCAAATGAAACTGCAGAAGAAAATGAAGAAACCGGAGCCTTTAGTTTTATATGGCCTGTTAAGGGGAAGGTCATCAAAAAATACGGTTTGAGCTATTCAGAGCTTTATGGAGATTACCGCTTATATCCCGGGATTGACATTGAGGTAGATTCTAACACAGGCGTATCTGCAGCAAAAGCAGGCAAAGTGGTACTGGTGGAAGAAACAAAAGGAAGCTATACAGTTGAAATCGACCACGGTCAGGACTATTTGACCCATTATTCCAATTTAAACCAAGTTCAGGTCAAGGAGGGCCAAAGGGTAAAGGACGGCGAGATAATAGGACAAGTCAATACCTATCTTCATTTCAGAGTAAAGCAAAAGGATCATTGGACCGACCCGAATAATTATCTTACGGGTGAAAGTTAAGGGTCTGTCTGATGGCTCACGGGTCTAGCTTTTGGGTCGGAATGACGTCTTTGGGGTTTAGATTATTGGTCGGTGTGACGGCTTAAGGGCTATGTTTTTGGGACGGTGTGACGTCTCAAAGGTTAATTGTTTGGGTCGGCAAAATATTTTATGGGGATATTACTTGCTTAGTTAAATCGCGTAAAGCAAGAATATCCCTTTTTTATGCTTACATAGGGAATTTTTTGACCGACCTCTGCAGGTTGGCTTGTAAGACGTCACTCCGACGGAAAAAATAACCACAAAGACGTCACACCGTCATGCGTTATGGCCCAAGAGCCGTCAGCCCGACCCATAAGAATTACCCAAAAGCTAAAATAGATTCATTTTTTCCCCACACCTCCCATATACATTAGTTGAAGAGAAAAGGGGGAGGTCAAAATATGCAAGAGTATATTCGAAAAAGAGTTTTGGAAATATGTGAGTATATATTACAATCCAATCATACGGTACGGCAGACTGCAGCAGTTTTTGGTGTGAGCAAAAGCACTGTTCATAAAGATATGACCGAAAGATTACCCATTATTAATAAGGAATTGGCCAGACAGGTTCGGGAAGTTTTGGAAAAGAATAAAGCCGAAAGGCATCTGCGGGGCGGAGAGGCTACCAAGCGCAAATATATGAATACAAATAAAGGAGACTTGGATTGATAATACCAAATATTCGGAAAAAATCCTGAGCCCAAGGCAACAATTATAAACTATTTTTAATTTTATAGAGGGAAAAAGGAGCTTTTGTAGAATAATGTTTAGAGGTAATTATAGCCAATTCGGCACTTTGCTTTGGGAAATTCGCTTGTTTCTTTACCTTATGATCGGTGGTATGAAATTAAGCGAACCTTAGCCCTTTTATAGATGGACAAGCTTGCTGGGAGGGGATTTTGTGTTTTTTAATTTCGGAGAGGATATTGGCATAGACTTAGGGACAGCCACTGTCTTAGTCTATGTCAAAAAAAGAGGAATTGTGTTAAATGAGCCTTCTGTAGTTGCCCTGGATAAAAACACGGGGCAAATTATAGCCGTCGGGGAAGAAGCCAGAAGGATGCTGGGAAGGACCCCCGGAAATATCGTGGCCATAAGGCCTCTTAGTGAAGGAGTAATAGCCGACTACGAAGTTACGGAAAAAATGCTGCGATACTTTATCGAGAAAGCAATCGGCAAAAAGCTTTTCTTCAAACCTCGGGTAATGGTTTGCATTCCTTCCGGTGTAACCAGTGTCGAAGAAAGGGCCGTTCGCCAGGCTGCTTTGGCAGCAGGAGCAAAGCAGGCTTATCTTATTGAGGAGCCGGTAGCGGCAGCCCTGGGAGCGGGAATAGATATATCCGAGCCCAGCGGCAGTATGGTTGTTGACGTAGGGGGAGGGACTACCGATGTTGCAGTTCTTTCCCTGGGAGGAGTAGTATGCAGCAAATCCATTCGAATCGGCGGAGATAAGTTTGATGAAGCCATTGTTAGATATGTCCGGAGAAAATTTAATCTTATGATAGGTGAAAGGACCGCTGAGGAAGTAAAAAAAGAAGTAGGCAATGCTTATCCTGCCAAAAGAAAAGGAGATAAGGTGGAAGTTCGAGGTCGGGATTTGGTAAGCGGGCTTCCCAAAACCATTACTATTACGGCCGAAGAGGCTTATGAAGCTTTAAGCGACACCATCGATGCCGTTGTCGCTGCGGTGAAGGAGGTATTGGAAAAGACTCCTCCCGAACTGGCCGGCGACATTATGAACAAAGGTATTGTTATGACCGGCGGTGGCGCGTTATTAAGTGGTTTGGATACTCTCATTACCGAAAGGACAGGCCTCCCAACCCATATACCTGATGATGCCATTTCCTGTGTTGCCTTGGGAACAGGCATCGCCTTGCAAAACATTGATCTCCTCCAAGACGGCAGAAGCTTCGCCAAAAAGGTTATTTAACCATTTTATATTACATAGCATATGTTATGACGGTTTTTCTGCCGTCATTTCATATGGTATCCATGATTGTTGGGACAGACCTGTGTGTCTGTCCTTTAAAATGCCAGTTTTAAAACCTTTTGAAATTCCCCCTAAATTTTATCTCATACCAACCGATAATATATATTGGAAATAATGTGACAGGCAAAATGTTTTAATAGATAAATTGACCAGGATTAACTGGAGGTGCAAAAATGCTCAGAGGCTTATATACCGCAGCCACGGGGTTAAGTGCCATAATGCGGCGCAATGAAATAGAAACTAATAACCTCACCAATACTAATACTAATGGCTATAAAAAAGAAGAAGTAGTTTTCAAATCATTTTATTCCCGGCTGGCTGAACGGATTAATTATGAACGTCCTGCAACATCGCCAAAATCTGTTATCGGCACTTTGGGAAAAGGTGTTAAGATAGACGATGTTGTAACTTATTTTAATATCCAGGGACAGCTTGTACATACCGGCCAGGACCTGGATTTGGCCATAGAAGGCCAGGGCTACCTGGTTGTGCAAAACGCCCAAGGGGAAAACTATTATACCCGAAATGGCTCCCTAATGTTGGATGCCGCTTCCCGGTTAGTTACCGCAGACGGCAATGTGGTTTTGGGACAAAGAGGACACTTGGTAATACAGGGCCAACAAATGGTTATCCATGAGGATGGACAAGTATATGTCGATGGGGAATATGTAGATACATTATTAATGGTGGATTTAGTTGAACCGAGAAAAGTAGGCAATAGTCTAATTGCTTCAGATAATCCCCCAATTCCTGCAACCGGCAAATTCCGGCAGGGTTATGTTGAAAAATCCAATGCCGATCCTATAGAAGGAATGACCAACTACCTGAAAAATCTCAGAGCCTATGAAGCCAATCAAAAAATCGTTCAGGCTTATGATTCAACATTGGACAAGGCTGTAAATGATGTAGGCAAAGCGTAAAAACTGAAGGCTAAGGCAATGTGATTTTAGTTCTACAGTTCTACGGTTCTACCGTTCTACAAAAAATTACTCATAGTGTATTACACTCAGATTGGTTATTCGGTCACGATGTCACGGTGACACGACGTCACTAGACCAAAAACTTAAACACTAACACACTAACACACTTATCGATATTAATTTGCCAAGGAGGAAAAGTTATGCTTCGTTCCCTTTATACCGCCAGTTCCGGTCTAAAATCCCAACAAGCGTTGTTGGATACCATTTCTAATAATCTATCAAATATCAATACTACAGGTTTCAAAAAAAGTAGAGTAAACTTTCAAGATCTTCTTTATCAAACTTTAGTAACTTCCACCCGCGAAAAGCCCGTTCAAATCCAAATGGGTACCGGTGTTCGGGTAGCATCAACCCAGGTGGACTTCAGACAAGGTATTTTACAGGAGACCGGCAATGAGCTGGATTTGGCCATTGAAGGCGCCGGTTTCTTCAAAATCCAGCTGCCTAACGGCATCATCGGTTATACCAGAAATGGTGCTTTCAGCCTTGACGGCGAGAATTATATTATTAACTCCGACGGGTACCGTTTATTGGATGATGGCAATAGTCCTATTCAAATACCTGATAATACGGCTGAAATTCAAGTTGATAACGGAGTAATTTTTGTACTTCCTGCCGGGGGAACCGATTTACAGGAAGTTGCTACTATTGGCTTAGCCCGGTTTACCAACATCAGCGGTCTGGAAAAACAGGGCGGCAGCATCTATCTTCCCACATCGGCTTCCGGTGAGCCCCAGGACGGAGTCGTGGGTGACGAAGGTTTTGGAGTTATCCGGCAGTTCTTCTTGGAAAACTCCAATGTAAATGTAGTTGATGAAATGGTTCAAATGATAACTGCCCAACGGGCTTATGAAATTAACACCAAAACCATTCAAACCAGTGATGAAATTCTCCAGATGACCAATAACCTCCGCAGGTAAACGGCAGTTGCCCTATTGGGATAATTTATAGGTCAGATCTACTTTACGGCTGAATTTTCCGTCAGACCTACTTAGAAGTAAATAATTCCTGTCTGACAACTATTCAGGCAAAAAAGCTTGTCAGGCCATTAATGTTAGTTTAATAGAAATGTCGGACGCAATAGAAGGACTTCATGGTAATTAATATTGTAGGGGCCGGTTTCTACGCCGGCCCGTTGGTGTGATGCGTCTGCCCGCAATGTAGGGGCAGACCTGTGTGTCTGGCCTGTATAAGAAAGGAAGTAATTACTATGAAAATCGAACCGAATAACACAATAAACAATTTAACGCTGGCTGCCGGGAAAGTAAAAAACTCTGAAGGCAAATTTTCCGAAATCCTTAACAAAGTAGAAAAAGGAAAAGACGATGCTGCTAAACTTATGGAGGCCTGTCAGCAGTTTGAAAGCATTTTTATCCATCAAATGATTTCCCAAATGCGAGCTACCATTCCCGAAGGCGGCTTATTGGAAAAAAGCACGGGGGAGGAAATATTCCAGGATATGCTGGATCAGCAGTATGCTGAAAACATCAGTAAGGCCGGGGGTATTGGATTGGCCAAAATCCTCTATGACCAACTGGCGCCTAGAATCAACAACAAGGCTTAGGTTTATTGTAAACCACATAATAGATACTGGATAAAACAAGTAATTAAACAGCCCAACGGCTGTTTTTTTTATTTTCCGGCAATACTATTAAAAATAACAATTACTGACAAATATACTAACCCACTAACCCACTTAAACACTTACGACTTTGAGGTGATTTTTAATATGTATAAAAAAGGTAATATATTAATAATAGCAATGTCCCTAAGCCTTGTGTTAATTACCGGTCTTACTTTTATGTTTGTCAATGGAACCGGTTTACCCCTGCAGGCTGAAAACAAATCCCTAACTTATCAGGATTCTGGTGATAAGGAAAGTAGCCTTGAAGAATTACCTAAGGAAGAAGTTGTTGCCCTTGGAAATAATTCAGCCCCAGATGCAAAGCAAAATGATGCCGAACAGGGAAATGTGCAAACAAAAAATAGCCTTGAAGTCCTTGAAACAAAAAGTAATAGTGAGAACAATAACAACATGAATTCTATTCAGAAGGAAACAAAGGTTCCTGAAACCAGAAAGGACCTCCATTTAAATCGAAAGACTCAAAATACCAATATCCTGTGTTTAGGCATCGCCGACAATAAACTGGAAATGATCTCAATTTATTCAATCAATAAAACCAATAAAAAATCAGCGGGCATTTTCTTTCCTACCCATATCAATATCAGGGTCAATGGAGAAATGTTGTCTTTAAAAGAAATATACTTGAAATACGGAGTGGATAATCTTAAAAAAATCCTCAGCCAATGCCTGGAAGTGAATATCCCATATCATATGGTGGCTGATAAAAAGGGACTGGTTGAATTAAGTGAATTAATCGGTCCTCTCTATGTCGAAAATGAAAATATTGATATTCCCAATCTTTTCGTGCGCCCGGTGTCCAGTAAAGACGATGCTATCTTACAATCACTGGCTGAAAAAGTAACCCAGCCCAAAATGCTTCTTCAAATCCCCAAGCTGATTAAGATTTTTATTGCCAACGTTCAGTCTGATATCGGTGTTAGTGGTTTGTGGGATTTGTACCGAGTTTTTAAGGACCTTGATCATTCCGAAATTTCCAAGGTTGTCCTCTGGGGAGAAAAGATGCAGTTGGCCGATAAGGAATACTGGGTGGTCAGCCCTTACGACTGGCACAACGTAATCTATGAAATGACTCATTAAAATGTTAAACGGGTATTAGCCTGACGGCTATACCCGTTTTAATAATTTAATATTATTTTTTGTAAATTTTCTGTTGCTAGGAGCTTTTTTGGGCTGATATTTTTCAAGCTCTTCATCGATATCTGCAATGCGCATTAAAATAGAATTCTTTTGGCTGGCACTGGCAACGCGCCAAGCGTCAAGAAGTCTGCTTCGCTCTTTTTTTAAATTCATGATTTGGGCTTCCGTCATTCCTATTCCCTCCCTTACAAATACATATGATAGAAAAACATTTTTAGTGATAAAATTCACTTGTTATTGCAAAAAA